>DATEDX010000107.1:0-6345 GCA_035281425.1 Acidimicrobiia bacterium
AGGCGGCAGCCAGCTTGTCGGTCATCTTCATGGTGGCTCCTGGGTTGGCGGACTCTTGGCCAGGTGCACGGTCCCGTCCTGTTCGCGGGCCAGCACCCAGAGCAGATCGGAGAGCCGGTTGAGGTATCGAATCACCTCGGAGCCTGGGTCGGCAACCTCGAGGCAATGCCGCTCCGCCCGGCGGGTCACGGCGCGGGCCAGATCGAGATAAGCCCCGGCAATTGACTCTCCGGGAAGCACAAAATCGGTGAGGGGCTCGAATCGGCTCATGTGTTCATCGATCAAACCCTCGAGCGCTTGGGTCATTTCCGGTGTGACCAGGGTGGTGCCGGCGGTGAGTTTGGAGCGGTTCTGGGGAAGCGTGGCCAGTTCGCTCATCAACACATAGAGATCACGTTCCAGTCCCAAAAGAAGAGAGGCCAAGGGGTCCTCACGGTCCAAGTGGGCTCGGGCCACCCCGATGGCCGATTGGGCCTCATCAACCGTGCCGTAGGCGGTAGGGCGAGGATGGTCTTTCCTGACCCTTCCCCCATAGAACAGGTTGGTGTCACCTTCGTCGCCGGTGCGGGTATAGATCTTCATCCTGGATCAGCGACGATACCTCTCGCGGGTGCCGTGCGGATTACGCGGTCCCGCGATCGAGCGTGGATCTTGGCGGTCGGCGCAGGGACCTCGACGTGTAAGCGGCGAAGGAAACGAGATGGCCTCCCTGCTGTCGAATCGCAGGCTCGAGAAAACATGGTTGTTCCCGTTGGGATTCTTTGGCGTCCCAGCCCCGCCCCCAGCGACTTCTGGCGTACTGGCGTCGGATACGGGGCTGCTACGCCAAAGAACGCTGGCAGCGGTGCCCAGCCGCCAATGAAATTGGCTCGGACGCCGATTCGATGTCGCTCCCGCCAGTCGGGTAGGGCCTACCCTGTTCCCAGCTGACTTCTCTCCTTCGCTGACTGCCCACGGCAACCACTAGGACACCGCCAACCCGCGCAGCCGTTTAGCTTCTTACCAGCAGGGGGATGGCCGTCTCTGCCTCGGTGAGGCCACCGTGGTAACCGGCCAGCCTCTTGTCGAAGCCCGGGGGGAGGAGCACTGAAGAGTCAGGGGCCAGCAAGACAGCCTGGGGATACCGCCCCTCCAGGTCGGGGTGCCGTTGGCCTGCTCCCCACCACGACCGAAGCTCTGTTTCCTCCACCAGCTCGGCCCCAGTCTCGGCGCGAAGCCGGCGGATCAGTCGCGCCGATCCTCGCACCATCACCGCACGGGGATCGCCGTAAAAGTCGAGCATCCGATAGTCGGGATGGCGGATAAGCCGTTTTCCCTCCGGGGCCACCGCCACCATCCCGTGGTCGGCGGTGCCCAGAAGGGTTATTCCATCTGGAACCCGGTTCAGTAAGGAGGCCCAAACCCGATCGGCTCCGGCCAGGGCTTCGACGTACTCCGTTGAACCCATCCCGTGAACGTGGGCGGCGAAGTCGACCGGGGGCCAATAGGCGAACACCAACTGGCCAGGGGCGGCTGCTTCGATTAGGCAGATCTCCACGAATTCAGCGGCATTCGAGTAGCCGGCAAAGCGACATCCCCTATAGAGGGCGGCGGTGAGCGGGCTGGCGGCGAACTCGGTCGGCTGCACCGTGACCACGCCGACCCCGGCTGCCCGCAGCCGCTCCCAAAGGTTGGGAGCGGGGAGCAGATCGGCATAGGGATAGGCCACCGGCTGCCCGGCGAGATCGACCCATTTCAGGGTGTTAACCACCTGACCGAGGTCGGGGAGCCACATCAGATGGCCCAGCCACCCATGGGAGGCCACCGCTTGACCGCTGGCGACCGTAGCCAGGCTCACGGTGGTGGTGGTGGGAAACGGCGCTTGCAGCCGCCCCCGCCGGCACGCGGCTAAATCGGCGACGGCGGGGTGGGAAAGCTGCATGTCGCCCAGGCCGTCGAAGAGGACGAAGAGGTATGTGCCGGCGGCGGGGATGAGGCTGCTCAACTCGGGATTGAGCGGGAGAGACGGAGAACTGCCACTTAACCGGCGCTCCAATTCGGCTACCAGGTTGAGGAGCCCATCGGCGTTAGTGGAGGGGAGGCTCACCAACCGCAGAGTATCGGCGGTTTGCCTGGCCTCCGATCCCCCTCCCTATACTCGCCGCCCGGATGGAAAGACCCAGCTGGACCGCATGAGCCCATATTTCCAGGACTATCTGACGGTTGGATTCTTCGCCGCTCTCGGGGTCGTCCTGGTGATGGTGATGCTGGGAGTGGCCTCGGTGCTGCGACCCCGAAACCCCACCACCGAGAAGGCTCTCACCTACGAATGCGGTGTCGATCCGGTCGGCTCCGGCTGGAGCCAAACCTACGTTCGCTATTACATATTCGGGCTGCTCTTCGTTATCTTCGACGTGGAGGCCGTCTTCATCTTCCCCTGGGCAGTAGTGGTGGATCAGTTGGGGCTGTTCGGTCTGGTGGAGATGGCCGCTTTCATCTTGATCTTGGTACTCGGCCTCGTTTACGCCATCCGTAAAGGAGTCTTGAAGTGGGAGTGATCCAGCGGTTCGGCGCCCCCAAACCGGTCTCCTGGCTTCTCAACTGGTCCCGCAAGTACTCCTTGTGGCTGTTCCAGTTCGGGCTGGCCTGCTGTGCCATCGAGTTGATGGCTGCCTCCGGGCCGCGTTACGACTTCATGCGTTTCGGGATAATTCCCCTCCCTGCTTCTCCTCGCCAGGCCGATCTCATGGTGGTGGCGGGGACGGTGACCGACAAGATGGCGCCCGCCATCCGCCGGCTCTACGAACAGATGCCCGATCCCAAGTACGTCATTTCCATGGGGTCTTGCGCCAACTGTGGAGGGCCCTATTGGGACTCCTATTCGGTGACCAAGGGTGTCGATCAGGTGATACCGGTGGATGTTTACGTTCCCGGTTGCCCACCCCGACCCGAGGCGCTGATGGACGGGATCGTTCTCCTCCAGAAGAAGATTCAGGCAGAAGACATCCGGGAGAAGTGGAATCAGCATGACCGCCAGCCCGTCTGACACGGCGACGGTCACCCTGGAGCAACTGGCGGAGAGTCTGGCCGCCGCCAGTGGGGGGACCGCTCAGGTGGCGTTCCGAACCGCCAAAGTGAAGATCGAACCGAGCCGGTGGGTCGAGACCTGCACCCGGGCCCGGGACGACTTCGGACTGGTCTTCTTTTCCTGGCTTTCGGCAGTGGATTGGTCCAACTCGGTCGAGGTGGGTGACGGTCTGGGCGAAGAAGTCGAGGAGAGATTGGAGGTGTTGGTCGCTCTTTCCGATCTATCCGCCGGCAACCTGGTCCTCATCTCCACCGACCTCCCCAAGGACCACCCCACCCTCGATACGCTTGTGGAGGTCTTCTCGGGTGCGAACTGGCACGAACGGGAAGCCCACGAGATGTTCGGCATCACCTTCACCGGCCATCCAAATCTGGCCAACCTCTACCTGCCAGACGGATTCATCGGCCATCCTCTCCGTAAGAGCTTCCCCCTCCTCTCACGGGAGGTAAAGCCGTGGCCCGGGACCGTGGATGTGGAAGGCATGCCCGGGCAGGAAGACGAGGGTCCCTCGACCGAGAACCCGGAGGCCTGATGACGGCCTCCCTCGACCAGGACCTCGTCCGCCACCTGTCGGAAGTCTCGGTGTCGGTGGAACTGCAGACCCCTGACATGACTCTCAATATCGGACCTCAGCATCCTTCGACCCACGGCGTACTCCGGCTGGTGGCAAGGGTGGACGGGGAACGGGCCTACGACGTCCAACCCGTGATCGGCTACATGCACCGCGGCTACGAAAAGCTGGCCGAAGTCCGCAACTACCCCCAGATCACCACCCTGGTCAACCGGATCGACTGGGTATCGGGATATGCCAACGAGATTCCCTTCATCGTGGCGGCCGAACGGCTGATGGAGTTGGAGGTTCCGGAGCGAGCTCAATACATCCGCCTCATCCTCACCGAGATGGCGCGGATTGCCTCCCACCTCATCTTCAACGCCTCCTACCCCCTGGAGTTGGGCGCTGCCACCCCTCTGTTTTTCGCCCTGCGGGACCGGGAAAGGGTGCTGGACCTGCTCGAGTCGGTGACCGGGGGACGGTTCCACCCCAACTTCAACCGGATCGGAGGGGTCAAGCCCGCCTACGGATCGGGATCGTCCACTCGCAAGGTGATCCAGGACCTCCCCCGGGGATTCCTCGATCAGACCAGGGCGGCGATGGACAAAGTGCTCGCCTCAGTGGAGGAGTTGGAAGCCCTGGTGGCCGAGAACGAGATCATCCTCGCCCGAACTAAAGATGTCGGAGTAATCCCAGCTGAGGTGGCCGCCTCCTTCGGGATGTCCGGTCCCAACCTCCGGGCCTCTGGCATCAAGTTCGATCTCCGCAAAGTCAGCGACTACCTCCCCTACGACCGCTTCCAGTTCGAGATTCCGATCGGAACCGCAGGCGACTGCTACGACCGCTGGAAGGTGCGGCTTCAGGAAATTCGCCAGTCGGCCCACATCATCCAGCAGGCCGTCGACTCGATTCCCTCCGGACCCCTACAGGCCAAAGTCCCCAAGGTGATCAAGGTCCCCAAAGGGGAGGTGTACGTCCGCGCTGAGAATCCCAAAGGGGAGATGGGGTATTACTTGGTCTCCGACGGCGGGCAGGGTCCCTACCGGCTCAAGATCCGTTCGGCTTCCTTCTCCAACCTCTCCATCCTCCCCTGGGCGCTCGAAGGTGTGCTCGTTCCCGACATCATCGCCATCATGGGAAGCCTCGACTTCGTGCTGGGAGACGTGGACCGATGAGGTCAGCCGCGACGCACGTCTCACGTCTCACGTCTTACGTCTCACGTCTCCCTGAGCCGGAGGCTCAACCATGAACTTCTGGCTCGAGCTGGCTATCAAGCTGGTGGTAGCGGCGGCCATCATCCCGGCGGTGGGGATGGTCATCGGCTTTGCCGAGATCAAGCTTTCCGCCAAGATGCAGAGCCGGGTCGGTCCCTATTTCGCCGGAGGGCGGTGGGGGTGGGCCCAGCTCATCGCCGACGGTGTCAAGTTCTTCCAAAAGGAAGATCTCATCCCCCGAGACGCCGACCGTCCCGTCTTCAAATGGGCGCCCGCCCTGGTGCTGGCCTCCACGGTGGCCATCCTGGTCCCCATCCCCCTCGGCCCCTCGGTGGTGGGGCGCAACCTCGATCTGGGGATCTTTTACGCCTTGGCCGTGTCCTCCCTCTCCACCATCGGGGTGCTGATGGCCGGCTGGTCATCGGCCAACAAATACTCCCTCATCGGAGGCTTGCGCGCGGCCGGCCAGCTCATCGCCTATGAGCTCCCCTTGGTGCTGGCCGTGGTAGGAGTGGTGATGCTGGCCGGGACCATGTCGCTCAACGGGATCGTCGAAGCCCAGGCGTCCTGGTTCTCGGAACGAGGCTGGGGCCTGGGGCTTCCCTTTGTTGTCGTCCAGTTCGTCGGCTTTGCGGTGTTCATGATTGCCGCCCTGGCCGAACTCACCCGCATCCCCTTCGACATGCCCATCGCCGAGTCGGAGCTGGTGATGGGCTACCTGACCGAATATTCCGGTTTCCGCTTCCTGTTCTTCTTCCTGGCCGAGTTTGCCAACATGTTCTCGCTCTCGGCGATCGCCGCCACCCTCTTCTTGGGGGGTTATTGGGTGCCCGGCCTCACCGAGAGTCAGCTCAACTTCGCCGGTCCGCTGATCCTTTTCGCCAAGGTGGGAGTGTTGGTGTTCCTGATGATCTGGTGGCGGTGGACCTTTCCCCGGCTGCGGGAGGATCAGCTCCAGTCGCTGGCGTGGAAATGGCTGGTTCCCATTTCTCTCGCCAACATCCTCGCCACCGGGCTGCTCAAGGTGATGGCGTGAGTCTTCCCAAACTTCCCGGGGCGGGGATGCTGAAAGGCATGGGTGTGACCATCTCCACCATGGTCAAGACCATCCTCCTGCCCCACAAGTATCTCAACACTGTCAACTATCCGCTGGTCAAAGAGGACCCCCACCCCCGGGCCCGGGGAGTGATTGCTCTCGATGTCGAGGCCTGCACGGTTTGCATGTTGTGCGCTCGAAACTGCCCCGACTGGTGCATCTATATCGAGGGGCACAAGGAGGAGAAACCACCCGACAAGCCGGGGGGGCGGGTACGAGTCCGGGCCACCCTCGATCGCTTCGACATCGACTATGCCCTCTGCATGTATTGCGGGATCTGCGTCGAGGTCTGTCCCTTCGACGCTCTCTTCTGGAGCCCGGAATACGAATACTCCGAGTCGCGCATGGGCGATCTCCTTCACGACAAAGATCGTTTGACGGACTGGCTGGCGACCGTGCCTCCCGATCCGGAGCT
>DATEDX010000108.1:0-31299 GCA_035281425.1 Acidimicrobiia bacterium
GCCGGCCAGGGGGTGATCCACGGCGAGCAACGCTTTTACTGGCACCGACCCCTAGCGGTCGAAACCCCGCTCTCCATCACCGGATCGGTGGAAAAGGTCCGCAGTCGTGGCGGGGTGGGCTTCGTGACCTTCGCGTTCAGCAGCGAAGACGAATCCGGTGCAGTCGTCTCTGGGTCCGCACTGTTTCTGATCTCGGGCGAGGCGCCGGCGGCGGGCAACAGCCAGGAGCATCCGGAATTGTCGCCCGACGCCCGCGGGCCCAACGATCCCCTGGGACCCCGATCGAACTCAATGATCAGATCAGCCTCTCGGGCCGACCTCGTCCGCTACGCCGCCGCCACCCACGACTGGAACCCGATCCATTGGGATCACGACTCCGCCCGCCAGGCCGGCCTCCCCGGGGTAGTGGTGCACGGGTTGCTCCAGGCCGCCTGGATATGTTCGGTGGCGTCCACCTGGCAGGGTGGACCCTCTCCATTGCTAGACGCTACTTTCAGGTTCCGTTCTCCGCTCCGGCCCGGGGCGGTGGCCCGGGTTGACGGTTCCGTCACCGCCGGAGTGTTTACCGCCAAACTGACCGGCGAAGGCGGCGAGTTCCTGAGCGCTACGGTGAAACTGAATGAAGGATCAGAACCCTCATCCGGGGAGGTAACCGGTTGAAGGACTACGAGGTCGAAGCTAGCGATGCAGATTTGGTGGCCCTGGCTCGGGAGGGCGATCGACCCGCTTTCGCCGAATTGGTCAGGCGGCATGAGACCGACGTCTTCAATCTGGCCCTTCGGCTCGGGGCGGGGCGCGATTCGGCATCGGAAATTGCCCAGGAGACCTGGATCCGGGTATGGCGTGGTCTCGCCGGCTTTCGAGGGGAGGCGACGTTCTCGACCTGGGTGTACCGGATCACAGTCAACACCGCTTCCACCTATCGCCATCGTCGCCGGCGTGAGAAAGTGGTCGACCTCACCGATTACGCCGAGCCGGAGGAGACTCGAGCCGCCGCCCTTCCGGAACCAATGGCCGATAACGACGACCTTCGGAGGCGGCTGATGTCGGCTCTCTCCGAGCTTTCACCCGCCCTGCGAGTGGTGGTGGTGTTAAAAGACATCTACGGCTGGACCCACCCTGAGATCGCCCAGACGCTCGGGATATCGGTGACCGCTACCAAGGTCAGGCTCCATCGCGGCCACCAAAGCCTGCAGCGGCACCTTCGGGGGAGCGGGCGATGAGGACCGTGGCGTGTGCCGTCTGCAGTCACTTCATCACCGCGGCGCTCCTCACTGGGCGCGAGCTCGCCGGTCCGGTGCGTCACCACCAATCCGGGTGCCTCCGCTGCCAAGCCCATGCTGCCTCCCTCCGCTCTTCCCGCCGGTTAATGGCAGGGTTGAGCGAGCCCCTCCACCCCCCGCCTCGGGGCCTTCGCCAGCAAGTCATGGGGACGCTCGAGGGTGACCCGAAGCTGCCGCCCGATTCGCACTGGTGGCCGGCCGCCGCCACCACCGGGGCAGCCGTCGTGGTCTTGATGGCGTGGCGATGGCGCAGTCTTCGTTCCACCGCCCACGGGTAGTTTTCCACCAAGCGGCCACGGGACTTATACTTGATAGCCCGCCCTGACCCCGTAGGGGTGTAGCTCTAATTGGTCAGAGCGCCGGTCTCCAAAACCGGAGGATGGGGGTTCGAATCCCTCCACCCCTGCCGTAGGCTTGCCTGAGACTTCAAACCTAAACAACGGATCGAGAAGATGAACCGAGAGATGCGCCGCCTGATGGAGCGTGAAGAGCGACTCCAAAAGCGCGAGAAAGACAATGGTGCCCAACGGCGCCTGCCGGGCGGGCCCACCCGTGGTGGTCCCCCCACCGAACGAAAGTCGATCTGGCGCCGGTTGTTGACCTTCCTTCACGAGGTCCGCCTGGAGCTCAACAAGGTTTCCTGGCCCAGTCGCGAGCAACTCATCGCCTTCACCGCCGTCACCCTGGTCGTGGCCACCACCTTGACGGTGGTGGTGTTCGGCCTCGACGTGGGGATGAAAGAGGCCATCTTTACTCTCCTTCAACAGCGATGATGGTCGAACCGGTCGAGCCCCCCGCCGAGGGCGAAGAAGAGGTCCCTGCCCTTCCCAGTCCCTACGACTTACCCGGCGACTGGTACGTCATCCACTCCTACTCGGGCTACGAGAACAAGGTCAAGGCGAACCTGGAAACCCGGATCCGATCGATGCACATGGAAGACCGGATCTTCGAGGTCCATATCCCGATGGAGGACGTGGTCGAGATCAAGAACGGCAAGAAGGTGACCGTTCCCCGCAAAGTCTTCCCCGGCTACATCCTGGTGAGGATGCAACTCGACGACGACTCCTGGTACGCGGTGCGTAACACCCCGGGGGTCACCGGCTTCGTAGGTGGGAACAACAAACCCACCCCGCTCTCTCGACGCGAAGTCGAGCGCTTCCTCGGGGTGCAGAAAGAGGAGGAAAAGGTACGGCCTCGTTTCAAGCCCGCTTGGGAGGTGGGGGAGACGGTGCGGGTGGTGGCAGGGCCCTTCGCCGACTTCAACGGGGTGATCGAAGCCATCAACCTCGACCAATCGAAGGTGACCGTCCTCGTCAACATCTTCGGACGAGACACCCCGGTCGAGCTGGGGTTTGACGACATTCAGAAAAATTGAAGTTCTGAGTTCTGAGTTTTGAGTTGTGAGTAAGGAGCCTTCGCATGGGTAGGAAGAAGTTGTTGACGACCGTCAAGTTGCAGTTGCCGGCCGGTCAGGCGACCCCGGCGCCCCCGGTGGGTACCACCTTGGGTCCCCATGGGGTAAACCTGATGGACTTCGTCAAGGCCTACAACGACGCCACCGGGTCTCAACGGGGCACGATTCTCCCCGCCGAGGTCTCGATCTACGAAGACCGCAGTTTCACCTTCATCATCAAGACCCCTCCCACCGCCGCCCTGCTCCGGCAGGCGGCTCGGGTGGAAAAGGGATCGGCGGAGCCGCACAAGACCAAGGTGGGATCGGTCACCAGAGCGCAGGTCAAAGAAATTGCCGAGACCAAGATGCCCGACCTCAACGCCAACGACGTCGAAGCGGCGATGAAGGTGGTGGAGGGAACGGCGAGGTCGATGGGGATCAAGGTTGAAGGCTGAATAGAGACGGAAGTCGGACGTCAAGAGGTGGGAGATCGGTTGGTGCCGGTCGCCTGGACCACGGAGGTAACAGATGCCGGCACACGGCAAGAAATATCGGGAGGCGCTGGCCAAATTCGACCGGCAGGCCGCCCACCCGGCCAACCAAGCAGTGGCTCTCGTCAAAGAGATGGCCACCGCCAAATTCGATGAGACGGTGGAAGCCGCTTTTCAACTGGGCATCGACCCCCGCAAGGCCGATCAGTTGGTGCGGGGCACGGTTGCCCTCCCTCACGGCACCGGCAAACAGGTGAGGGTGGCGGTGTTCGCTCCCGCCGACAAAGCCCGCGAAGCCGAGGAGGCAGGAGCCGATCTGGTGGGCGGGAAAGAACTCGTAGCCGAGATCGCCGAAGGCCGTGAGCTCGACTTCGACCTGGCCATCGCTACTCCCGACATGATGGCAGAGGTGGGGAAGCTGGGTCGCATCCTCGGACCCCGGGGCCTGATGCCCAACCCCAAAGCCGGGACGGTGACCCCCGACGTAGCCAAGGCGGTGAACGAATTCAAGGCAGGCCGGATCGAATACCGCAACGACCGCTTCGGCAACGTCCACGTACCGGTAGGGAAAGCCTCGTTTACCGCCGAACAGCTCCTCGCCAATCTGGCCGCGGTGGCGGCCGAGATCGTTCGAGTCAAACCAGCTTCCGCTAAAGGTCGCTACGTCAAGAAGCTGGTCCTCTCCTCGACCATGGGACCCGGCGTGGTGGTAGACACAGGCAAGGTCGAAGACCTCACCGCCTTAGCGCGCTAGTCGGCGGGCTTGGAAAAGCCAGGAGAGTTCGCCTTCCGCGATTAGCTTGGCGGCCCCGCGAAGAGTAGGGGGGTGCCGGTTGCTGGCATCGGGCGGGCGTCGGCTGCCAGGTCCACCGTCCGACGAGGCGCCTTCTCTCGGTCCAACCGCAGGGTAGGGGCTGCGGTCTTAGCGCCCCGTGCCCGAAGCGGCGATGCCAGGGTCGGCGGGGGCGGTCAGGATACCCGCCGCTCCTCCGGCAACCCCCCTGTTCTCAATGAAGCCAGTGTGGACCCGAAACGGTTGAAAGTCCAGGGAAAATTTGCCAGGTGGTTTCGCGGTCTTGAGTCGGAAGCCGGAAGCCGTGAGCCGGCAGGGCGTTGATTTCGGTCAGTTGAGGTGGCCATCTAAACTATCTGCTCAATCCCCATATGGGCCAGAGACCGTTGGTGTGCCGGAAGGTCGTAAATCCAGCGCAGGTCGCTCCTTACGAGCCCCCGCACGGCTTTGGTTAGCTGGCCGGGGCTTTTAGTTATGTAAGGAGGAGCGATGCCGCGACCTGAGAAGGTCCAGGCAGTTGCCGACATCAAAACGAGTTGGGAGCAGGCAGCCGCCGTGTTCTTGACCGAATATCGAGGCTTGAACGTCAAGCAGATGGCCAACCTGCGCCGCAGCTTGCGCAAAGCCGACGCCGACTACCGAGTGGTCAAGATGACTCTGGCCCAGCGGGCGGTGGGTGAGTTGGGGCTCGACGAGATCAGCGGCGAACTGGTAGGACCGACCGCCCTGACCTTCGCTCGCAGCGATCCAGTCGCCACCGCCAAAGCGTTGCGAGACTTTGCCCGGGAGAACGACCGCCTGGTGTTGAAGGGGGCGCTGCTTGGCCGGGTCCTCCTCGGCTCAGCCGAGGTGGCCAAGTTGGCCGACATTGAGCCCCGCGAGGTGCTGCTGGCCAAGATTGCCGGGGCAGCTAAAGCCCCGCTGGCACAGGCCGCCGGGCTGTTCACGTCGTTCACCCGTAATGCTGCGTCGATGTTCTCCCAGCTTCTAGACAAGAAAACGGCCGTTGCGGCCGAGGAGGTATGACCATGGCCAAAATGACGAGCGACGAGCTTCTCTCGGTCTTCGAAGAGATGACCGTGCTGGAGCTCAAAGAGTTCTTGGATGCTTTCGAGGAGCGCTTCGACGTCACCGCCGCGGCGCCGGTAGCCGTGGCGGCGCCGGCGGCGGGGGGCGGCGCCGGGGCAGCTCCGGTCGAGGAAGAGAAGGACGAATTCACCGTCGTGCTCACCGGGGTCGGTGATCAGAAGATCCAGGTGATCAAGGAGGTCCGCTCCTTGACCAGCCTGGGACTGAAAGAGGCCAAAGACCTCGTCGACAGCGCACCCAAGCCGGTCCTCGAGAACGTCGACAAAGCGACGGCCGATAAGGCCAAGGCTCAACTGGAAGGGGTTGGGGCCACCGTCGAACTGCAGTAGTCCCGACCGAGAACGAGCGGGCCGGCTTGCCCGGCCCCTTTGTCATGTGGCGAGGAACTCGGCTACCGCTCTGCTCTCCCGCTGGCGAAGGAGAACGTTGGCCCGCAACCGCTCGACGTTTTGGGCGATCGACTTGGCGGCGTGTGGAAGTTGGGTCTCGGCGAAGAACGCTTCCACCTCGGCCGCGACCTCGGGGCGGGAGAGGGCGGGGAGGCCTTCGATCATCCTCCGCTGGGTCATGGTGGGCAGCTTCACGAATCGTTCCCAATGCTGGCGAACCTCTCTCCAGGCCAGGTGGCCGTGACGTCGATTGCCGTAGGTGCCGCCGATGACCCGGGCCCCGTCCTGACTGCGGATGCGTCCGTCGAGGCTGGCCTGAACGTTTTCAGTGACCAGATCGGGGTGGTCGAAGAGGGTGAGGGCAAGGAGCAGCCGATCCTGCTCCTGCGGCGACGTCGAGTCCTGATAGGTAGAAAGGAAGCTGGCGTGGAGATCGGGTGCTCCGTAGGTGGCGGTGACGAAAAGCGCCGCCCGCACCACTTCGGGATCGGCCTCTCCCTCACTGTTGGTAGCGATCTGCTGGGCGCGTTCGATCACCGCCGGATCTTGGGCGAGGCGGCCCATAGCCAATATGAGCTGACCGCGGAGCCGGCGGGTCAGATCGGACTCACCGTCGCGGGCTTGCCAGCCGAGCCGTTCGTAGGCCGGTCCTACCAGTTCGGCCACCCACCGGGCGAAGGCGGGTCGGTGATCCTCGTCGACCAGATGGAGGGACACGTTGCCTACTCCGGCGAGGACTGCCTGCCACACCGCTTGCTCGGTCTCACCCCGATAGGCGGCGGCCAGGCGCAGGAAGTCGGGGGCGGAGAGCTGGCCCGATTCGACGAAGGCCCAGGTGTCGTCGGCGAGAATGAACCGTTCCAAATCCTCCAGTTGAGGTAGGGCGGACACCAGGGCGTCGAAGTGTGCTTGGTCATAGCGAACCCGGTAGAAACCGTGGCCGCCTGAGTTGACCACCACCAACTCCGGCTCGTCCAAGTTGATGGTGGCTTCTTCCGACTCGAGTAGAACCCGGGTCACGTTGCTGGGGGCACGGCCGCTTCCGACCTGAAGCGGTACCTTCCAGAGGGTGGCGTCCGTTTCATCGGGGATGGTGAAGAACCGCCGCTGCGAGACCCGAATCCCGTTGGGTGCGGCGCTGACATCGATCTGCGGAAACCCGGGTTGGCGGATCCAAGTGTCCATGATCTCGCCCACCGGGGTGCCGGAGGCACCGTCCAGGGCATCCCACAGGTCGCTGGTGACGGTGTTGGCGTAGGCGTGGCGGCGTAGGTAGTTGCCGACTCCCTGGCGAAATGCCTCCTCGCCGATGAACTGTTCCAGCATCCGCAACACCGAGGACCCCTTGCCGTAGGTGAGGGCATCGAACATCTCGTTGGCTTCGTCGGGAGAGTTGACTTCGAACTCCACCGGGCGGGTGGTGTGGAGGGCGTCCACCCCGTAGGCCCAGGGACGTTCCACCGCCCCGAAGGCCAGCCATCGCTTCCACTCCGGGCGCATGGCGTCAGTCGACTTGAACTCCATAAAAGAGGCAAATGCTTCGTTGAGCCAGATCCCGTTCCACCATTTCATCGTCACTAGATCGCCGAACCACATGTGGGCCAGTTCGTGCCCGATCACGTCCAGCACTCGCACCAACTCCGACTGGCTGGCGGTGGTGGGCTCCACCAACAGGGCGGTCTCCCGGTAGGTGATACAGCCGAGGTTCTCCATCGCCCCGAAAGCGAAGTCGGGGATGGCCACGTGATCGACCTTGTCGCCCGGGTAGGGGATGCCGTAGTAGTCGCGGAAATAGCTGAGGCAGAAGCGGGCACACTCCAAGGCGAATTCAGAGAGGTGGAGCTTGCCCCGGGGAGTGACGATGCGGACCGGAACCCCGTCTACCTCCACCGCTTCGGTGGCTTCGAAGGGTCCGACCACAAATGCCACCAGGTAGGTGGACATCACCATGGTGTCGGCGAAGCGCACCGCCACCTTTCCCGGTCCGGCAGGATTGCGCTCGACCTCGGCTGTATTGGAGATCGCCATCAGGTCTTCGGGTACGACCAAAGTCACCGAGAACACCGCTTTGAGGTCGGGTTCGTCCCAGCAGGGGAAGGCCCGACGGGCATCGGTGGCCTCGAACTGGGTGGTGGCGATGGGCTGGACGGCGCCGTCCACGTCCTTGAAGGTGCACAGGTAGAACCCGACCAGCTGGTCGTTGAGAGTGCCGGTGAAGGTGAGGTCGAGTTCCCACTCTCCCGGATCGGCGGTGGCTTCCAGCGCGATGCAGGCGCGCTGAGCGGATTCGTCGAGCGTCACCTTCCCCTGAAGGACCCGATCGCCGCCGCGCAGGGTGGCCTCGCTGATCTGGAGTTCGTGGGCGTTGAGGATGATCTCGGTGACTGGTTCTGTCACCTCCACCGACACCGTTTCCCGGCCCGAGAAGGTGGCTCCCTCCAGGTCGGGTTCGAGGGTCAACGCGTAACGCCGGGGAATGACGCTGCGCGGCAACCGGTAAATCGATTCAGACACGTTCAAGACCGCCTTCTGGGTGGGTTTGCCCGGAAATGGTAGATCACCCGCAAACCCCGGGTTCCAGGGTCCATTAGTGGACTCTGTGGCCCCAGGAAAGGCTTTGAGGAGGAGACAAGGGGGTTGACCACCGCTCAGATGTCGGACACGGTTGAACGATGCGCGTAAACCCTGCTTTGCGGATGGCGGTCGAGCAAGGAGGATTCATTACCAGACGTCAACTGATGACTCTCGGTTGGACGGCAGGAACGATCCATCGCTCGTTACAACGAGGAGACCTACGTCTGGTTGCCGCTGGTGTATATCAAATGGCAGAACTCGGAGGCGAGCTCCCTCTGCTGAGGGGGGCCCTATTGAGCCTCCCGAATGCGACCGTGTCACATGGGTCAGCGGCGCGACTATGGGAGTTTCCCTATGTGGGCAACTTGCCCATTACGGTCAGCGTCCATCACCGGACCACGCATGAGTTTCCGGGAGTCGTCGTCCGGCGCACCCTCGACCTCCTTCCACAGCATCGCACCCAGCTGTCGGGGGTGTGGGTCACCACGCCCGAGCGCACCTTGGCCGATCTGGCTGCCGACGTTCACTTGGAGCGCCTGGACCGAATCACGGATGGGGTTTTGTCTTCGGGGATTGCTCGCATCGACACATTGGTGGCAGTGGGCGAGGAAACGGGTCGGCGAGGCCGTCCGGGAACGGTCAGGTACCGGGCTGTCCTTGGACGGCTCGGCGAGGGCTCAGTGATCAGTGCCACCGCTCTTGAACGATTGGGGCGGTCGGTCCTGCGCAAGAACGGGGTGGAAGCACCAATCCCGCAGTTTCCAATCCCATGGGATACCGACCGAAGATTCGATGATGCCTATCCGGATGCTCGCCTCGCTCTTGAGTGGGACTCAAGGAGATGGCATGCGGCCCGTCAACAAATGGCGCTGGACCGCAGTCGCGATCGGGAGTGTCTCATTCACGATTGGGCGCTTCTGCGCTTTACATGGCACGAGCTCAAACAGAACCCTCAGATGGTTGCTGACCAGGTTCGGGCGATGCTGGAGAAACGAAAGGCGGCTTAGCAAGACCTCTGCTTGGTTCTGGGGGCCACAGAGTCCATTTATGGACTCTTGAACCCGGGGTTCGCAGGAGGAGGCTGCGACCAGGTGGAATGGAAGAACTCGCCGCGGGGGCGGTCGGTGCGTTCGTAGGTGTGGGCGCCGAAGTAGTCCCGTTGAGCTTGGATGAGGTTGGCGGGGAGCCGGGCCGAGCGGTAGGAGTCGAAGAAGGCGAGGGCGCTCGAGTAGGCGGGGACGGGCACACCGGCCGCAACCGCCGCCGACACCACCCGCCGCCACCCGGGTTGGGCCTCAGCCAGCGCCCGGGTGAAGAACGGATCGAGCATCAGGTTGGACAGGTCGGGCTGGCCGGCGTAGGCGGCGGTGATGTCGTCGAGGAAAGCCGCCCGGATGATGCATCCCGCCCGCCACAAGGGACTGATCCGGGCCAGTTGCAGATCCCACCCGTATTCCTCCGACGCCGCCCGCAGCAGCATGAACCCCTGGGCATAAGAAACGATCTTGCTGGCGTAGAGGGCGTCTTCGATGTCGGTCACCGACACCGAGAGTGACATCTCCGGTCCACCCAGGACTCCGGCCGCCACCCGCCGCTCATCAAGGAGAGCCGAAACCATGCGGGCATACACCGCCTCGGCTATCAAGGTCACCGGCTGGCCCAACTCAAGCGAGCTCTCCACCGTCCACTTTCCCGTTCCCTTCTGGGCCGCGGCATCGAGCACCCGATCGACCAGGGGAGTCCCATCTTCGTCGCGCCTCTCCAGGATTTCGGCGGTGATGTCGATCAGGAACGAGGACAGCCGTCCGGCCGCGAACTGCCGAAAAACCGACGCCATCTCCTGGGCCGACATCCCCATGGCCCGCAGCAGGTGATAAGCCTCGGCGATGATCTGCATGTCGCCGTATTCGATGCCGTTGTGAACCATCTTGACGAAGTGCCCCGAACCGGCTGGCCCGACCCAATCGCAACACGGCTCGCCGGCAGGGGTGCGGGCGGCGATGGCCTGCAACATCGGGGCCAGCAAAGGCCAGGCCTCGACATCTCCCCCCGGCATGATCGAGGGGCCGTGCCGGGCCCCTTCTTCTCCTCCCGAGATCCCAGCCCCCACATAGTGGACGTTCCGAGTCTGCGCTTCATCCAGACGCCGTTGGGTATCGGTGAAGAGGCTGTTACCGCCGTCGATGATTACGTCGCCCGGGTGTAGGAGCGGCCATAGCTGATCCAGCATCAGATCGACCGGCGGGCCTGCCTTGACCATCAGCAGGACCCGGCGCGGGGTGGACAGCGCCTCCACCAATTGCGATAGGGAACCGGTGGCCACGATCGGCGCCTCACCCTGGGAGGCGACGAAGTCATCGGTGACGGCGGTAGTGCGGTTGAACACTGCCACCCGGAACCCACGATCGGCCAGGTTGAGGGCGAGGTTCTGGCCCATCACCGCCAGCCCGATCACCCCTATATCGGCCGTGCCCATCAGCGGAGCCTAACGGGTGGATATCCTCGCCCTCCGATGGTGGCAGTTCTCGGAATCGACATCGGGGGAAGCGGAATCAAATCGAATCTGGTCGACCCCGAAAGCGGTGCCTTGCTGGCGGAACGGTTCCGGATCGACACTCCCCAGCCGTCCCTGCCGGAGGCGGTGGCTGAGGTAATCGCCGCCATGGTCGACCACTTCCAATACGAGGGGCGGGTGGGCTGCACTTTCCCCGCAGTGGTCAAGGAGGGGTTGACCTTGAGCGCCGCCAACGTTGACAAGTCGTGGGTGGGTTATCCAGCCGCCGAGTTGTTCAGCAAGGTCACCGGCCAAGAGGTGATCGTGGTCAACGACGCCGACGCCGCCGGGGTGGCGGAGATGTCGTTTGGAGCAGGGCGGGGACGCTCGGGGGTGGTCATCGCCCTCACCCTCGGTACCGGGATCGGCTCGGCGATTTTCGTTGACGGCCGGCTACTCCCCAACTCGGAGTTCGGACACCTCCAGTTCGCCGGCCATGAATCGGTGGAGGATTGGGCGGCGGCGTCGGTCAAAGACAACGAGGGGTTGTCGTGGAAAGAGTGGGCGTCCCGGCTCGATGCCTTCCTCAACCATCTCCACTTGGTCCTGTCACCCGACCTGCTCATTCTCGGCGGAGGGGTCTCCCGGCGCTTCGAGAAGTGGTCGGCTTATCTGACGGTGCCGGTGGAGGTGGTCCCGGCCGAACTTCGCAACGAGGCAGGGATCGTGGGAGCGGCAGTTTTTGCCTCCCGCCCCTGATGGCGGGGCGGTCGAAACGGTCTAGCTGGCTACATACTCGCGGAAAGAGCCGAGACGCGCCGCCGGGAGCCGCACCTCCAAGACCGATCCGTGCTCGTCGTGTTTCTCAGCGATGACTTCACCGAGACGGTGAGCCGCTGCCACCAAATCGCCCCGGGCGTAGGGGATCTCGAGCCGCACGGTGGCCAGCCCCGAATCAAGGTGGGAGGCGAGAGCCTCGGCCAAATCACCCAGCCCCTCACCGGTCAGAGCCGAAGCCACGACCGCCTCGGGATGCAGGTTACGAAGCCGGTCCAAGGTTCGATGGTCGGCCACGTCCGCCTTGTTGAAGACCAGCAACTCGGGGATGGCACCGGCCCCGATCTGCTCCAGCACGGCCCGCACCGCCTGCATCTGCTCTTCCGGCTCCGGATCGGAGGCATCAACCACGTGGAGAAGCAGATCGGCTCCCACCACCTCATCGAGGGTGGAACGGAAAGCCTCTACCAGGTGGTGGGGAAGACGCCGCACAAACCCCACGGTGTCGGACAGCAACACGGGCCGCGAGTCGGGGAGTGAGAAGCGGCGGACGGTCGAATCCAGCGTTGAGAACAACTGGTCCTCGGTCAAGACCCTGGCGTCGGTGAGGGAATTGAGGAGGGTCGACTTGCCAGCGTTGGTGTATCCCACCAGCGACACCACCGGCAGTTGGTTGCGGCGGCGGGCCTTGGTCTGAGTCTGGCGGACCCGGCGCAGATCCGTCAGCTCCTTCTCCAACCGGGCGATGCGAGCAGCAATGCGCCGGCGGTCGGTTTCGAGCTTGGTCTCTCCGGGTCCCCGTTTGGCACCGATCCCTCCTTGCTGGCGAGACAACTCGATCCCTTTCCCGCGCAGCCGGGGCAGGTTGTAACGGAGCAGCGCCAGCTCTACCTGCAGGGCCCCCGCCCGGCTGGTGGCGTGCTGAGCAAAGATGTCGAGAATCAAGGCTTCGCGGTCGACAACGTCGACTTCAAAGAGCTTCTGAAGGTTTCGTTGCTGGGCGGGGGCGAGGGGGTTGTCGAAAACGACGACGTCGATGTCTTCGGCCCGTACCACTGCCGCCAGCTCCTCCGCCTTACCTTTTCCGATGTAGAGAGCTGGATCGACAACGGCCCGTTTAACGAGCTCAGCGTCAACGGGATCGGCCCCGGCGGTCTCGGTCAGCAATTCCAGTTCTACCAGTGACCTCTCGGCGTCGTGGAGGGAGGTCCCATTCAGCACCACCCCGATCAGCAGGGCGCGCTGGCGAACAACTGCCAGATCGGTGACGGTGGCGGTAAGCCGGCGCCGGCGCCGGCCGGCGGAGTCGGGCGGTCGATTCACGGCGTCACCGTAGGAGGGGGTAGATGAGGGCGGGGGGGATTTTTTCTGGCGCCGGCCGTCAGTCATAGATATTGACCGTCGCTGGGAACGTGCGAAAGGTCCTCCTCGGCAATGATTTGGGACTCTCTCACCGCCACCACCGGCCGGCCGGTGGGGGGCCAGATGAAACGCCAAGCCCCGGCGGGTACCGCCCAAAAACGTTGCCCGGTGCGGACGTCGACCAGGGCCAGGGCGTCGTTGCCGTCTTTGGTCCCGGCCGGTACCAAGAGGCCCGAGCGAGTGGTGGCTTCATCGGGGGCATGCCCGACCCGCCACCCGGGCATCACCTTGTAACCGTTCTCACCGCTTGAAGTCGGTGTCATCATCCACCCTAAGTTTCGCACGTCTCTGGACGAGTGAGAACCAGGCCGATTGCCGTGTAGGGTGCCTGCAGACGATGGCCGATAAGAGCACTTTCAGCGAAGCCCTGCACTATCACGAGCACCCGCGGCCGGGAAAGATCTCGATCCGCCCCACCAAGCCTACGGCCACCCAAGGGGATCTCAGCCTGGCCTATACACCGGGGGTGGCCGAGCCTTGCCGGGTGATCGCTTCGGATCCTGAGGCCGCGTTTCGTTTCACCAACCGTGGCAACCTGGTCGCGGTCGTTTCCAACGGCACCGCCGTCCTCGGGCTGGGGAACATCGGCGCCCTGGCCGGGAAGCCGGTGATGGAAGGCAAGGCGGTCCTCTTCAAACGGTTCGCAGACATCGACGTCTTCGACCTCGAAGTGGGGTCGGAGGATCCTGACGATGTCATCAAGTTCTGTGAACTGCTCGAACCTACGGTGGGAGGGATCAACCTTGAGGACATCCGCGCCCCCGACTGTTTCTACATCGAGTCCACCCTCAGGGCCCGGCTCAAGATCCCGGTTTTTCACGACGACCAGCACGGCACCGCCATCATCGGGGGAGCTGCCTTCCTCAATGCTCTCGACCTGGTGGGCAAAGCCATCGACGAAGTAAAGGTGGTGTTCAGCGGTGCCGGAGCCGCCGGTATCGCCACCGCCCGCTTCTTCCAGCACCTCGGGGTGCGGCCGGAGAACACGGTGATGGTCGACAGCCGCGGGGTGGTGCACCTGGGTCGCGACGATCTCACGCCCATCAAGCGCGAGTTCGCCCGGGAGACCAAGGAACGGACCTTGGCCGATGCCCTGGTGGGGGCCGATGCTTTCGTCGGGGTATCGGTAGCGGGAGCGGTCTCCCCGGAGATGGTCGAGCCCATGGCCCGCTCGCCGCTGATCTTTGCCCTCGCCAACCCCGACCCCGAGATCACCTATGAAGAAGCCCGGCGGGTCCGACCCGACGCCATCGTGGCTACCGGACGCAGCGACTACCCCAACCAAGTCAACAACGTCCTCGGTTTCCCCTTCATTTTTCGGGGGGCGCTTGACGTTCGTGCCACCAGTGTCAGCGAAGGCATGAAGGAGGCCGCCACCCGCGCCCTGGCCGACCTCGCCCGCCAAGAAGTCCCGGAAGTGGTCTTGAAGGCCTACAGCCTCGACCGCCTCTCTTTTGGGCCGGACTATCTGATCCCCAAACCCTTCGACCCTCGGGCTTTGTGGACGGTGGCTCCGGCGGTGGCGGCGGCGGCAACCGCCGAAGGGATTGCTCTACAACCGCTGGACGACCCCGCCGCCTACGCCGAGCAGCTCCGCTCCCGTTTCCAGGCCTCCCACGGACTCATCAACACCATTACCGCTCTCGCCCGGACCAAACCGCTGCGGGTGGTATACCCCCATGGGGACGATGTCAGGCTGCTCCGAGCGGCCCGCCGGGTATACGACGAAGGAATCGGCTCCCCAGTCCTGCTGGGGGATGTGGGGCTCATCAAAGAAATCGCCGGCGAATTGGGCATCAGCCTGGAGGGGATCGAAACCATCAATCCCGACGCCGAAGTGGGAACCCTCGATCGATACGCCGACACCCTCTTCGAGATTCGCCAGGCCAAAGGATTAACCAGGCAAGCAGCCCGCCAGGCGGTGGTCGACCACAACATGTTCGCCGCCTTGATGGTGCGGGAAGGGGAGGCCGATGCCGTCCTGGGAGGCTTGACCACCTTTTATCCAGAGACCATCCGCCCCGCTCTGCAGGCGCTGTCGCTCGAACCGGGGCGGACCATCGTCTCCTCGGTGTACGTGGTGGTCCTCAACGGCACCCCCTACTTCTTCACCGACTGTGCTGTCAACATCGAGCCCACCTCGGAGCAGCTGGTAGAGATCGCGGAGGCGGCGGTGGATACGGCCATGGTCGCCTTCAACCGCCAGCCACGGGTGGCCTTCATCTCCTACTCCGATTTCGGAAGTGCCAAAGGTGCCGAGCCGGATCGGGTGCGAGCGGCGGCCGAGATGTTCCGGGTCCGTCGCCCCGACATCCCCGTCGACGGGGAGATGCAGGCCGACACCGCGGTGGTGGACGAACTGATCAAGGCGCGCCGCCCGGGAGGCCCGCTCAGCCGGGCGGCGAGCGTGCTCGTTTTCCCCAACCTCACCGCCGCTAACGCCTCCTACAAGTTGCTGAACCGGCTCGCCAACGCCGAGGTGATCGGTCCCATTCTCTCGGGGCTATCGAAGGCGGTGCATGTGTTGCAGCGAGACGCCGAAGTCTCCGACGTGGTCAACCTCACCGCCATCGCCGTGGCCGACGCCCAGCGCAAAGCCGCTCGAGCCAGCGAGAATTAACTCTGGTCTGATGGCCGCCGGGGGGTTTAGGGATACCTCCACCCTGGGTAAGAACACTCGGAGGAGGTGTTCAATGCCTATCTGGATTGAAGTTTCACCCCGACGCTATTCCTTCGGACCACTTCGCACGCTTCGGCCCCCCGCCGCGTGGTGGCACCGATTCCACCGATTTGCCCCGCCAAGAGCCCTCCGGCAACCAGCGGCCGTCGCCGGTGGCAGAGGCGGGCGGGAATCGACCCCGCCCCAGGCCTCTTCGACCCGCCACCGTTTTGAAGACCGGGAATGAGACGCTTTGGACCACGCTGACCGACCATCCCTTACCGACACCTCTGTGGTCAAGCTGCGGTAGGTAAGTCAGCCACGCTGTGAGCAGGCGGCAACTGCAGTCCTTTCGGTAATCCGTTGCGGGGCCCTTTGCCTTCAACTGCTCGTACCGGGCCGGTGTTGTGCTGACGCGCTGGCTCGCCAAGGTGTAGGTTGTGACAGGGACGGAGGATTGCTGAATGAATGCCGGAGATCTGGCAGCAGTGCCGTTGTTCTCGGACTTGAGCGATGCCGAGCGAGAACGGCTGGCTGGTCAGATGAAGGAAGTCTCGTTGCCCGAAGGGGCAGAGTTGATCGAGCAGGGGGACCTGTCCTTCAAGTTCTTTGTTTTGCTGGAGGGGAGTGCGTTGGTCGAGCATTCCGGCCGGCGCCTCGCCGATCTGGGACCAGGCGACTTCTTCGGCGAAATGGGAATCCTCGGGAAGCAGCGTCGCAATGCCGAGATAATCGCCATCTCACCGGTGCGATTGGCCGTGATGGTGAGCTGGGATTTCCACTCCCTGTTGGACCAACACCCGAGAATCCGATATCGGGTCGAAGAAACCGCCAACGAGCGCGCTGAGCAGTTGGGCCTATAGTCCAATTCGGGCCGGACCACACTCTGGCAGGCATTGTTGAGGAGTCAGGAGGCCCGAGGTCCACTCGGTCGGCACCCTTCGGTTGACCTCGACCATGAGTGCGACCTATGACTGCGCCGATGAGGGGCGGTGGCGGAGGCGGACGGGAATCGAACCCGCCGCGGGCCTCTTCGACCCGCCACCGGTTTTGAAGACCGGGGAGCCCACCAGGCGCTCGTTCGCCTCCGCGGTTCAGAGTACCGAGCCGACGAGGGGTAACCTGATGGCCAATGTCCGAGCCAGCCTTCGGCGACCTCATCCGCCGTGGCCGGGAGAAGGCACGGATCAGCCAAGCCCGTCTCGCCGAGCTGATTGGCCGCTCTCCCTCCACGATCCGCTCCTGGGAACATGGCCGCACCCGGCCCAGTGACCGTTCCTATCTAAAAGCGCTAGCAGCAGTCCTCGGGTTGGCGGAACAGGAACTGGTGGAAGCGGCAGGGCTGGAGGTCGTGGAGGTGGAACCGCCTCCTCGCCCCACCGTGGAAGAGGAACTTCGCACCTTGGCTCCTGAGCGGACTGTCATGATCCCGGTGCCTCCTTCGGTTCCTAAGGTCGAACCTGAGGTAGCGGCGATTAGCTCATCGGAGACGGTGGTTACCGAGACCGACTTAGTCGCGCCGGCGGTGACAAATGGCTCCTCTCCCCGGGTCCGGAAGGTGACTGCCGTCGCCCCCCCGGCGCCCTACGTGGTTCGTCCCACCTCTTACATCGAAGACCAGGAGGAGAAGGAGTTCTACTGGCGGCGCTGGGCCCTGACCGCGGTGAGCGTGCTCTTTATGGTGGTGGTCTTTATTTGGGCGCTGCGCGAGGCCGGGGGGGCGGTAGGAGAGCTCATCACCGACTTCTTCGACTCCTTCAACATCTGAGCCCCTACCGAACCGCCCAGGCCGCTCGCGGCGTATGGTGAAGTGATGGATTCGGTGCGGACCATGAGGCGACTTGCCTCCGGTGACCCTGAGGCGTTGCGCTCGCTTTACGACGCCTATGGCCGCGCCGTCTTCACGGTCTGCCTGCGTTCCTTGGGAGATCGGACCCTGGCCGAAGATGCGACTCAGCAGACCTTCATCCAGGCTTGGCGGGCCGCCGCCACCTTCGACCAGGAGCGCGACCCCGCTCCCTGGCTCTATGCGATCGCCCGCCGGGCCGCAGTAGACACCTACCGCCGGGAGCGTCGTCACCGCCAGCCCCTGACTTTGGAGGAGCGGGGAGAAGACCGCGACATCGCCGTTCTGCCTCCTTCCTTCGAGGGGATGTGGGAAGCCTGGGAGGTACGCCTGGCCGTGGATCGTCTGAGCGACGAAGAGCAGGCCGTGGTGCGGGCCACTTTCTTTCACGGGCTGACCCATCAGGAGACGGCCGAGTCTCTGGGCATTCCCATCGGCACCGTCAAGAGTCGGGCTCATCGTGCCCATCGCCACCTGGCCGACCTGCTGGCCCATGTCCGGGAGGCGACCGCGTGACCTGTGACGAAGTCCGTGCCCTGATCCTCGCCGGTGACGAGGAGGCCGCCGCCTCCCACCTCGCCGCCTGTGCCGGCTGCAGAACCGATGCCCCCGACTGGCGCCGCTGGCGAAGCCTCCTCGCCGAGGCGTCGCTTTGGGAGGAGCCGCCCCCGGATCTCCCCGAAAAGCTCGTGGCGGCGATCAGACGCACCCCGTCGAAGCCGGAGCGGAGGGCCGGTTCCCGGCGGGGATGGGAGGGTTGGGTGGCGGCCGCCGCAGTGGCGGTGCTAATGGCTAGCTATGGGTTGGCGGAGACGCTTTCCCCTGATTGGTCGTTCGAGATGGCGACCAACATTGCCGGCGCTTCGGCCCTGGTCGACGGGTGGAATTCCGAAACCGGAACCCGCATGCGTCTTCGGGTAGCAGGAATCGAGCCCGCCCCTCCGGGTCACTACTACGAGATCTGGCTAACCGCTCCCGACGGCCGTCACGTCTCGGCGGGAACGTTCCGCGACGCCGGCACTGTCGAAGCCTGGGCGGCGGTGCGCCGCGCCGACTTCCCCCGCATCTGGATCACCCTCGAACCGGTAGACGACGACCTGGGGCCGTCTCCGGACACCTACTTCGACACGGTGGGTTAGCCGACAAGGGGCCGCTACTCCTTCGCCTCCCCGAGCCCCTCCGGTTCTCCGCGCCAGCCCAGCCCCTTCCGCCCCTTCGGGCCTCCTCCCCCGACGCTCGCTGCGCTCGCTGGGGGAGGAAGCGGCATTTCTTTCCATTTGCGACGAATTCGTGGAAGAATCACGGCTACCAGAGAAAGGAGGTGGTCCGCATTGGGTAAAGCTTTTGGGACTCTGGAGGTGGCCGAGCGCTGAGCGGCGCTAGCCAAACCTCGGCGTCGCTCCCTCATGTGAGGTAGGTGGCGACTCCAACTCGGACCACCGGACTCTGGGATCTGCTTGATCGGTCCCCTTGCAGCAGCCATTCGCGCAGGCAACTGCCGGCTGAAGTGTTCCAGGGTTTGAGATATCGGTAGGCCCCGCGTTGATGCGGGGCCTACCGCCATTTTCAGGCAACGATGGGATCAGACATCGAATCCGTGCTCTCTCATCCAGGCGTCGTCGAACACCTTCGAGAGGTAGCCCCGTCCCGAATCGGGCAGGATCACCACCACCAGCTTGGAGTGGTCTTCCCTCGCCACCTGCAGGGCGGCGGCGGCGGCCAGGCCACAAGAGCCTCCCACCAGGAGACCCTCTTCACGGGCCAGACGGCGGGCCGTGGCGAAGGCGGTGGCATCGTCGATCATGACCAAGCGATCGATCACGCCAAGGTCGACGGTTTCCGGATAGAAGTCCTCACCCACACCCTCAACCAGATACTGATGGACACTCTCGGGATTGGGGGCGGTGAAGATGCTGCCTTCAGGATCAGCTCCCACCACCTCGATGTTCGGATTCTGTTCCTTCAGATATCTTGCCGTCCCGGAGATGGTTCCTCCCGTTCCTACCCCAGCCACCAGGATGTCGACGGTGCCGCCGGTCTGCCGCCAGATCTCGGGACCGGTGGTTCGGTAGTGGGCTAGCGGGTTGGCGGGATTGGAATATTGATCAGGATGAAAAGCCCCCGGAATCTCGGCCGCTAGACGCCGTGCCACTCCGTAGTAGCTGTCGGGGTGCTCGGGAAGCAGTTCGGTGGGGGTCACGATTACCTCCACTCCGTAGGCTTCGAGCAGTTTGATCTTCTCGACTGAGACCTTGTCCGGGACGGTGCAGATCACCCGGTAGCCCCGCACCGCTCCCACCAGGGCCAGGCCGACGCCGGTATTGCCGGAGGTGGGTTCGACGATGGTTCCCCCCGGGAGGAGCCTTCCCTCTTCCTCGGCCGCATCGATCATGGCCACCGCAATCCGCTCCTTCACCGATCCACCCGGGTTCATGTGTTCCACCTTGGCGATCAGATTGCCGGCGGGGTGAAGGCGGCTTAGCCGGATGAGCGGGGTGTTGCCGATGGCACCGGTGACGTCGTCGTTGATCTCCATTCCCGGTCAGCTTATGGCTCCAGACGGGGCACCGAGGCTGGGGGAATAACCTCCATGCTGTGCATGGCACTCTCCGGCTGGCATGGGTCGCGGTGGGTTGGAACGTCCTCAATATCGGGTTGGGGGCTCTGGTCCGTGCCACTCACTCCGGGGCCGGATGCGGTCGCAGCTGGCCGACCTGTCAAGGGGTAGCGCTTCCCGAACTTTCGGGAGCTACCGCCATCGAATACACCCACCGACTGGCCAGCGGCGTCTCCCTCTTGCTGGTGGCTTGGCTGGTGATGGTGGTATACCGCACCACCGGGCGAGGCTCACCGCTGCGGAAGGCGGCGACCTGGGCGGGGGCGGCAGCCCTGGCTGAAGCCCTGATCGGAGCCGCCATCGTCCTCTACGAGTGGGTGGGGGACGACGCGTCGGTGGCGCGGGTGATTTCGGTTCCTCTCCACTTGGTCAACACTCTGCTGCTGTTGGGTTCCCTCACCCTCACTGCCTGGTATGCGGGAGGAGGGGGCCGGCTGCAAGGCCGCCGCGGTCGCCGGACCCTGATTTTGGGTGCTCTGGCGCTGGTGGCGATATTTGCCTCGGGGGCGGTGACTGCTCTGGCCGACACCCTCTTTCCGGTGTCGGGCCTGGGCGACGTCGAGGTGAGTCACTTCCTCACCAGGCTTCGGGTGCTCCACCCGGTACTCGCCACCGGGGTGGTGGTGGCGGCACTAGGGGCTGCCCGGGTGGCGGGCCTGCCCCCCCTGCCTCTCGCCTGGCGAGTCTTGTGGTTGTCGGTGGCTCAAGTTGGTCTGGGGATCCTCAACGTCCTCGCCGGCACTCCTCTCTGGCTGCAACTCCTCCACCTGGTGGTGGCCGATGCCATTTGGATTGCTTATGTGTGGCTGGCGGCTCAGGTCTTGGCCAGCGAGTCCACCAGCACCGCAGGGTTGTCGACCGGGCTCTGGCAGACAAACCCGCTGCAGAGGTAAGCGAGGGTCTTCCCCGGAACGTAACGCTGGCGGAGGAGTGGTACCTGGGTTTCGTCGCCGGAAGAAAATGCGAGGGCGATGTGGGGCCGGGATCGCTGCCAATAGACGGCTGTCAACGGCTGGGGCTGTTCCCCAACAACCGCCAGCTCGTGGGTACCCCGGCGGATCGAATGGAGGACACTCGCTCCGTACATCGCTGCCGACGGATATCGCTCCATGATCGCTCCCTGGCTGCGGAGGGTGTCTTCCGCTTGGCTCCGCAGGTCCAGATCTCCGGTGAGAAGCGACAACCACAACAGCGCCTCGGCGGCAAGGGAATTGCCGGATGGCGCCGGGTTGTCGAATAGGTCTTTGGGCCGCTTGGGTAGACCGACGGCGGCTTCGGTGGTGAAGTAGCCACCGTCTGGGTCGGCGAACCGCTCCAGCTGGCCGATCAAGTCGGCTCCGACTCGGTACCACTCGACCTCCCCGGTGGCGGAGTAGAGGACCAGCAAGGCCAGGCCAAGGGAGGCATAGTCGTCGAGGAAGCCACCCACTTCGGAAACTTGCCCTTTGCTGTGAGCCCGACGGAGCCGGCCTTGACCGTCGAGGAGATGGTCGAGAGCGAAGCGGGCGGCGCTCCGGGCCGCCTCCAAGTACCGGGGCTCGCCGAGGGCCGCGCCGGCCTCGGCCAGAGCCCGGATGGCCAGCCCGTTCCAGGAAGCCAGCACCTTGTCGTCGAGTCCGGGTCGTACCCGCTGGCTGCGCCGAGCGAGGAGCGCCTCCTTGACCGCCGCCAAACGCCGGCTCGCCTCCTCAGGAGCAAGATCAAAGTGTTCGCCCAGTTCCTTGAGAGAGGCGGCGCGATGGAGGATGTTGGCTCCCTCGAAGTTACCCAATTCGCTCACCCCGAAGTAGAAGGCGGCTAAAGGTCCGTCATCTTCGGCCACCTCCATGAACTCAGCGAAGTTCCAGACGTAGAACTTGCCTTCCACCCCTTCCGAGTCGGCATCTTCGGCCGAGAAGAATCCTCCCGCCGGGTGGCGGAGATCGGTGAGCAGGTAGTCGAAGGTCGACCGGGCGACCTCGATGAAGTCGGGACGGTCGAACTCGATCCCCGCCCACAAATAGAGCCGGGCCAGCTGGGCGTTGTCGTAGAGCATCTTCTCGAAGTGAGGCACCAGCCAGTGTGCATCCACCGAATAGCGTGCGAACCCACCCCCGAGCTGGTCGTGGATGCCTCCCTTGGCCATCGTCTGCATGGTCTCGGTGAGCATCGATCGGGCCGCCGGCGCCCAGGGCTCCTCCCATACCCGCAGCAGGAACTCCAATGCCGGCTGCTGAGGGAATTTGGGAGCCGATCCAAAACCCCCCCGGGCCGAATCGAAGCTGCTGGCCAGCGCCTGATAGGGGCCCTCCAACTGGGGTAGCTCGCTACTAGCGGGGAGATCGTGGGAAATGGCTTCGACTACTCGCCGGGCCTGGTCGCCCACTTCGTCTCTTCTTTCCCGCCAGGCCTGGTCGACGGCTCCCATCACCCGCCGGAAGGCGGGCATTCCGGCCCGATCCACCCGGGGGAAGTAGGTTCCGGCGAAGAAGGGTTGGAGGTCGGGGGTCAGGAAGACGGTCATGGGCCAGCCGCCGTGACCGCTCATCGCCTGCACCGCTTCCATGTATACGGCGTCAACATCGGGTCTTTCTTCTCGATCAACTTTGACGTTGACGAACAACTCGTTCATCTCTGCCGCCGTCAGCGGATCTTCGAACGATTCGTGGGCCATGACGTGGCACCAATGGCAGGCGGAATAACCCACCGAAAGGAGGATGGGGACGTCGCGGCGGCGGGCCTCGGCGAAGGCGTCTTCACCCCACTCGTACCAGTCGACCGGGTTGTCGGCATGTTGGAGCAGGTAGGGCGAAGTAGAGGCGGCCAGCCGGTTAGGCATGCCCCGACCGTAGCCTCCCCAGTCGCCAATCAGAACCAGCCGGCCGGCGAGCATTGACGAGGGGAATAGGCCGCCGGGCCCAAGCGTTGGCTGTGGAGAACCTGTGGATAAATGGCCCTGAGGGGCGGAAAAGCTGCCCCCACTATGGGGAAATTTGGGGGGTTCACAAACCCGCGGTTCTGTGTCATAGTGGACGGCCCGATGGAACGGGCAGTCGATCTGCCCTGGAGGATTAAGGACCCATGACGACTGCCGAGTCGACCCGCGCCGCCGAAAAGGCGCGACGCGAGCGTCTCCAAAGCAAGCTGACCGACGAGCGCGGCCGCCTCACCACCGACCTGGTTTCGCAGTATCTCACCGCCATTGGTGAATACGACCTGCTCACTGCCGAACAGGAAGTGGAGTTGGCGCAACGGATCGAAACCGGTGAGGAGGCGGGGATTCGTTTGGCGCGCGGTGACTACAAGGACAAACGGGAAGAGTTGGAGTTGCGCCGCAAAGAGCGGCACGGCCGCGAAGCCAAAGATGCCTTTCTCACCGCCAACCTTCGTTTAGTCGTGGCCAACGCCCGCCGCTACGCCAACACCTCCGGGATCGACTTCCTCGATCTCATCCAGGAGGGGAACCTAGGTCTGATCCGGGCGGTGGAGAAGTTCGACTGGAGGAAAGGGTTCAAGTTCTCCACCTATGCCACCTGGTGGATTCGCCAGGCCATCACCCGGGCCATCGCCGACAAGTCGCGTACGGTGCGGATCCCGGTTCATCTCCACGACACCTTGGCGGCGGTGCGAGCCGCCCAAGCCAGCCTCAAAGCCGAGTTGGGTCGGGACCCCCGGCCCGAGGAGATTGCCGAAGAGGCGGGCGTCACCGTGGACAAAGTCGAGCTCGCCTTGGGGGTGGCCGACACCGTTTCGTTAGAGCAGCCGGTTGGTGAGGACGGGGCGCAGCTTGGTGACTTCATCGAAGACGAAGACGCCGCCGATCCGGTGCAAATGACCGAAGAGATGGACGTGGCCGATTCGCTGCGTCGATCGATCGAGCGCCTGCCGCTTCGGGAGGGCCGCATTCTCGCCCTGCGCTACGGTTTCTACGACGGTGTGCCCCGTACCCTGGAAGAGATCGGTGAGGAATTCAATCTCACTCGGGAGCGGATCCGGCAACTAGAGAAGCTGGCTCTGTGCCGCCTGCGTCACCCTTCGTTCGGCATCAGGGAACAAGACCTCATTTGAGAAGCGGCCTGGCGGCCGCTTCTCGTATTGAGTTGTGAGTGTTGGGTTCTGGGTAGGGTGCTTTCCGTCTAACCATCACGCAGCTAGCACGAAAGGTCACTAGCTTGGCGGGGTGATTCTGCGAGACCTGGTCGGTGACGCCGGCCATGTGTGCGGGCCTGCTACCACCTTGGCGGATGCCGCTCGGGCCATGGCGGCAGAGGGCCACGGCTCCCTGGGGGTGGTAGAAGGCCTCAACCTGGTGGGCCTGGTCACCGAACGCGACCTGGTCAGAGCCATTTCTCAGGATCTCGATCCGGCCACCACTCCGGTCACGGCGGTGATGACCAAAGACCCCGACACCTTCCACCCCGACGACGACGTGTGGGAGGCAGCGGAATGGCTCGCCGAGTCCGGCTACCGCCACCTTCCGGTCCTCGAAGCCGGACAACTCCTGGGCATCGTCTCGGTCCGGGACCTGCTCGTGGCCCTCCTGGCCGAAGACGAAGCCGAATAGAACTGAAACCGCGAACCCGGGGTTGCAGGTGTCCAAAACGGACCTCTGGAACCCCGGGTTCGCAGAAAAGGGGGTCTTCTGACCTTTCCGTGGGTCTGGGCGGTGGGATGGCGCCGAGGAAGGCAACGAAAAAGGGAAGGGGTCCTCCGGAGCCTGGGATCTGGATCACCAGCTCGAGGAGACGGGGGTTGGTCAAGTGTCGGGTTCTTTGGCGTGTCAGCCCCGTTCCCAACGACTTTTGGCGTGGCGGCCCCGTATTCAGGGCTGGGGTGACAAAGAACGCTGGGGGCGGTGCCCGGCCGCCAAAGAACCAGCTCCGCTGCCGAACCCTCCCGCGGCGTACGGCCTATCCCGGGTGGCTGGCTCTTCTCCTTCGCCGACTACCTCTCGAAAGGTCAGAAGATCCAGAAAAGGTTGGGCTACACCGGCACCCAGATCAGCCTGAGCTCGGCGACCTTGACGTCGACTTTTTCGAGGGGAATCTCGACTTCTTCGATGTAGGCGGCTTTATCGTCGAACTCCGACTCGATGGCGAGGACCTCATCGGCCAGGTCTGCCTCCAAGTCGGCCAGCGCCTGAAGCTTGCCGTCCACCGCTCCTTGGGCGGTTTCGAGCCTGGCCTGGGTGCGGCGGGTCTGGGAGCGGCGGCTGGCCGCCCGGGAAATGGTGCTGCGGCGCCGTCCCCCCAGCAGTGCGCCGAGCAAGTCACCGGCGCCGGAGAGGATCTCCTCCTGTTTGCGGGCGTCGACGTCGGCGGCCAGATCGTCGGCTCGGCGGCGGGCAGTGGCCACTGCCTCTCGGGCCCGGTCGATCCGGAGCCGGTATTTCTCCCGCAGCCCCGCCACCGCCTCATCGGCGGCTTCACTGGCGATGGTGATGCACCGAGCCCGAAACTCCGACTCGCTTTCGCCCACCCGGCTGAACAGCTTGAGCTCCGGGTTCTTCCATATGGTTACCGGGCGGGAAGCCACCAGGTAGTCGGTGAGATCAGTTGCCAGCTTCTTCCAGAAGGCGGGTTTGTCGATACCAGCCGGCGGCACCTCGAAACGGGCGCCGGTGGGGGCCTCGGCTGCGAAGTCGCGGGGGTCGTGATCGACCCCGAGGAGGTTGGTCGCTTCCAAAGCAGCCGCGGGGTCGAGAACGATCGCCTCGTAGACCTCGCGATGTTCGAGCTTGGCGGCGGCATCGTCGTAGAGGAGGTTGACGGCGGCAGCCACCATCGCTCGCCATACCGACCCCGACCCCCGGGCCCCAACCTGGCTGGCCCAAGTCGCCGCCGGATCGAGGAAACCAACCGCGATTCCGGGAGCGACGGGTGGCACCACCGGCAGCACGTCTTCGGAGGAGAGCTCGGTTCCGGAAGAGGAGGGCTCCGATTGTCCCGGTTCGGGGGAGAACCGGGGGGCCGGCGCCGATGGCCGACCGGCGGCAAGCGTCGCCACCTGGTCTTTGGTCAAGGGGCCCGCCAGGTAGGACATCACCCATCGGGTGGTGAAAAGCCGAGGTGGTTTACCGCCGGTGGTATGGAGGACGAACTGGCGCTTGTCCAAGCCTGAGATCTGGGTGTCGAGAGCTGCCAGGTCCACCTCCCCAGTTGCCGACTGCATGCCTTCGAGTATGCGGGCCTTGTCCCGTTCGGTCTGCAGCCGGCCCACCGCCCAGGTACCAGCGTTCGACATCACCTTGTAGTCGAAGTCCATCGGGTTCTGGGTGGTAAGGACCATCCCGAAGCCGAAGGCCCGCGCCTGTTTGGCGATGGTGAGGATCGGCTTCTTGGAAGGAGGCTCGGCCGTGGGCGGGCAGAAGCCAGCAATCTCGTCCATGTAAACCAGGGCCTTGAGATCGGAGGTCCCGCTCGACTGGGAACGCAGGTAGGTGACCAGCTTGGAGAGGAGCAGCGTGACGAAAAATTGCCGCTCGTCGTCGGAAAGATGGGCCAGATAGAAAATGGGAGCCTTGGTGGCTTCTCCTTCGAACAGCATGGCGTGAATGTCGAGCGGCGCTCCTTCCCGCCAGGCCGCAAACGAGGGCGAAGCAGCCAGGCCATTGAGCTTCATGGCCAGGGCGGTTCGCGCTTTGGGGGGAATGAAGGCGTCGATCTCGAATACCCCCAGTTTCCGGAACGGGGGCTGCTGGACCTGGCCGATCAGGGTGGCCAGGTCGAGGTTCTGACCCTGGGACCAAGCGGTCTCAATAATGGTGGCCAGGAGGATGTGTTCGGGCCCTGAAATAGGGTCGGACTCGATCCCGGCCAAGACCAGCAACGAGGAGACGAACCCTTCGATCTCGTCGCGGATCGCTTCGGGGTCGGTGGTGGCCGGTACCGCCAAGCTGCCCAGCACGTTGACTGCGACTCCCGCCGTCGAGCCGGGCGTATAGATGACGAATTCGGCCTGTTCCTTTAGCCGCTGCATGCGGGTGGGGTCGATTTGCCAGCCGGCCAGGCCTTCCTTCCACTGAGTGGCGGTGCGGGCGGCGAGTTCGGCTCGCTCGATGCCTTGACGGCGGGCGGCGGCGGCGTCGACCCAGGGCTCGAAGTCCTCCGGCCGGAACTGGGGGAAGTTGAGAAGTAGATTGGTCATGTCCCCTTTGGGATCGATGATCAGACAGGGGATACCGGAGAGGAGCGTCTCCTCGAGGAGCCCGACCGCAAGCCCTGTCTTTCCCGATCCGGTCATGCCCACGATCACCCCGTGGGTGGTGAGATCGGCCGCCTCGTAGACGAGTAACTCGCCTCTTGCCCCGGCTGGGTCGAGGAGAGCGCCCAGATAGAGCTCCCCGGGTTTGGTCTCCATGGGGCGATTGTACGAAGGAGACGGAAGACGGAAGACGGAAGACGTGAGACGTGAGACGCGAGACGCGAGACGTGAGGGTGAGAGTGCGCGCTACTCCGTGCGTTCAAAATACGGCGGCTTGGCCGAACGTGAGGTTCCTACAATTGCTCCTCCCCATGACGACCCGGCCTCGTCCATCGTCGCCCTTTGAGGTGCTGGCCGGCGGGATCAAGCTGATATCCCGCTTTGTTCGCGCTCGCCCCCGGCCCTTCGTCAGGGCAGTGCTGGGAGCGGCCATGTTCGCTTCCGCCATCATCGCCAGCTCCCGAGTCATCGGCTGGATCACCGACACCCTCATCATCCCCGTCCTCGACCAGGGGGAACCGGTGCGAGGACGGATTCTCCCGGCGGTGGCAGCGGTGCTGGGGGTGGCGTTGTGGAAGTCCACCGGCATCGTGATGCGCCGCTTCGGGGCCTCGTGGCTGCAACAGAACACCCAGGCCGACGTCAGGATGAGGCTCATCCGTCACCAGCTCGACCTCAAGTTGGGCTGGATCTCACGCCGGTCAACCGGCGACCTCCTTGCTGTCACCGACTCCGACGCCAGCCAGGCAATCTGGATCCTGGGACCGCTTCCTTACGGCACCGGGGTGTCGCTGCTGCTGGTGGGCACCGTAACCCTCATCTTGGCCCTCGATCCCTGGCTGGGAGTCATCACCCTCGGGGCGGTGATCGCCATCGTGGCGGTGGAGATCAAAGGGAGCTGGTCGGCTTTCTCGCAGTTCGAAGAGATCCAGACCCTTCGCAGCCAAGTCAGCGAGGTAGCCCATGAGAGCTTCGATGGGGCGCTCACCGTCAAGGCGCTAGGTCGGGAGCAGTACGAGACCGACCGTTTCCAGGCCACAGCCGAGCGGCTGCGGGACGAACTGGTCTCGGTAGGGAAGAAGTTCGTCTTCTACCGAACCATCGCCGACTCCCTCCCCTTGGTCGCCACCATCCTGCTCTTGGTGGCGGGAGCGGTCCGTATCACTGCCGGGGTCCTAACTCCTGGCGACATGGTCAGTGTTGCCTATCTGTTCTCGTTGTCGGCGGTGCCGGTGCGGCTGGTGGGATACGTGATCTGGGAGATGGCCTCCAGCCTGGCCGGCTGGGAACGGGTGGCGGAGGTGCTGTCGGTGGACGAGAAGGTGGACTACGGCGACGTCCGTGCCACCTTCGCCGCTGAAGGGGCCGAGGTGGACAGCCTCGAGCTGGCCTTTTCATATGGAGGGACGGCACCGGTCCTGAGCCAGGTGGATCTCGATGTGCCCAGCGGCACCACCCTGGCGGTGGTGGGTGCCACCGGTTCTGGCAAGACCACTTTGATGTTGCTGCTCGCTCGGCTCTGGGATCCGGACACGGGTCAAATCACGCTCGATGGTCGCGACCTGCGCAGCTTTGCCCGCTCCGAGCTGCCGGCGGAGGTGGCCTATGTCCCCCAGTCGACCTTCCTCTTCGATGACACGGTGCGAGGCAACATCACCTTGGGAGCCTCGGTGCCCGAGGCGGAGATCGAGGAGGCGGCGCGGCTGGCGGGCGCCCACTCCTTCATCAGTCAGCTTCCCCAGGGATACGACACCCGCATTGGTGAACGGGGCACCACCCTCTCCGGCGGCCAGCAGCAGCGACTAGCGCTGGCCCGAGCCCTGGCCCGCCGCCCCCGCCTCCTCCTGCTCGACGACGCTACCTCCGCCGTCGACCCCTCGATTGAGGCGGAAATCCTGCGCCGGCTGACCCGGGCCGAGCTTCCTTCCACCGTGATCATCGTCGCCTACCGCCGGGCCTCGATCATGCTCGCCGATCAGGTTCTCTATATAGAACATGGCCGGGTGGTGGCCCAGGGTTCCCATGACGAACTCGTCGCCTCTATCCCTGGTTACGCCCGGCTGCTGCGGGCTTACGAAGAAGACGCGCTGCGGAGATCGGCATGACCGCCGCCACTACCACTCTGGTGGATGAGGCTCCTATCGCCACCAGTACCGCTCTCCGCCGGGCGTTTCGGGAAGCACCGACGTTGGGGCGGGGGATCAAGCTCACCTTGCTCCTGGCGGTGCTGGGCACCTCGGGACAGTTGGTGGTCCCGGTGGCGGTGCAGCAGATAGTCGACCGCCAGATCCTTCGCCCGGCGGGACCGCAAATCGGAACCGTCCTGGCCCAAGGAGCGGTCGCCTTGCTGCTGCTGGCGGGAGCGGCCCTGGTGTCGCGAGCGGCCATCCTCCGCCTCAACATCAACACCGCCGGAGGGCTGAAAGAACTTCGGGTCAAGCTCTTCGGCCATCTGCACCGGCTCTCCATCCTCCACGTCCAGGCCGAACGGCGGGGTGCACTCGTTTCCCGGGTCACCAATGACATCACCACCATCCAGGAATTCATGGAGTGGGGCGGGATCGGGATGATCATCGGCAGCGCCCAGATCTCCCTGGCGCTGGGGGTGATGTTTCTCTACGAGTGGCGGCTGGCACTTCTGGTGACGGTGGCCATCGTGGCCTATGTAGGGCTGATGCTGCTGTTCCAGCGGCTCTTGCAGCGGGCCCACGACCGGGTGCGGGAACGCGTTGCCGACTCCCTCTCGGTCATGGGCGAGACCATCACCGGTCTGAGTGTGATCCGGGCTCACGGAGTCGAAGAGACCGCCATGAGCAGGGTGGAAGAGACCCTGCAGGCACAGGTCAAGGCGGAGCATTGGGCCAACCGGCTTTCCGCCTTGTTCTTTTCGTCAGCCGAGTTGTTCGCCGCCAGCATCACCGGGGCCGTCATCGTGGTGGGGGTGTTGCTGGGCGCGGGGCGCGGGACTTCAGCCGGAACCCTCCTGGCCTTCCTCTTCCTGGTCAATCTGATGATCGAACCGATTCAGACCCTGGTGGAGACCATCGATCAGGCGCAGCGGGCGGCAGCAGGGGTGCGGCGGGTCCTCAAGGTGCTCGATGCGCCGATCGACCTGGCCGATCCGGTCGACGGGGTGGAACTTCCTCCCGGACCCTTGGGAGTGGTGATGGAAGGGGTGACGTTCAACTACCCGGGGGGACCGCCAGTCCTGTCGGCAGTTGACGTGGAGATCGCAGTGGGACAGCGGGTGGCGGTGGTCGGTCAGACCGGATCCGGCAAGACCACTTTCGCCAAGTTGATCACCCGACTGCTCGACCCGGTGACGGGCACCGTCTCCATCGGCGGGGTGCCTCTGCCTCGGGTCAAGTTCTCCTCCCTCCGCTCCCGGGTGGCCTTTGTTCCACAGGAAGGATTCCTCTTCGACACGACCATCGCCGACAACGTTCGCTACGGCCGTCCCGAAGCGGGAGACCGAGAAGTCGAGACCGCATTCCTGGAGTTGGAGCTAGACGGCTGGCTGCGCCGCCTCCCCGATGGGTTGCAGACCAAAGTCGGCGAACGGGGCGCCACCCTCTCGGCGGGAGAGCGGCAGCTGGTGGCACTGGTCCGGGCCTGGATCTCCGGCCCCGAGGTGCTGGTTCTGGACGAAGCCACTTCCGCGGTGGACCCGGCGTTGGAGGTTTCGTTGCGTAGGGCCATCGAACGTCTGACTGCCGGTCGCACCTCCATCACCATTGCCCATCGCCTCTCCACCGCCGAAGCCGCCGACGAGATCCTGGTCTTCGATCACGGCGGCTTGGTTGAACGGGGGGCCCATGCCCAGCTGCTCGCCGCCGACGGGGTATATGCCGGCCTCTACGCCGACTGGTCCTGGGGCACCAAAGAGATGTAGCCCCAGTCCCTCGGGCCCTGGGCCACCTCCTCGCACCCTTCGGGTCAGCCCCTTCCACCGCCTTCGGCGACACACTTCCCCCAACTCTCGCTTCGCCCGCTGGGGAGGAGGGGGGCTAGCGGCCGAAGCGGTCGAAGGCGGGGAGCTCCAGCTCTTCGTCCACAATGATCTTTTCCACCGCGTCGACGGCCGGGCGCAGATCCTGAGGACGAGCGTCTGCCCAGGGATGGCGGGCAAGTCGGCGGGTTGCGCCCGAAAGTCGGTGGCGGTCGGGATCGGTTCGGGCTAGCTCACCCCAGGCGATGGGCATGGCGATGGGAGCTCCCGGCTGGGGTCGCAACGAAAAGGGAGAGACTCCGGTGGCGCCGAAGCCGTTACGCAGCCAATCGATGAAGACC
>DATEDX010000109.1:0-3211 GCA_035281425.1 Acidimicrobiia bacterium
AGCACATAGCCGATCGCCACCAGCAGGACGAAGCCCTGAATGACGGGGAAATCCCGAGAGAGGATGGCTTCGATCACCGCCCGTCCTACCCCGGCCAGCCCAAACACGGTCTCGGTGAGAACAGCCCCTCCCAGCAGCAGACCGAGTTGGAGGCCGACGATGGTGACCACGGGGAGGAGGGCGTTGCGGAGGGCGTGACGGACCACTACCCGCCGCTCCACCGCACCCTTAGCGCGGGCAGTACGGACATAGTCCGAACCCATCACTTCGAGGAGGGACGACCGGGTTATGCGGGTGATGATGGCCAGGGGAATAGTGGCCAGGGCCACCGCCGGCAGGATCAGGTGTTTGATGGCGTCGACAAAGACGTTCCATTGCCCGCTGACGGCCGAGTTAAAAATGTAGAAGTTGGACAGCATGCGGGTGATCGGCGCCCAGACGCTGTCGGGGTCGAGGTTGCGGCCCCACACTTGGTAGAAGGGCACCGAGGCCATTCCGGCGGAGAGGCGCCCCGAGGGGGGAAGGGCGAAGGGGGTGTCCTTCAGCACCAGGGCAAAGAGATAGGCCAGCATCAATCCCAACCAGAACACCGGCATCGACACCCCAACGTTGGCGACGGCAAGAGTCCCCACGTCAACGGCGCTGTTGTGCCGCATCGCCGCCAGCACCCCGAGGGGAATGCCTACCAGCAAGGCCAGCCCGAGGGCAGCGGTGGACAGCTCCAAGGTGAGGGGGAGGCGCTCGATGAGAAGATCGGTGACGGGCCGGGAGAAGCGAATCGAATCTCCCAGATCGAGGGTGACCAGCCGCCGCAGGTAGATGAGGAGCTGGACCGGAATCGGTTCGTTGAGACCGTTGGCTTCGTTGAAGGCCTCGCAGGCGGCCTGGTTGGCGCGTTCTCCCAACATGGCCCGGCAGGGTTCCCCGGGTATGGCTCGGACCAAGAGGAAGAGTAAGACCACGATGCCCAGCATCACCGGGATCAGATAGAGGAGGCGCCGGGCGACGAAGCTGAGCATCAGTAATCGGAGGGGGAGCGGTTGTCCGCTCCCCCTCTCTTCAACCTATTCGCCGATCAAGCCTCCCCAGAGATAGGAGGGATAGAAGAAGGCGCCCGTGTTTCCTACATGTAGCTCGTGGGCCGGCACCATCCATACGGCCCAGTTGGTGACGACGTCGTTGGCGTCGAAACTGGACCCATCGTGGAAGGTGACCCCTTCCCGCAGAGTGCAGGTCCACTCCGTGCCGTCGAAGTTGCTTTCGCAGCCGGTGGCCAGCGCCGGGACAACATTGCCTTCGAGGTCGTATTCGAGCAGCGGTTCCAGCACCTGCTGGCAGGCGGCCAGCGACTCCCCGTCCGACTCGTCGGCGCAGTAGAGGCTGATGGGCTCGTTGTTCTGCATGAACACCAGCGTGTCTTTGCCCGGGTTCATCAACTCGAATTGGGGAGCGCCGAAGACCGGCCAAGGATCGGCCCCTTCCACGGTTGCCAGGCTCGCCGACACGGCGGCGCCGTGGGCGATAGGCACCATGGGGGCCACTTCCCGCAGGGCGTTGTTGGCGTCGGCGTAAAGCGGCGCCGCCTCGGCCGGATCGGCGATGGCCGACGCTTCTCGGATCGGGTCCACATAGGACGGATCGGGAGTGCCAAATTGCGGGTTGTCGCCACCGAAATGGAAGTCGAGGAAGTTGGTGATGTGGGGATAGTCGGCGCCCCACCCCAACAGATACATGGGCAGCTCCACGTTGACTGTGGCCGCCTCGATGAACGCCGCCGACTCCATTTCCTGCACCGAAGCATTAAGGCCGAGGTTGTCGGTTAGCTGCTGGGCGATCTCCTGGGCCACCGCCGCCGGCTCGGGGAGATAGACCCGGAACACGTTGCGGTAGTAGATAACCACTTCGGCCCCGGCGGCGCCGGCGTCTTCGATCATCTGAGCGGCAGCCTCGGGGTCGTATTCGTGCCAGGCGTCCCCTTCGCACCCGTTCTCCAGCGAGCAGGGGGTGAAGTGGCTGGCCACTTCGGACCCGGCGGGGTAGAAGTTGTCGACGATGGCTTGGCGGTCGATCCCCATGCCTATGGCTCGACGGACATCCGGGTTGTCGAAGGGCGCCAGGGTGTTAGCCATGCCGAGGTAGAAGACGTTGGGGTTCCGCACCGGCAGCAGCTGCAGGTTGGGATCGGCTTCGACCGTGGCGATGTCGTTGGTGGCCAGGTTGGTGATCATGTCGACAGTCCCCGCCTGGAGGTCGACCAGCCGGGTGGCACTTTCCGCTGCCCAGCGGAACACCAAGGTGTCGAAGGCGGGAGCGTCACCCCAATAGTCGGCGTTGGCACTGAACGTGATGTCAGAGCCGCGGGTCCAGGCGTCCAAGACGAACGGCCCGGTGCCGATCGGATTGTCGAGAGGGGCGCCGCCGGTGGCTTCCAGGTGTTCCTCCGGCTGGATACCGAAGGGGGTGAAGGCCACGATCTGTTGAAAGGCTGGGGTCGGAGAACAGAGAGTAAACGTCACCTCGTATTGGCCAGTGGCCTCAACGGAACGTATCTTGCCGCCGTAGTCACAGCTGGGGGCGGAGAAGCCTATCCCTTGGAATTCCGCCATCGTGGTGCCTGTGGTTGTGGGCGCGGCGGTGGTGCTCGTGGTGGTCTGACCGGCAGTGGTGGTGGTATCCGCAGTGGTACCACACGCTGCCGCGACTACAGCCAGGACGGCCGCTAACGCCAACCATCGCATTCGAATCATAAATTCCTCCTTTGGGTCGCGGCCAGAGGCCGCCCTAGAACGGTAACTGCCGGGTTTGGCGACTGCATGTCACCCCCGGCTTTTTCCGGCCTCGCCGGTCAGATGTTGCCAAGCCTCCGGATGACGGTGAAGGAAGTCGCTCAGCGAAACGGGTCGGTGGCAGGTCACGACGGCCACGTCATCGCTGACCTCGGCCAGTTCCCCTGTTGCCACTGCCAAATACGACGTGACCCAGCCCTCGACTTCGAATTGGGGAGCGTTGTAGACCGCCCGCGACCGGTAGGCCTCCTCCACTGTCTCGGGGTAATAGCCGATGCTTCGTCCGCTGAATTCGGACAAGATTGCCGCAGCTTCGCCAAAGGAGAAGCTCTCGGGCCCGGTCAGGTGATAAACCGCACCCCGATGGGCGGGGTCGAGCAGGCAGGCCGCCGCCACCTCGATGACATCCTCCCGAGCCACGGCCG
>DATEDX010000110.1:0-3876 GCA_035281425.1 Acidimicrobiia bacterium
TCTGCTCGACGGGTTCCGGGTGATCCTCGGGAGCGAAACCGGAGCCGCCCTCCTGGGCCTGGCCGCCCTATCCGGGCTCATCGCCAGCTTCCACACCATCATCTACGCCTACGGCCGGAACATCTACTCGCTGTCGCGGGCGGGCTATTTCCCCAAGTGGATGTCGATTACTCACGGCACCCGCAAGACCCCATGGCTGGCGCTTCTCCTGGGAGCGGTGGTGGGAGTGGTGCTGGCGCTCCTCCTCCGCTGGGCTGGCGGCCAGGACTCGGCCTTCGCCCAGACTGTGTCGGGAGCGCTGCTCAACATGGCCGTGTTTGGCGGAGTGATCTCCTACGCCTTGCAATGCCTTGCGTTCGTCCTCTTGCGGCGCAACATGCCCAACATCGAGCGCCCCTACAAGAGCCCATTGGGGATAGGAGGCGCGGTGGTGGCCGGCCTCATCGCCGTCGTCGCCCTCGTCGCCACCTTCCTCAACGAGGGCTACCGGCCCGGGGTCTACGGAGTTGCGGTGTGGTTCCTGCTGGCCCTCGCCTACTTCGGTCTCTCCGGGCGCAACAAGCTGGTGCTGTCACCCGAAGAGGAGTTTGCCCTCACCCAAGGTGAACACGGACACCCAGAGATCGAGGGGTACGGCACCACCCACGTCAGCGAGGCCATCGAACCCTGACCAGTACCGTTCTTGTGACGGTTGAGCACGAATATCGTGCTCAACCGTCACAAGAAGGGGTGGGGCTGCTCCTTACCGCAGCGAAAGCTTGCGGTTGAGGGCGTCGAGCACGGCCTTGGCGGTGGCCATCACCGGGTCGCCGCCGGCGACTAGCGCGCTCCCCACCAGATCGTGACCGTTCTCTCGCACCTGCGCCAAAGCAATCTTGATGCTGCCCAAATCGGAGGTGGCCACCGCTCGCAGGTCCAGGGCCAGGTCGGGAGCGAGGGCTTCGATCGCTCGTAGGGTCGCCTCTCCTACCAGGCGAGCCCGGTGGCTGGGATCGCCATCTCCCTGGGCCCGCCCGGTGAACCGCTCATGACGGGTGGTGAGGGTCACCTCCACCACTGCTTGGGTGCCGAGGAGATGCTGATCGATCGAAGAGAGCGCCGGCCGCAACGACGACATGGACTGGAAGGGTACTGACCGAAGTGCAGCCGGAAGGTCCGCCTGATAACTTCGCTTTGCCGACGCAGGAGGGCGCTAGATGCTGAGAGAGTTCCGTGACTTCATCAACCGCGGCAATCTGATTGACCTGGCGGTGGCGTTTGTGATGGGCGTCGCTTTCGCCGGGGTTATTTCCAGCCTCACCGAAGGGATCGTCACCCCACTTATTGGTCGTATCTTCAGCGTGGAGGGTCTTCAGCAATTGGTGGTCGCCGGTGACATTCAGCTTGGTGCCTTCCTGGCTGCGGTGCTCAACTTCCTGGTGGTGGCCTTCGTGATGTTCCTCGTCGTTAAGGCCTACAACCGAACCCGGCCCCCGGCCCCCGAGGCCGGACCCTCCGAGGAGGTTGTCCTTCTCAGAGAGATCCGGGACTCGCTGCGTTCGCGCTGAGCTTCCCTGACTCATGCCTTGTTGACTACCGGCCTACACCTACTATCATGCACAACATGGTACCTAGGAGCGCAGGACAGGACCGCAGCTCCCAGCTCTTGAAAGGAGTGCTCGACATGTGCCTGTTGTCGGTCATCGCCGAGGAGCCGACCTACGGCTACGAGATGGCCCGCAAGCTGGAGGAGCGGGGCCTCGGACTCGCCTCGGAAGGCAGCATCTACCCCCTGCTCTCTCGGCTGCAGAAACAGGGGCTGGTAGATGGATACCTGGTGGAGTCACCAGGCGGCCCGGCCAGGAAGTATTACCGCCTGGCTCCGCCCGGCCGTCAGGCACTGGAATCCTGGGTGGCCGACTGGCAGGCCCTGGCCCAGGGAGTCAACAGCGTTCTGGCGGGAGGGACCAATGAGTGATCGTTGGGACGTAGCCCGAGTGGTCGACAGTTGCGTTCTCTATTGGAGGGAGACCGGGGTGCCCCGACGAGCCAGCAACGAGATGCGGCTGGAACTGGAAGAACACCTCCTCGCCGCCACCGCCGAAGGGCGGACGGTACAGGCGGTGGTGGGCCCCAACCTCGAGGAGTTTGCAGAGTCGTGGGCGAGCGAATACCGCCAGCGCCCCCAGACTTCCTGGCAGGACGTGACCAGTGGAAAGGTAGGCCGCCAGCGAGCGGTCCGGAGAGAGCTAACCGCATATGCCGCCGGCATCATCCTGGTGGTGGCGGCGGTGGCATTGGCATCACAGGGAGGTGCTCAATTGGAAAACGATGTCTGGCGCTGGCTATGGACCGGAATGGCGATAGCCATGGGAATCGGCGAGATCTTCACCGCCGGTTTCTTCCTTCTGCCCTTCGCCATCGGCGCCGGAGCGGCGGCCGTCCTGGCCTGGCTGGGGGTGGCCATCCTCCCCCAGTGGCTGGTGTTCTTCGGAGTGTCGGTTGTGGCTCTGGTCTACCTGCGGCGTTTCATATCCCACCAAGACGCCGCCGACCTCCCCCGGGTGGGAGCGAACCGCTGGCTCAACGCCCGGGGGATCGTCTTGTCTCAGGTCGATCCGATCGCCGCCACGGGAATGGTCCGGGTGGGCAGCGAAGAGTGGAGAGCGACCACCGACGGGGCCCCGATCGAAAGCGGCACCGAGGTGATGGTGACGGAGGTGCGGGGGGCCCGGCTGGTGGTGGCGCCGGTGGACGAGAGTTGAAGGTTCTGTATCCGACCAGGTGCAGTCAGCAGAGAGAAAGGTAGAAGAAGATGGATCCGCTCGTGTTCCTCTTTGTCGTGGTGGCGGCGGCGTTAGTGCTGGTAGCAGCCACCGGCTTTCGGGTGGTACGCCCATTCGAGAAAGGGCTGGTCGAATTTCTCGGCCGATATGAAAAGACGGTGGACTCAGGGTTGCGTTGGGTGATGCCTTTTGTGAAGAGGCTTACCAAGGTGGACATGCGGGAGCAGGTGGTCGATGTTCCTCCTCAAGAGGTCATCACCAAGGACAACGTCGCGGTGACGGTCGATGCCGTCATCTACTACGAAGCTACCGACCCGGTGAAACTCAAGTACAACGTTGCCAACTTCGTGCTGGCGGCCACCAAGCCCGCCCAGACCAACTTGCGCAACGTGATCGGCGACCTCGATCTGGACACGGCCCTGACCTCGCGCGACATCATCAACGCCAAGCTCCGCCAGATCCTCGACGACGCCACCGACAAGTGGGGAACCCGGGTGGTCCGAGTAGAGATCCAGCGCATCGAGCCACCGGCCGACGTCACTGATGCCATGCACCGCCAGATGAAGGCGGAATGGGATCGTCGTGCGGTGGTGACCGAGGCGGAAGGAGAAAAGACCGCGCGGGTGCTGCGCGCCGAAGGTCTTAAAACGTCGCAGATCATCGAGGCGGAAGGGCAGGCGGAAGCTATCAAGAGGGTCGCCGACGCCGACCGCTATCAGAAGGAGACGGTGGCAGAAGGAGAAGGGCGGGCGATCGAGCGAGTGTTTGCCGCCATCCACACCGGTAACCCCTCCCCCGACCTCATCGCCATCCGCTACCTAGAGGCCCTGCAAGGCATCGCCAACGGGCAAGCCACCAAGATCTTCCTCCCCCTCGACACCTCAGGGTTGCTGGGGGGAGTGGCAGCCGTGGGCGAGATCTGGAAGGACGGCCAGCCCGCCCGCAGCTGAGATTGCCTGAACCTGCGAACCCCGGGTTCCAGAGTACCTATATGGTCACTCTCAACCCGGGGTTGGCGTGTTTTCAGGGGTTGCGAACGATCGAGGCCAGCGTCAGCTGTACCTCCTCCGCTTCCACCGGCGGGTAGAAGACCATCGTGTAGAGGTCGCAG
>DATEDX010000111.1:0-4501 GCA_035281425.1 Acidimicrobiia bacterium
CAGATATGGTCTCGTCGATGGGCACTTCGGCGTTGAAGCCCAAACGGACCTGCTCGCTCAGGGTCACCTCCTGAGCTCCCGCCGGGACCGGTACCACCACCAGACCCAGAACCAGCATCAAGACGGTCAGCTTGCGCATGCTCCCCCTCCGGTATCGCTCTTTCTCGAAGCGAGACCGCCCCACGGCTTCTCCCCCTCCCCTCGAGGACTTACCACGGACAGTAGTAGTACGTCACTCTGTGTGGCAAGCGATTTCTGCCCGGTGCGGTGTTTCCTGATAGCAAGGCGACCGCCCTTACCAAGTTCGTCGGATTCATATCCGCGGCTTCATCCCTTCTCACCGCTGTCTTAGGCGGCTCCCCTACGTTGCGCGATAGCTAGGCAGGAGGATGTCTATGAGATCGATGAAGAAGGCAACGATTGTGGCTGCGGTCGGGCTTGTCGTCGGGTTGCTGGCGATACCGGGGACGGCGCAACCGGTGACCTGCCCGGTGGTTGATACCAGCGTCGAAGAAGTGGTGGAGGGAGTCACCCTGGAGTGGACGAGCAGTTTCTTGTGCAGTGACGTGCCCACCGATCCGAGCAGCGGCGAGTTCCACATCGAGGGATCAGTCGCCAACCTGAGCGAGGCCACCGTCAACCTCAGCGGGCTCGGCTTGGCCTTTACCACTCCCCCCGGGTCCAGTGGCAGCGTCACCTCGGACGACTTCGCTGCCACCATCGGACCCGGGTCGACCCACACCTTTACCGCCACCGGTACCTACCAGATGGTGGAGACCGATGAAGGCTTAAAGGTGAACCTTCACCTCCGCGGCGCTGGTGATGTCGATGGGGAGCCGTTTGCGTTAGGAATCAACGTCCACGTACGCGGGGTCGGCGCCACCGAAGACGGTGACGGAGACGATGGTGACGAAGGTGACGATGGCGGGCCTCCCGACTTCGGGGATTGGACCCCCGGCAGTGGACCGCCCCCGTTTGCGGGTGCGCCGTGGGTCGGGGCGCCGGGGCCGATTGAAGCAACGGTGACCATCAGCGAGCCTGACACGGTCGCCCCTCCCGAGGAGGAGCAGGAGAAGATCGAAGACGTCGAGGGTCCCCGCTGGCTGCGTGACGATGCCGAGGGCTGGACCCCGGGCACCCCGTCGCCACCACCCTGGGCAGGGGACGACGGAGACGGAGGGCCTCCCTTCATGCGTGACGGTTCGACCGGCTGGAAACCCGGCGACGGGCCTCCGGATTGGGCGCCTCCCGGTGGAGGTGGAGATGACGATGAGCCGGAAGGTGAGAACGGAGGAGCCTGAGACCGAAACCCCCGAACGGTTAAAGACCCCCCCCTGCATGGGCCTCCCCCAGTCCCATGCCCCCAGACGGCAGCCGGGCCGGGTTACCGGCCCGGCTGCATTCCCCTTATCGAACCCTTATGAAGCGAGGCTAACAATCACCGTATGAGGGTCCTAGTGGTCGACGACAAACCAACCCTCCGGGAGAGCCTCAGCAAAGCTTTGACCTTGGAGGGATACGAAGTAGCGGTCGCCTCCGACGGATCGCAAGCCCTGGTCGCGATATCCGACACCCGGCCCGACCTGGTCATCCTCGACGTCCTCATGCCCACCCTTGACGGGCTTGAGGTGTGCCGATCCTTGCGCCTGGCGGGAGACTCCACCCCGGTGCTCATGCTCACGGTTCGGGACCGGGTCCCCGACCGCGTCGCCGGACTCGACGCCGGGGCCGATGACTACCTCGTCAAACCCTTCGCCCTCGAGGAGCTGCTGGCTCGGGTGAGGGCGTTGCTGCGGAGAAGTGTGACCACCGCCAACGGATCGGAGGTCCTCACCTTTGACAGAGTCCGAATGGAGGTTTCAGCCCGGCGGGCCTTTAGTGGGGAACGGGAGCTGGAGCTCACCAAGACCGAGTTCGACCTTCTGGCCCTCTTCCTTTCCCACCCGAGGCAGGTGCTCACCCGGGGAGTGATCATGGACCGGGTGTGGGGCTTTGATCTCGGGCCTGCCTCCAACACCCTCGCCGTCTATGTGGGGTATCTCCGCCGCAAGCTGGAAGAGGGAGGCGAGCCGCGGCTGATCCATACCGTCCGCTCGTTTGGTTACGTGCTTCGGGGCCCATGAGCGTCAGGGGGCGGATCACGGTGGTGGCGGTGGTCTCGATGGCAGCCGTCACCTTGCTGGTGGCCCTCATCACCTTCCTGGCCGAGGCCCAGGACCTGCGAGGTCAAGTCGATCTCGAGCTCAGGGAGCGAGCGGCGGCCCTCGCCGCCGAACTGCTTGAGTCGGGGGAGATCGATGCCCTGCTTCCAGGACTCGGAGGGTCGTTCGCCTATGCCCAGGTGGTCACCGAAACCGGCGAGATCGTCGAACTCGCTCCCAACCCGCCACCGCTCCCCGTCACCGATGCCGTCCTGCAAGTCGCCGCCGGCACCGGTGACCGCTTTTACAGCTTTGCCGATGTCGACGGGATCCATTTCCGCATCCTCACAGTGCCGCTTCGCTCGGGAACCGCGCTCCAGGTGGCCCGCCCGGTGGATGAGATCGACCTCCACCTTCTCCACCTGGCCGGGATTCTCGGTCTGGCTTCCCTGACCGGAATCGGATTGGCCGGAGCGCTGGCCCATCTGACTGCCCGGTCCGGTCTGCGTCCGGTAGAAGAGTTGATCGACGCCGCCGACCGGGTGGCCAGGACCCGTGATCTGGCCGAGCGGATCGAGGTAAAAGGGGACCGCGAACTGGCCCGGCTGGCGGTGGCCTTCAACGCCATGGTGGCCGCCCTAGAGGAGGCCACCGAAGCCCAGAACCAACTGGTGGTCGACGCTTCGCACGAGTTGTTCACCCCCCTCACCGTGCTCCGCACCGACCTCGATCTCCTCGCTCGGCTGCTCCCCGACGACGACCCCGAACGCGGCCGCCCAATAGCCCGGATGCGGAGCGAAATTGACCACCTGATCGAGCTCACTACCGATCTCATCGACCTGACCCGGGTCGTGTCGCACCCCGGCGACCGGGTGCCGGTAATGATGGACGAAGTCGTTTCGGATCTGTTGCTGGCCGCCCGCGCCGCCTATCCGGACATTGCCTTTCACGCCAAGCTGCAACCGACGGTGGTGCAGGCCCAACCCGAACAGGCGCGGGCGCTGGCCCGCCACCTGGTGGAGAACGCCGCTACCTGGTCCGCTCCCGGGACTGCGGTGGAGGTGGAACTGAGCGGGGGAAAGCTCTCGGTTCGCGACCACGGACCCGGCATCGATGCCGTCGACCTCCCCCAAGTGTTCCGTCGCTTCTACCGCTCTCCGGCGGCCCGAGCCTTACCCGGATCGGGACTGGGCTTGGCCATCGTGGAGAAGGCCGCCCGCGAACATGGATGGAACCTCCACCTCGCCAACGCCCCCTCCGGCGGAACCATCGTCGAGGTCGACTTCTGGTCCACCCATCACTCGGCCCAACTTCCCGACCTCACGGAGATCACCGGGTGAGACGCGGCATCGTTTTCCTTATCGGTTTGGCGCTGGTGGCTTCGGCCACCTCGGCGGTCGTCGCCTTATCCATAGTGCCGAGCCAGCCACGGCTCGAGCTTCACACGGTGACCGGCCTTCTGGAGAGGTGCGGGAACGGGTTCTGCATCGGCGAGGGAAGGTTCTTCTTCGGACCGGAGTGGTACCTCCGCCAGACGCGGAGCGACTTCGACCTCGCCGGTGACGGCGAGCAGGGTTCGCTCTATGAGGAGCTGGCCGGCTCCATTGGGAGACAGGTTACGGTGGAGGCCGCTGACGATGAGGTGTACGTGGTAGATGGTCTTCCCTGGAGGAGCTTTGCCGACCCGCCCCCCTGGCAGCAAGATCCTTCCCCGCGATCGCCGGAGCCACCGGCAACTTCGCCGGCATCGCCGGTGATGGTGCGGGAAGGCCAGTTGAACGCATGTGGCTCCGGCTACTGCTTGGAGGGCACCCTGCTCTACCTGGGGCCGTGGTGGTACCTCGTCGGTGGCGTCGCCAGCCACGACTTCGACGGCGATGGGGCTCTTGAGACTCCGCAAGCCGAACTGGACGGCCTGGTGGGGGCGACGGTGGAGATCGAGGTGAAGGTCGACGAAGGAGTGAACCGGGTCATCAGCATCGAAGGGCACGAGTGGCAGCCCGCCAACGGACCTCCGCCGTGGACGGGTGGACCTACCGCGGTGCAGGACGCTCCCGACGATGACTCCTCGCCCACCGATGGAGAGACGCCGGAGACGGAACCCGAGGAGACAGAGCCGAGCGAAGGTGAAGTCGCAGAGGAGGACGAGGGTCCGCCACCGGACCTCACCCCGCCGTTGCCTCCACCAGCTCCCCGTCCTTGAGGGTTAAGAGCGGTCTAAGCACCTTCCAAGTGGTTGTTTCCAACCCTTTGCCGCCAAGGCTGGCGACTTGCCCGTATTCGAATTCGAGTTCACCGAGATCCCCCGGCGGGGCCGCAATCCCAAGAGGAGGCAACGCCAAGTACTGGATCGACATCCG
>DATEDX010000112.1:0-35402 GCA_035281425.1 Acidimicrobiia bacterium
CACATGCCGGCATACGACTCGGGCACGGTCTGGGTGTACCGGTTGATGGCTTCGCTGTAGGTGTCGGGGCTTCCCGCTCCCTGCAGCTCCGGGCATTTGGAGGAGAAGTCGGTGGAGAAGAGCTCGAAGAAGTCGTCGACGAGTTGAGCTGGCCCGGAAGGGATGAGCCGGCGACCGTCGTAGACGCCTTCGACTCTCACCACCAGGGGCGGTCCCTCCGCCGGGCTGACCAATTCTGGGGGCAGGTCGCCTTGCAAGATCACACCGTGGCAGCGGCCGACCATTCCCGGCGTGCACAGTTCGACCTCCTCCCCGGAGATGATGGGAGTGGCGATCATCACCACTTCGACTCCGGCTTCAGGAGGGAGGGTGGTGGTGGCTGCGGGTTGGCTGCAAGCCGCAAGGGTCAAGAGCAAAATCAAAAAGCTTCTGGTACGCATCACGACTAAGACGTGACGATGCCCCGCCAGCGGTTCCCGCCCTACCTCCACCTGCGCGGATTTTTCCGTCGTAGCGACGGAAAAAGCTGCACGGAACCCGCGGCAGTGGACTTCCGTGTCGATTTTTGCGTCGTAGCGACGGAAAAATCCGCGCAGAAGGTGAAGAGGTCCCCGGTAGCTCTTGAGTCCGGCCGCAGCCACAATGCCCCCCATGTTCCCGAGGAGCGGACCCCAGATCGCCAAGCGCCTCTTTGCTCCTATCGCTCCCGGCTACGAACGGTGGGCGGCCCTGCTCTCTCTTGGCCAGGACGCCCGCTGGCGCCGGCGAATGGTGGCGGGCCTGGATCTGCCCCCGGGAGCTCTGGTTCTCGACGTGGCGGCGGGGACCGGATCGATCTCGAGGGCGTTGGAGGCCGGCGGCTGTCAGGTGGTGGCCCTCGACCTCTCCTCGCGGATGCTGGACCACCACCCAGGTCGCTGGCGGATCCTCGGCCGCGGCGACCAGCTTCCCTTTCGAGCCGAGTCCTTCGATGGGGTTACCTTCGGCTATCTGCTCCGCTACGTCGACGACCCTCGAGCCTGCGTCGCCGAGTTGGCCCGAGTCCTTCGCCCCGGGGGGAAGTTGGGGATGATCGAGTTCGGCCTACCCAGGGGCGGTTGGCACTCCTTGTGGAGGATCTACACCGGCTGGTTGCTCCCGCTCTTCGGTCGGCTGATCAGCCCCGGCTGGGCAGAGGTGGGGCGCTTCTTGCGAGGTTCGATCGAGTCGTTCCACCAGCGCTGGCCGGAGCCGGGTGATATGTGGACCGAGGCTGGCCTGGTGGAGGTGAAAACGGTGAGCATGTCATTGGGCGGCGGCCTGGTCATGTGGGGTCGCAAACCGTGAAAGCCCCCGCTTTTTATGCTCGCTCGGGTTCAACCGGGTCCGACTTGGTGGCGGTGTTACACCCTCCCTACACGGCCTGGCACCTGTCATATGTGGCCCTGGGGGCGGCGCTGGCCCCCCAAATCGACGGACTCAGGCTAACCGGCACCTTGACCGCCTTCTTTCTAGGAACGGGAATTGCCGCCCATGCCCTTGACGAGCTCACCGGCCGCCCTCTCCGAACCTCATTACCCGGCTGGCTGCTGGCCGTCCTCTCGGCGGTAGGCCTGGCAGGCGCCTGGTCGGTGGCGTGGCTGGGGGCGACCGTCATCTCGCCTTGGGTATGGGTCTGGGCGGCGGCAGGTACCGCGCTGGCCGTGGGCTATGCCAGGGAGGTTCCCGGATGGCTCCACACCACCGCCGGCTTTGCTGCCGCCTGGGGAGCCTTCCCGGTTTTGGTCGGCTATTGGGCGCAGACGGAGTCGCTCTCCATCGGGGCGGTGGTGGTGGCTCTGGCTGCCGCCCTGGTCTCGGCTGCCCAGCGCACCCTCAGCACTCCGGCCCGTTACCTTCGACGGAAGGTGGACTGGTCAGAGCTACGGGCCACCCGGTCGGGCGAGACCGAGGTGTGGGACGAAGACCGGGTCCTCGCCACCTGGGAGCGACCGTTGCGACTTCTGGCCTGGGCGATGGTGGTGCTGGCCGCGGGCATGGTTTTTCTCAAGCTTTGAACCAAGTCCACAATGTTGGCCATGCGCAAAGTGTCGGTGGTCGGCACCAGCGGCTCGGGCAAGACGACTCTGGCGGCCGCTTTGGCACCGAAGCTGGGAGTTCCTCATGTCGAGCTCGACTCCATCTATCACCAGCCCGACTGGACCCCGCTGCCTGAGGAGGAGTACCGGCAACGGGTAGCAGAGATCGCGGCGGGGCCGGGATGGGTGATCGACGGCAACTATTCCGCGGTCCGGGACCTGGTCTGGGCGGAAGCGGACACGGTGGTAGTCCTCGCTTATCCCCGGCAGTTGGTGATGCGTCGCATCGTCAGCAGGTCGCTGCGGCGAGTGGTAACCGGCGAAGTGATGTGGAACGGCAACCGCGAGCGATGGCGCAACCTCCTCTCTTGGAAGCCCGAACAGAACATCAACCTCTGGGCGTTTACCACCTACCAGAAGAACATCGACCGATACCTGGCGGCGATGACCGATCCACGCTGGAAACACCTCCGCTTCCACCGGTTTACCTCCCCGGCCGAGGCCCGCCGCTGGCTCGGCGTGGTAGCCCGGTCAGGCGGTGGCAGCTAAGGGACGGCCGGTCTCGAGCAGAGTCTTCAATCCAGAGACGATGTAGCTAATGCCACCGGTGAAGTCCTCATATAGCCGGCTGCCGGGCTCCAGATCGAAGAGTTGAACGGTGAGCTTGACGGACCCGTTGGCCGCTTGCAGATCCCACACCATCCGCACCGGGCCTTGCCTTTCGAACTCAGGGTCCCAGTGGGGTTGGAAGGTCATCTCCAAGCGGTGGGGAGGATCGACCGCAATTACCTCGCCATCGGCGGCCACGCTGCCGTCGGGATATAGATACCGAAGCGGCGAGCCGGGCAGCCAGTCGGACTCCACGATGGTCCCGTAGTAGTAGTGCTGGGTGATTTGGCCGTCGGTGATGGCTCGCCAGGCATCGTCCACCTTGCAGCCGATAAACACCTGGTACACGTGGACTGGTTCCGCCATGCCTGTTCGTCCTTTCTCGAGGTGAGTCTTGAGGCCGGCCAGGGCTCCGACCCAAGGCAACGTGTATTTGTTGATCCATCGATCGTGGATCAGTCGGATGGGCACCGGATTGAGGTAGTGGTGCTTGTGGCGGCCACTGCGCCGGGTGACCACCAGGTTCGCGCCCTCCAGGATTCGGAGGTGGTTCATTACCCCAAACCTGGTCATCTCCGGTAGGGCTTCCGACAGCTCGAGCAGGGTCTGCCCATCGTTTCCATACAAACGGTCGAGGAGCAGCCGCCGGTGGGGATCGTTGAGCGCCCGGAACACCTCATCCATCTATAACTAGAATAGGTGAGTAAATACTCACCTGTCAATCAGGCTGCGCAATAGGCTTAGGAGTGGTTGCGTCAGCGCAGCCTCACCACTGTGAGATCGGCCCAGCCGTTTGCGGTCCATCGAGGTTTGGGTGGGGCCACCATCGGGTAGAGGTCGCGCCAGTCCACCAGGAGGAAGAAGTTGGCGAACGAACATGTTGGTCCTGTGCTCGATGATCTCATCGAGACCTTGGAAGACGGCCACCAGGGCTTTGCTCAGGCGGCGGAGCAACTGGCGGCGAGCGGGCATCCCGATCTGGCCGCCAAGATGTCGGAGTATTCAGAGCAGCGGCGCCAGTTCTCGACCGAACTGCGCAGCTTGGCCGGTTTGGTCGGTCACAACTACGAGGAAGACGGCTCATTGGCGGGCGCTCTTCATCGAGGCTGGATGACCCTCAAGGACGCCCTCACCGGGGATGATCCCCACGCCATCTTGGCCGCCGCCGAGACCGGTGAGGATCATGCCGTGCGGGAGTTCGACGACGCCCTCGGCAAGCAACTTCCCCCCGAAGTAGCGGACGTAGTGGCCCGCCAGGCGCTCGAGGTGAGGAGCGCCCACGACACGGTCAAGGCTTTGCGCGACCAGCACTGACGCCGATCTTCTTGTGACGGTTGAGCACGAATATCCTGCTCAACCGTCACCAGAAGGCAAGGCAGGAGGGCCTAGGACCCGTCCTTCACCGAAGGGGCCCGGGGGAGGGAGCGGTCGGCGATCACCCGGGTGACTTCGGCCCCGAACAGGTAAGCCTGGGCCAGGGCCCCGACCAGGAACAAGACGATGATGGCGCCCCCGCTAAAGGCCCCGGCTGTCAGTTCCTGCCGAGAACCGATGTACCAGCCGAGACCAAGGCTGGCGAGGACGAGTAAGACCGAGGTGATGGCGCCTCCCCACCACGCCGCCCGCCAGGGGATGGCGCGAACCGTAAACCACTGGAACTGAAGGGCCAGCACCGCCGCCAGCACCGCCACCGAGAGCAGGGGAACCGCCCAGGGGACGACACCTTCCAGCGGGGGGTAGCGGGCAGCGAAGAAGTCGCGGGCGAGGCCTGCCGCCAGGTTGAAGGCCACCATGGCGATCAGCAGCACGCCCAAACCGAGGACCGCCAAGAAGCCGGTCAGCCGGGTTTTGAGGAATCCCACCACGCCGCTGCTGGCCGGGTTCTCGACCCGGAAGATGTCGTTGAGGGCCTGGCGCACCTCGATGAAGAGGCTCGACCCGGTCCACATCAGCAGGGCCAGACCGATGATCCCGGTGGTGGTGGCCGCCTCGGCGGTATTGGAGAGGGCCTCTTCAACCAGTTCCGCCCCCGCCTCGCCGAGGAAGCGGCTCGCCTGGGCCACCAACGCGGCCAGGGTGGCTTCCCGGCGGAAGATGAATCCGGCGATGGAAGTCGAGATGAGCAAGAGCGGCGTGAGGGCGAAGAGAGTCCGGTAGGCGATGGCCAGAGCCATACGGCCCGCGTTGTCCTGGCCAAAGTGGGAAACGGCGTCGCGGATGGCGTCAAACACTCCTTTTCGCCAGTTGCCATCGCTCCGGTCTCCGCTCATGCCCCTCCTCACGGGGAATACCGCCGGGTGGGCGGGAGTTGCCACTGGAAATCAACTCTAAGGAATATCGCGATGCCAGCTGTAACTGTTGACAACCCCCTCACTCTGCCCCGAGTGGCCGAACCGGCGCCCAACCCCGCTACCGAACGGGGAGTCAAGTCGGTGACCACCGCTCCCCGGGGGCTGGAAGGTGAGGGCTTCCCCGTTCGCCGGGCCTTTGCCGGTGTCGACCTGGCCGACCTCGACCCGTTTGTTCACCTTGACCAGATGGGAGAGGTGGAATACGCCCCCGGTGAACCCAAAGGCACCCCCTGGCATCCCCACCGCGGCTTCGAGACCGTCACCTACATGATCGACGGGGTGATGCAGCATCAGGACTCCCATGGAGGCGGCGGCGTCATCTCCAACGGTGACACGCAGTGGATGACGGCGGGAGCGGGCATTCTCCACATCGAGACCCCGCCCGAATGGCTGGTCGTCCAAGGTGGCCTCTTCCACGGGTTTCAGCTGTGGGTCAACTTGCCCGCCGCCGACAAGTTCCTCCCCCCTCGTTACCAGGATCTTCGGGGCGACGACGTCGCTCTGCTCACCACCCCGGACGGGAGCGCGCTGTTGCGGGTCATCGCCGGTGAGCTTGAGGGGCATCGCGGTCCCGGCTCGACCCACACCCCCATCACCCTTATCCATGCCACCGTGGCGGCCGGGGGTGGGGTCCGGTTGCCGTGGAGGGCCGACTTCAACGCTCTCGCCTACATCCTCAACGGCCGGGGAGAGTTCGGCCCCGAACGCCGCCCGGCCGGGGAAGGGCAATTGGTGGTCTTTGGTCCGGGAGAGTCGCTAACCCTGGCGGCGACCGACCGACCGGACCAGCGCAGTTCCCAACTCGACCTGCTCATTCTGGGTGGGCGGCCTATCCGGGAGCGGGTGGCTTGGTACGGGCCGTTTGTGATGAACACCGAAGATGAGATCCGCCAGGCGGTGGAGGACTTCCAGCGCGGCCGCTTGGGAACCATCCCTGCCGGGGGCCTGCAGCCCTACCGCCCCTAGAAGCCGCCCGCCCGGATTCTTATCTGCTGAAACGACCCTTCAAGGGTCGTTTCAGCAGATAAGAACGCAGGTATGGGCTACCTCAAGAGCGACACCGTCACGAAGCGCAAGGTGGTGTTACCGACGTTCTCGAGGTCGTGGATGAGAGCCTCCTCGGGGGAGTGGACCAGGTATTTGGTTTCTCCCAAGGTGTAGTTGCGGATCACCAAACGCCCGTCGGGGAACCGTTGCAGTCCTCGGCCTGGCTCCACCACCGTCCAGAAGTAGGGGTGGTCGTGGATGTGGAAAGCGCCCCGTTCCCCCGGTTCGAGCCTCACCTCCCATACTCGGATCCGATCATTCTCGAACCAGAGCGAGGTCCCCAGATCGTGATTGTCAGGAGCGGCGGCCAACTCGGCGGCGTAATCGTCGGGGTTGTAGGTGCCGTGCTCTTCCATCAGGTCCTCCTCATTCGTCGAAACAACTGTCACCGGCGCGGTCGAGACCGAAAATGATGGCCGGGTCGCCGGCCCGAAAGCGGCCCTCCAGCTGAGCCATGGCGCCCAGCCGCCGGGCCCTCTCCACCAGCCGTCGCCCCCGAGCCAGAGCTGCCGGCTCGTAAAGAGCGAGGGCCGTGTCGATGTCACCGGTGGTGGCCAGCGCGCTCGCTAGATCCCAGGCATCTGCCGCAGCTTTGGCGGTACCAGCGGCGGCATGAGGACGAGCCACGAACGCAGCATCTCCTACCAGGGCCACCCGCCCCAGTACCACCCGCTCCACCTCCACGTCAACTACCGCCTGGATGAAGGGGTGTTCGGTGGCGATCACCATGGCGGCGAGGTCGGGGGGGAGGATGCGGGCGGCCTCCGTCCGCAGGTCCTCCACCAACTCCAGACGCACCATCCCGGGAGGAACCGAAAGCTGGCGCAAATCGCCGTGGCGATCCGTCATCGCCTCGGCGAAGGGCCCGGTGAGGTTGCGGTACCAGACGTAATTGAGGAGCCGCTCGCCCTGGGCAGGGATCGGATAGGAGAGAATGTGACTTCGCGGGGGAGTGAAATAGGTGATGGCTTGGTAGAGGCGCTCGAACTGGGCCGCTTCCAATTCTGACTCCCGCACCACTCCCCTCCAACCGAGGTAGCCGGCGAAAACCGGCACCGCCTGAGGAAACAACTGCTGGCGAGCGGTGGAGGCGATCCCGTCGGCCGCTACCACGAGGGAGCCGGATTGCCGCCTCCCCCCCGCCAGGTCAACGGTCACTTCATCCCCCGCCGGCTCCAGCGACACCATCTCTTGATCGAGGTGGTAACGCTCGTCCGCCAATGCGGCCCGGAGGGGACGGTAGAGCGAAGTCCAGGCAGTGAACCGGTAGCGGCAGGGGACCTGGTAGGAGATGGTGCCGTCGGCCTGGAGGAACCGGAACCAGGGGGCCTTCTCGCTGAACTCGTCAAGTGGGAGGCCCAGCCGCTCCGACAGGTACCGTCCGCTCGCCCGGTGGAGGACGATCCCCGCCCCTCGACCTTCCAGGTCCGAGGGGGAACGCTCATAGACCTCGACGTCGCAACCCAGGTCTCGTAAGAGCAGAGCCACGGTGAGACCGCCGATGGAGCCGCCCACGATGATTGCCTTGGGAATCAGTTGACACCCCGCCCCCTAGAACTGTATACGTACAGATTGCATGGTGCAGGATCGTGAGTCTCTGCTTCGCTACTTTCAAGGTGGGGGAAGGAGACAGCGATGACCGCTGCCGATGAAGCCATTGCCCAGATCCGACGAAGGATTCTCTCCGGTTCCCTTCGTGCTGGGTCGAAACTGCAACAGGAGCAACTGGCTCTCGAGTTGGGGATGAGTCGTATACCGGTTCGGGACGCCATCCGCACCCTGGCCAGCGAGGGACTTATCCGTCTGCAACCCCGCCGCACCGCGGTGGTGGCCCCCGTTAGCCAAGACGACCTGGCTGAGCTTTACGAGTTGCGGGGGGCGATCGAACCCCTGGCCAGCGCCCAAGCCCTGGCCCACATGGGGCCTTCTGACTTTCTGCGGATGCGGGGTTTTCTCCGCACCATGCAGGAGACCGACGACCACCTGGTCTGGCTGCAGGCCAACGACGATTTTCACGCTTGCCTTTTCGAGAACTCGGGCCGTCCCCGCATGATCGCCCTCTTGCGTCAGGCCCGAGAGCAGACCCGCCGCTACACGGGCATTCGCATGGCGGATGGCCGCGCCGACCTCGATGCCGAGCACCGGCTGATCCTCGTGGCCGCAGAGCGACGGGACGCACAGGCGGTGGAGGCGCTGGTGAGGGCCCACCTGATCAGCGCCTTCACCGTTCTTCGTCGGGAGTTGGGCGACTCCGACCATGCAGAGGTTTCCTCTCCGGCCGAGGCCGGCGAGGAGGAAGTTGCAGCACGCACAAACCGGCGTGCTGTGGAGTAACGAAGCCGAGGGGCTTCGTGTGAGCCGATAGGAGGAGGACTGCCTATGGCGATGGCAGAGAGGGCAACTTTCGGAGGCTATTACGACCTCAGGGAGGATCTGCGACTCAACACGATGGACATCGTGGTCGCCGTCTTGCTCGGGGTTATCGAAGCGGCGATCGAGATTGTCGGCGCCCTCGGCTTCACCGAACGATTGGTGTGGGCCACAGGTGCCGCCGGCTTCGCGATCTACGCGTTCTACAACGGGATGACTTGGATCCTCTACTACGCCGGCGCTTACCTGCGCAAGCGTTCCGGAGTGATCCTGCTGGCGGCGATAGTCACCGCACTTGTGCGCTGGTTCTTCGGTGACCCCGATGGACCCGTGCTCCTGTTCTACGGCATCTTCCCGGCCATCTTTGGAATGGTGGTCTTCGCGTTGATGCAGTGGCGGGGCGGCAAGACTCTCTTCGCCATTTCGGCAGCGGTCACTGCCGCCATGAACCAGGTGGCGACCTTTGTCGGCCAGGGTGGTTTCCAGATCGCGGAAGGAGCCGGATGGGGCACTGTCTCCATCATCATCGGCTTCTTGGGCGGCTTGCTCTGGGGTCCCATCGCCTGGTGGCTGGGGCGCGCCTTGGAGAAGGCCGGGGTTCCCTCGGTGGACGAGCCGCCATCATGGGGTGGTGGCAAGGCGGCCATGGCCTGAGTCGACAGTCGATCGATTGCCTATCGAGAGCTTGAGCGCCGGGCCTGGCTCGGCGCTCAAGCGCCAGTAACCGTTTTGGGAGAGAAATGAGTCGCCCCCCGGCCCTAGTTGTCGAGGACTACACGTTCTGGTTCAAAGCCCCGATGGACGAGGTGCTACCGCCGGCGCTCGAGAACGTCAACTTCACGATCAACCAAGGAGAGTTCGTGCTGGTGCTGGGGCGCAGCGGCTCCGGCAAGAGCACCCTCGCCCTCAATTTGGTCGGCATCTACCCCGACTACTTCGGCGGGAAGAACCAGGGCCGGATCATGATCCACCACCCCGAGCGGGGACTGATCAACCGCCGCGAGCTGGAACCCGGTGAGCGATTTCAGATCGTCAACATGCTCTTCCAAAACCCAGAGGATCAGATCGTCACCCTCAGCGTCGAGGAAGAGGTGGCCTTTGCACTCGAGAACTACCTCATGCCGACCGAGGAGATCCACCCCCGGATCGATAGAGCCCTCGACCTCGTCGGCTTGAAAGGTTTCCGGGAACGATCCACCTTGAAACTGTCGGGGGGAGAGAAGCAGCGGGTGGCACTGGCCTCCATGCTCGCCATGGAACCAAAGGTGCTGATCCTCGACGAGCCCACCTCCAACCTCGACCCGGTGGGCACGGCGGAAGTCCTCGAGACGATCGATCGGGTGCGGAGTTTGGTCGATCTGACGCTGTTGGTAATCGAGCACGAGGTGGATGCGGTCTTCGACCGGGTCGACCGAGTGATCCTGGTCGACGATAAGACGGTCCACGGACCCTACGAACCCCGCACCTTCCTCGACAAACACGGGCTTGACGTCCGCGACCATCTAGGGCTGTGGATCCCCCAGGCGGTGGAGGTGGGACTCGAACTACGTCAGGCAGGGGTCGAAGTTCCTCAGGTTCCGCTCAATGGCCAGGAGCTAGTGGCCACGGTGGCACCGGACGGGCCTTTGCTGATGGTCCCTCCCGAGCCTCCGGTGGCGGTGGGCGCCGACGAGGAGAGGGCGCCGGTCATCGACGTCCACAACGTGAGCTTTTCCTACGGAGCCGGTGACGTCCTCCGCGGCTTGCACCTCCAGGCCTATCGCAACGAGCTCCTCGCCATCGTCGGACAGAACGGCTCCGGCAAGTCCACCCTAGCCCAGCTATTCAACGGGATTCATACCCCGACGGTGGGCGAAGTCATCGTGGAAGGCAAGGCCACAACCGATTACAAGTTCGCTCACCTCATCAAGCGGGTGGCGTATATCTTCCAGGTCCCCGAAAAGCAGTTCATCCGTTCCACGGTCTACGACGAGATCGCCCACGGACTCCGCGCTCTCAACCTGCCGGAAGCGGAGACCGAGGAGCGGGTGGTTTCGTTCCTGGAACGCCTCCGGCTCGTGGAGCATCGTGAGCGGAGCCCGTACGTGCTGAGCCATGGGCAGAAGCGGCGGCTGTCGGTGGCGTGCATGGTCGCCGCCAACCCTGACGTCATCGTTCTCGATGAGCCCACCTTCGGACAGGACTACCACCAGGCTCAAGGTCTCATGCAACTGCTCCGTAGCCTGGCGGAGGAGGGGGCGGCGGTGGTCTTCATCACCCACGACATGAGGCTGGTGGCTGAATACGCCGACCGTTGTGCGGTGCTCTCCTCCGGGGTAATCGTCTTCGAAGGCACTCCTGCCAGTTTGTTCTCCTCCCCAGAGATCCTGTCGGAGGCGAAGCTAAAGGCTCCACCCATCCACGAGTTTTCGCCCCAACTGATCGGGCGGTCGGTGCTGGACGTCAACCTGTTGACTGAACATCTCAAGGAGGCATTAGGTGCCCAATCTCGAACTGTCATTTAGGGAGGCGAGCTCCCCCTTCCACCGGATGACTCCGTCCTCCAAGCTGGTCTACGTGATCGCGGTGTCGTTCGTGGCGATCTTCAACACCAACCTGTGGGTGGGGATCGGCCTCTTCTTGTTCAACCTGCTGCTGGCCGCGTTCTTTACCGGGGTCCCCCTTCGCACCTACTGGCAGCTGGGGAAGGTGATTCTGCCCTTCGTTCTCATCCTCTTCGTGGTCTTTCCGTTTTTCTACGCCGGTCAGGCCACCACCGGCACCGATGTGGTGGTGCTGCGTACCCCTATCCGCGACCTCACCTTTGCCGACATCGGCTTTGGGGCCTTGCTGGCGTTTCGGTTCCTCGCCCTCGGCACCGCCGGGCTGATCTTCGCCTTTACCACTCATCCCAGCGATCTCGTCCAAGGCCTTTCCAAACGTGGCTGGGACTATCGCCTGGTCCATGCCCCGGTGCTGGGCCTGGTGCTGTTCCCCGCCTTCATCGAGATGGGCCGGGAGATCTCCATCACCCAACGGATTCGCGACCTGGGTCAGGACACCAACTGGGTCAAACGGAAGTGGATCCGCCTGAAGCACCTCGCCTTCGCCATGCTCGTCCTCGGGCTTCGCAACGGTCAGACCCAAGCCATGGCCCTCGACATTCGCGGGTACGGCGCCCACAAGACTCGCACCTTCATGCGCCCTCTTATCCGCAACCGGGCGGGGACGATTTTCGCCTGGACCTTTTTCGTCTTCTCGGTCATATATCTGATCTTGCAGTGGAGCCCAGAAACCATGCAGTGGAACATGCAGCTGTGACCGGGTGATGAGGGCGTTGGTTCTCGACCGCCCCGGACAAGCCGAGGTGCGGCAAGTCCCTTCACCGGACCGGGAAGGCTGGGCGGTGATCCGGGTCGACCGAGTCGGGGTCTGCGGCACCGACGGCAGCATCTTCAAAGGCAAGATCCCCGTCACCTATCCCCGAGTGATGGGCCACGAGATGGCGGGGGTGGTGGAGCGGGCGGGCAGGCTCGGTCTGGTTGAGGTCGGGACCAGGGTGGTGGTGGATCCCACCGTCACCTGCGGCTACTGCGACATGTGCCGGGACGACCGCGCCAACCTCTGTCGCAACGGAGGACTCTTGGGTCGAGATCTCGACGGGGTCTTCTCGGAGCTGGTGGCCGTTCCCGAAACCCTCCTACACCCCCTCCCCGACAACATCAGCACCGAGGACGCCCCCCTCCTTCAGGTGCTTGGCACCTGCGTCCACGGTCAGGCAGCAACCAAAGTCCTCCCCGGTGACACTGCGGTGGTGGTGGGTTTGGGAGTCACCGGCCTCCTCCATCTGCAACTGCTCCGCGCCCGGGGTCTCACTCAGGTAGTGGGGGTGACGCGCAGTGAAGGAAAGCGGGAACTGGCACGGCGGCTGGGTGCCCTGGAGGCGGTTCATCCAGATGAGGCGGCAGCGGTGGTGGACGAGGTGAGCGGGGGAAGAGGCGCCCGGCTGGTGGTGGAGAGCGCCGGCTACGAGGCGACCTTCAGCCAAGCTATTCGCCTGGCTGGGGCCGGGGGAACGGTGGTCTTCTTCGGCACCGCCACCGGGGGCGGGGAGGGTCTCCCCTATTACGACCTCTATCACAAGGAGCTGACTCTGCTCAATCCCCGGGCGGCGCTGCCCCGGGACTACGCCCGGGCAGTGCAGCTGGCTGCCTCTGGGGCGGTACAGCTCTCGCCTCTTATCACCCACCGGCTTCCCCTCGACAAAGCCCCCACCGCCCTTCCCCAACTGGTGGCAGACCCGGCCGCCCTCAAGGTCATCTTCGAGGTGAATTGAGCGCCTTCGATCTGGCGGTGATGGGGGGAACCATCGTCTCTCCCCCTTTTGGCGCGCCGGGATCGGGCCAGAGCCCGATCCCGGCGCGCCAAAACCTGTATGTAGAGAGAGGGCGGGTGGCGCTGGTCGACTCGGAGGTATATCCGGCGGCGGAGCTGGTGGACGCCAGCGGGCTTCTGGTGTTGCCGGGGATGGTCGACACCCATGTCCACCTCATGGACCCGGGCGACCCCACCCGGGAGGACTTTCCATCCGGGACCGCGGCCGCCGCCAGCAGCGGAGTCACCACCATCGTGGAGCACACCCACGGCCACCCGGTGCGGACCGTGAACGACTTGCGGGAGAAGCAGGCGCATCTCCGGGGGAGGGCCCGGGTGGACTACGGCCTAGCAGCCCATGTCTGGCCTGACACTGTTGGCGAGATGGCGGGACTGGTGGAAGCGGGGGTGAGTTTCTTCAAGCTCTTCACTTGCACCACCCACGGAGTACCGGCCCTGGAGGGCGCGGTTCTAGAGGCGGTGCTGGCGGAGGCGGCCCGGCTGGGTACTACCTGTCTGATCCACTGTGAGGACGAGTCCCTCACCCTTGAGGCCGAACGCCGCCTGCGGGAAGAAGGCAGAACCGATCCCGGCCTCCTCATCGAATGGCGCAACCGCGAAGCCGAAGAGGTGGCGGTGGCGGCGGTGGCCATCCTCGCTCGCCACACCGGGGCTAGGGCCACCATCGCCCACGTCAGCACCCCGGCGGTGGCAGAGATGGTGGCCAAGGCCCGGGCGGAGGGTGCCGACGTGGCGGCGGAGGCGTGTCCCCAATATCTGCATCTCTGGGAGGAGGAGGTGCACCAGGAGGGGGCGTTACGCAAGTTCACCCCTCCGGCCCGGATCCGATCCGAGGAGGATGAGCAGACGATGTGGCGCCTGCTCGGGGAGGGAGCCTTCAATCACCTCTCCACCGACCACGCCCCATCCACCCTGGAGCAAAAGGCCGCCGGGGACATCTGGGAGGTCCACTTCGGGTTGCCGGGGCTCGACACCACCACCGCCCTCCTCACCACTGCCGCCGCGCAGGGTCGGATCAGCTGGGACCAGCTGGCCTGGCTCTACGCGGAAGCACCCGCCCGCCGCTATGGGCTGTTCCCCCAGAAGGGTCACCTGAGGGTGGGGGCCGACGCCGACTTCATCTTTCTCGACCCGCACCGCCAGTGGAGGATCGGCGACCGACCCTTCCACTCCAAAGCGGGCTGGTCTCCCTACACCGGCCGCCAGGTCACCGGCTGGATCGAAGCCGTCTACCTGCGAGGCCAGCGGGTGGCTCCTGGCGGAGAGCGCCGAGGACGTTTCCTACCCGCGAACCCCGGGTTCCAGAGTCCACAAATGGACTCCCCAGCCCCAAGAAAGGGAGGTAAACGATGACCCTGGCCTTCGCTCCCAGCGAGAACCCCTACGTCGTTGAGCACGGGGGGTTCTACCGCCGCTGGCTCAACATGGTCGACGACCTCGACGAGTTGCAGGTGACGGTGTCGCAGGTGACGGGGACCACCGACGACGTCTGGGTACCGCTGTGGCGGCAGGTAGGACGCCGACACGAGGACCAAGGCGACCGGCTGGAGGCTTCCGGCGACTTGGAGGGCGCCCACCGCGCTTACCGCCAGGCCCGGGTGTACTACTCGATCGGCCGGGTTCCCGGCGCCATCACCCCCTTGAAGAAGGAAGTGTCCGACGACTGCAACCGAGCTTTCCTCAAAGAGGTAGCTCACGTCGACCCTCCGATCGAGGTGGTGGAGGTGGAGTGTGAGGGGAGGGGGATCGTCTCCCACTTCTGGCGGCCGGCGACGGCTACCGCGGCGGCGGCGGTACCGGCCGTCCTCATCATGTGTGGTGCCGACATGTTCAAGGAAGACCGGGGTTGGGCGGCGGAAGAGGCGGTGGCCAACGGCATGTGTGCTCTGGTGATGGACGCCCCCGGCACCGGACAGAATCCGTTTCCCTACGAGCCGGAATGGGTGAGGGCGTGGGTGGCGGCGGTCGACTGGCTGGCCGCTCGCCCCGAGGTGGAGTCGCAGCAAATCGGTGCCTTCGGCATCAGCCGGGGCGGCTACTCGGTCCTGCAACTGGCCGGCATCTACCCGGAGATGGTGAAGGCGGCGGTGGCCATCGCCGGGCACCCCTTCGGCTACCGGATGAGCCCCGAAGAACTAGAGGCCTTCGTGGAGATGAAGAACCAACGTTCCACCTACGTGTTCGGTGCCCCCGGTGACCCCCCCACCTTTCCCCCCACCACGGTGGAAGAGGAGGAGGCCCAGTTTGGCAAGTGGGCTCTGTCCGAACTGGGGCTGGTGGACAGGATCGTCTGCCCGGTGTTGATGATCAACGGCAAACAGGACCACCTCGCTCCCATCGGAAACATCTACTACATGTTCGAACATGGGCCGGTCACTGGGAGAGAGGCCCGCATCTACCCCGACGACGGTCACTGCGCCTTCAAATACCGGAAGGAGTGGGGACCGGCGGTGTTTCGCTGGTTGAGAGAAAAGCTCTAAAGACGGAAGACGGAAGACGGAAGACGGAAGGTCGAGAACTTACGTCTTCCGTCTACCGGCTTCCGTCTCCTGAGAGACCGTCCGAGACGTGTTTGTTCTCCGGGGTGAGGGTTAACCCGGCGGCGGCTGCCTCCACCGTTAACAAGCGCATGAAGTCTTCATCGCCGTAAGCGCGGCCGATCATGGCCACCACCAATTGATGAACCAGGGCGGCGGTGGGGAGAGGAACGTCGAGGGATCGCCCCGCTTCCAACCCCAACTCGAAGTCCTTACGGAGGAGGTGGCCGGTGAAGGTGGGGGTGAAGTCGAGATTGACGATGGCCGGGGTCTTGTAGCGGGTGAAGACCGAGCCCATCACGCTCATGTTGATGAAGCCCATGTAGTCGGCGCGGGAGACCCCGGCCTTCTCCGCCAGCACCGCAGTCTCGGCCAGGGTCTGGGTGACAATACCCAACAAGAGGTTGTGGCAGATCTTGACCAGTCGGGCGGCGTCACCCTCCCCGACGTAGGCGACGCCCTGCCCAAACTCTTCCAGAATTGGACGTACCAAGAGAAACGACTCTTCGGGGCCGGAAGCCACCACTGTCAACTTGCCCGCTTTCACCACCTTGGGGTTGCCACTGACCGGAGCGGCAATCAGAGCACAACCCCTCTCGGCGGCGAGCTTTCGGACCCTCTCCGAGACATCGGCCGAGACGGTCGACGAATCGACCAGGACCTTGGGGGCGGCGCCGGCAACAGAAAAGAGGCCGTCGGGGCCTTCGGTTACCTGGAGGAAAGCGGCCGGGTCGGCCACCATGGTGAAGACCACGTCCCGGTCGGCCAGTTTGGCCGGAGTGTCGGCCACCGTCGCTCCCTTTTCGGCCAGCGGGGCCAGCTTCTCTTTGGTGCGGTTGTAGACCGCCAGGTCATAGCCGGCTTTCTGCAACCGTTGGCAGAGCTCGAGGCCCATCCGGCCGGTACCGATCCAGCCGACGGTGGTGGTTTTGGCGGGTTGGTTAGTAGCCACTCTTCTGCAAACGATTGTTGCAATAGCAAGGGGAGGCGTCAAGTGTTGGTTCCGGCCAGCACCACCAGCACGGTTCCCGAGACGATGGCCAGGGTGCCGGTCACCAACAGCAGGTTGAGCCGCTCGAAGGGTTCCTGAAAGGTCAGTGGGACCAGGGCCACCACCACCAAGGCGGCCAGTTGCTGAACACTCAGGGCAATGGCGATGGTGGTGAGACCGAATGAGATCCATTGGGCGCCGATGGCCACCGCCCCGGTTAATCCTCCCAGGACGACAAACGGCCAAGCGCCTCGCTGGGGGGGAGCGAGGTGACGGCGCCAGATGGCCAGCCCCACCCCGTAGATGATGACGGTGGTGCCGATGCCCACGGCCAGCCCCAACACTGGGGCGTCGAGGCCGGAGAGCCCGTAACGGATAAGGAGAGGGCTCGCCCCCCACAGGAAGGCGACCAGCAAGGCATGCCAGGGGGTCAACCATCGCCGCTCCTCACCCTTGGCTCCGGAGAACGAAAGGAGAGCTACTCCCACCACCACGATCACCACCCCCAAGAGGACGAATGCAGTGAGGGGCTCGTCGAGCAACAAGGCCGCACCCAGAGTGCCCACCAACGGTGCCAGCGACACCACCGCTCCAGTTCGGGCCACCCCAACTCGCTGCTGACTCAAGGCGAGGAGAGTCCAGCCTCCGCCGAAGTGGAAGGCGGCAGATAGAGCGAAGCTGGCGAGGGCGGCGGGAGGGGCCGTCGCCAGCTTGGGTATATCTCCCTGCCACCAGGAAACCGCGATCAGCCCCACTTCTGCCACTGCCAGCAGCCCGAAGGCGGTGCGGTAGGCGCCGATCCGCTGGTTGGACTTGCGGTTGAGGATCTGGGTGAAACCGAAGCAGAGGGCGGCGACTAAGGCCCAGGTGACTCCGCTCAGGTGCTACTCCGGGCAAGTCCGGCTTCGGTCTCGGCGAGATATTCGCGGTGGCCGATCTGGAGGGTCTTGATCCATCGCTGCTGACCGGAGGTGAGGGCGATGAAGAATCCCAACTCGACCAACTCGGCGTCATTGAAGTGGCGGTGAAGCTCCTCCCACAGCTCGTCGTCGGCCAGGGAGGCGTCCCAGGCGATCGCCTGGGCGTAGCGGAGAGCGGCCCGCTCTCGATCCGTATACCGATCGGAGCGTTCGAAGTCGACGACCTCGTCGATCTTCTCCTCGGTGACCCCACCCTCCTGACCCAGCTCGGAGCGCTGGGTTCCGCAGTACTCGCATTCCACGGTCTTAGAGACGTAGAGACGGCACAACTCTTTGATGGCGTGGTCGGTCACTCCGTCTTCGAAGGTGGTCTGCCAGGCCTGGCTGAAGGCCCGCAGCACCGCCGGCACATGGGCCCTGATCGCCTGGCTCTCGGGGCGGGGGGTCCCATGATCTCGAGCCCGGTCGAGATAAGTCCGAGCCTCCTGGTCGAGATCGGCGTAGGGGACATAGCTGATTCGGGGCATCAGGTTCCTTTCTGTGACTTAAGCAGGGCGGGCTGCCACCTCGGCAAAGCTGTAACCCAAGTCCTCGAGCAGCACCCACGCGGCGTTACGTCCCGGCCCTCCCGAAACTGACGCCCCCGGATGGGTGGTGGACCCGGTCTGATACAACCCGGCCAGGGGCAGGCGGTGCTGCGCCCAGCCGGGAGCAGGGCGCAAGGCCCCCGATTGGGCGAGGTCCTGATCGCCCCCATGACATGAGCCCCGCCAGTTGTGGGGGTTGATCCGTTCCAGATCGAGGGGGCTTTTGATGGTGGTGGCGAGAAGGGTGTCGTCGCTGAGGTTGGGGGCGTAACGGCGAAGGTGGTCCAAGTTGTTGGCGGCCACCTGCTCTTTGATCGTGTCCCAGTGTTGGGGGCCTTCGGGCAGCGAATATGGCTGGAAGCCAACGACCTTCAGGGTGTGGAGGCCCGGTGGGGCACGGTCGGGATCTTCTACCGTCGGGCATAAGACGAGGAGGGGTGGGTCGTCGAAGGCCACCCGGCCACGGTTGAAGTCAAAGCCCACCTGAAGCATCCGCTCGGCCGAGACCGCCACGCCCGAGGCGACCGGGGACAGATCTCCTTCCCGGGAAGAAAAAATGGGGGCGGCGGTAGTGGCGTAGTGGGTGGCCATCATCGACATTCCTGCCCGCCAGGTCTCCACTCCCTCGATGAAGCTCTCCTCCCAAACCGAGGGAGGGGCCATCTCGATGAGGTGTTTGACATGAATCGTGGAGAGAACGGCTCGGCGGGCTCGGAAACGATCGCCTCCCGCGGTGACCACTCCCACGCAGCGGCCGTTTTCGATGATGAGTTCGGTGACCGAATGGCCGGCCAGCACCGAGGAACCCCGAGCCTCCAAATATCGGGTGAGGGCTAGCGGAAGCTGACCAGAGCCACCTCGGGGAATGATCCAGGATTCAGTCTGGCGTCCGTAGGCCAGCGAGTAGGCGAGGGCGCCGGTTCCGGGGCGTTCCGGTGGCTGCATGGTCATGAACGCCATCCACAACATGAAGGCCCGGGAGTGAGGATGCTCGAACTCGCGGTTGATGATGTCGAAGGCCGACTCCCGAATACGGCGTAGCCAGCGGTGGCCGTCGGAACGGGATGAGAGTCGCTGCTCGAGGCTGGGACCGAAGTCGATCGGGGTATACCGGCTCGCTCCGAAGTCCCCCTTCACCTCCTCGTATTGCTTCATCATCGCTCGGTAGGCGGCCCCGTCGGCCATCGAGTAGCGGCTGAACTCGGCCACCGTCTGTTCGAGGTCGCGCCACATCGTGATCGATTCCCCCTCGGGGAATGGCAGGTGAACCACGGGATCGGGGCGGAGATATTCGAGTCCGTAGTCGGCCAGGGGTAACTCGTTGGCCCGGAAGGTGGGACTGGCCTGGATCAGGTTGTGGGCGGTGGAACAGGTGTCGTGGAGGAATCCGGGGAGGTTGAGTTCTTCGGTGGCGGTGTCACCCCCGATGACCGGCCGGCCTTCCAACACGAGACAGGTCAAACCGGCTTTGGCGAGGTAGGCAGCGGCGATGAGGCTGTTGTGGCCGGCCCCGGCCACGACCACGTCGAAATCTTCAGGCAAGATCCAGTCTTTGTCGGCCTGCAAACGACTGTAGGGCCTCCCTCGAAGGCCCGTCAACCGTGGCTGGCTGCCCGGGGAGGTGGGGTGCAACGCCCCTTGCCAGCGGCCCAGCGGGTGTTTAAGGTGCGGCCAACAATCGTTTGCGATCTATTTTGCAGGATTGTGCGTATAGATCGAGGGACTGGAGGAGGAGAGATGTCAGAGAAGCGCACCCGTTCGGTCCTGACTCTGCTGGTGGCCCTGGTACTGGCGGCTTGCACCCCGACTACTGATACCACCGGCACCACCGGGGACGGGGTTACCACCACCACCGCCGATACCGGGACCACCCAAACCACCGGTCCCACCGATACCACCACCGGTGGTGAGGTGAGGAACCCCGGTCTCTACGTCCATGCTGCCGATGATGAGCCTTTGAGCCTCGATCCGGCCCAGGTGGCGGCGGGCGAGGCAGGTGAGACGGTGATCTTGCAGGTATACGAGCGCCTGGTCGAAATCGGTCCGGGTGGACCGGATCTGATTCCTGGACTCTCCACCGAAGTCCCCACCGTTGAGAACGGGTTGATCTCGGAGGACGGTCTCACTTACACCTTCCCGATCAGGGAAGGGGTGGTATTCCACGACGGGTCCACGCTCGATGCCAACGATGTCAAGTTCTCCTGGGATCGGGCGTTGACCATGGACCTCCCCGAAGGTAACTCGAGCGTGATCGCCGATCTGGTGGCTAGTACGGCAGTGGACGGCAACAACTTCGTGGTGACACTGGCAGAAAGGAACGCCGCCTTCCTCAACTCGGTAGTGACCGCGGCAGTGGCCTCGGTCATGAGCCAGGAATCGGTGGAAGCCAACGGCGGGGTCACCGCCGGTCAACCCAACGAGTTCTTCACCGCCAACATGATCGGCACCGGTCCCTACCGCCTCACGGCCTGGAATCGGGGAGAGAACATCCAACTCGAGGTGTTTGAGGACTATTGGGGCACGCCCGCCAATCTGGACGTCCGCATCGACCAGGTCGCCGACTCCGATGTCCGGGTGCTTGGCCTGCGGGCGGGTGACTACGACTCGATCGAGACCGACCCCACTTTCATCACCGACTTGGAGGGGGCGGAAGGGGTGACCATCTTCACGGGTGGGTTCCTCCTCGAACCGGTCCACATCGGCTTGAACATGAACATCCAGGAGGACCTGCTGCCCCCCGAGGACACCATCCCGCCGGACTTCTTCCACGACGTTCGTGTCCGCCGGGCCTTCAACTTTGCCTTCGACTACGAAGGCTTCATCAACGGTGGCCTGGCCGGGCTGGGTGGGGTAGTGCCCCATTACCTCCCGCAGGGAATGCTGGGGTACGACGAGTCGCTACCTGCCTTCCAGCAAGACCTGGCCCAGGCGGAAACTCTCTTCCGCGAGGCCGGCTACTGGGACGAGGGCTTCACCGTCACCGTCCTGGCCGAGGAGGGCGGCATCTTCGAAGTCGCTGGCTTGGTGCTCCGAGATTCAATGGCGGCGTTGAACCCGGCCTTCGACGTGCGGGTGTTGGCGGTGGTGGAAGCGCAGTTCGACTCCGCCCATGCGGAAGATCCCTTTCCCTACGCGGCCTGGATCAAGAACGCCGACCCCTTCGCCGACCCGGCGGCGCTGTTCGCGGCTTACATCCACCCGGACGGCGAGTGGGGTTCGGTCCACCAGTTCAGCAACGCCTACGCCGACCCGGATCAGATCGCGGCCCTGGTCGACGAAGCGGCGGTGGAACTTGACACCGATCGCCGCATCGAGATCTATCAGGAATTGACCCAGATCCTGTACGACGATCCGGTGTGGGTTATCCCCGGCAACGAGCGGGCTTTGATGGCTCATCGCAGCTGGGTGCAGAACTTCCAGATGAACCCGCTCTGGCCCCGGCCCAGCCTCAAGTTCGCTCTTTTCGATAAGTAAGACGTGAGACGTGAGACGTGAGACGTGAGTTGCCTCCCCCAGCGACCGAAGGCAGCACTTCCTCCCCCAGGAGCGAAGCGACGTTGGGGGAGGTGGCCCGGAGGGCCGGAGGGGGCAAGGGGATGTCGAGAGTAGGATGAAGTAGGTCGCGGTGCAGGTCCGGGATTACATCATTCGGAGGCTGTTGATCCTTCCCGTGATCGTGATTGGGACTTCGATGATCGTGTTCGGTCTCTCCCGGGTCGGTGGCTCTCCGATCGGCATCTATCTCGAACACGAGATGACCCAAGAAGAGGTCGCCCAACTAGAGGAGCGGTTCGGGCTCAACGAGCCGCTCCCGGTCCAATACCTCGCCTGGGCCCGGGCTGCCCTCCAAGGGGATCTGGGATGGTCAGGGGTGGCGGCGGCGCCCGTCACCCAGGTGTTCTTCTCTCGCTTTGGCGCCACCCTGGAACTGTCACTGGCGGCGGCGGCGGTGGCCATCACCCTGGGCATCTCCCTGGGCACTTTCGCCGGCGCCCGCCGCAACCGGCTCCCGGATCACCTCACGCGGATCTTCGCCATCAGCGGTTCGAGCATGCCCACCTTCTGGTTTGCCATCGTTCTTCTCATCATCTTTTGGGTGGTGTTGGGATGGTTCCCGATCGGCCGTTCTGACCCGGAGATCTTCGCTCGCATCGCTCACCCCACCGGCCTCTACACGCTCGATGCCCTACTGGCCGGAGACCTGGGGGCGTTTGCCGACGCGGTCTGGCATCTGGTCCTTCCCGCCCTCACCCTCGGCTATGGAGCCATGGCCTTGATCACCCGGATGATGCGGTCGTCGATGGTGGAGGAACTCAACGAGGACTACGTCGACGCCGCCCGAGCCAAGGGGCTTCCCGAACGGCTGGTGCTCCGTCGCCATGCCCGCCGCAACGCTCTCATCCCCACCGTCACCATCATCGGGCTCGGCTTCGGTTTCCTCCTCCAGGGGGCGGTGGTGGTGGAGATAATCTTCCGCTGGCCCGGGGTGGGCCGGTGGATGGCCGATGCCGTCCTCCAAGGCGACCAGGCCACCATCATGGCCTACGTCCTCTTCACCAGCCTGCTCTTCCTGATGGTCAACCTAATCGTCGATGTCGTCTACGCCTACCTCGATCGACGAGTGGTCTTGGGAGCCTGATCATGGTGGACACCACCCTCTCTCCTCGCCTCCCCGTACCCACCTCCAGCCCGGTGGTGGTGCGTTTGCGGCGCTTTGCCGAGGTCGCCGGTGAGGTCCTCAAGAACCCCACGACGGTTCTGGGCTTGGTCATCATCATTGCCCTCCTCGCCATCGCCGTCTTCGCCCCCCTCATAACCGCTCCCAACCAACCCGACCCCTATCAGATGCCACGGGATTGGGGTGCCCTCAACGAACCCCCCGGCACCCCCGGTCATCCCCTCGGCACCACCTCCACCGGTGGCGACGTCTGGTACGGGGTGGTGTGGGGTTCCCGCACTTCTCTGCAGCTTTCGCTCATAGTGGTGGGGATCACGGTGACCGTGGGAATCATCATGGGAAGCCTGGCGGGGTTTATCGGCGGCAAGATCGATGAGATCCTGATGCGGCTGGTCGACGTCCTTCTCGCCATTCCCGAGCTGATCTTCGCCCTGGCCATTGCCGCCGTCCTGGGACCCTCCTTCGGCAACATCATCTTCGCCTTGGCGGTGGTGTTCTGGGTGAAATACGCCCGGATCATCAGAGGCCAGATCATCCATGTCAAACAAAACGAATACGTCGATGCAGCCCGCGCCATCGGTGACTCGAAGGTGCGCATCTATCTAAAGGACATCCTCCCCAACTCCATCACTCCGGTGGTGGTCCAAGCCACCATGGACATGGGCCACATCGTTCTGGTCGGGGCCACGCTCTCTTTCATCGGTCTGGCCGAGGCGGGGCTGGCGGAATGGGGAGTTCTGGTCTCCGAAGGCCAGGCCGGCATCTCCTCGGGCCGTTGGTGGGCCTCCACCTTCCCAGGGGCGATGGTGTTCCTCTGGGCCCTGGCTTTCAACCTCTTTGGTGACGGTCTGCGGGACGTCCTCGACCCCCGCACCGAGGGCCGGTGACGGCAGCCTCTCCAAGCAAGCTGGTGGCCTCGGTGGAGGACCTCCGGGTCTACTTCGAGACCAAGGCGGGGATCGTCCACGCCGTCGATGGGGTCTCTTTTCAGATCAGACACGGCGAGACCCTGGGATTAGTCGGTGAGACCGGTTGCGGTAAATCGGTAACCGCCCGTTCCTTTCTCCGCTTGGTGGCCAGCCCTCCCGGTATCTATGCCGGCGGCCGGATCCGTTTCTGGCCCCGGGAGGTGCGGGAGCGGGGAGGGGAGCCGATCGACCTTCTCAGCTTGCCCCCCCACCGCATGAACGAGATCCGGGGCAATCGCATCGCCATGATCTTTCAGGATCCGGGGAAGGCTCTCAACCCGGCCCTGCCCATCCGCAGCCAGGTGGCGGAGGTCTTCTATCAGCACCGCTCCGCCGAACTGCTGGCGGGGCTCAACGGGTCGGCGGGTGTGCTCGTGCAGCGGGCGGCTCGTCAGGCCGCCAGCTGGCCGGAACGGTGGTTGCTCCGCCTCCCCCCTTATCGCCGTCAATCGCGACGGCTGCGAGCGAAGGTAGACGACTTGGTGGCGGCGGCCCTGGCCGAGACCCAGATCCCCAACCCCAAGAAGATCATGGCGTCTTATCCCCATGAGCTGTCGGGAGGGATGAAGCAACGGGTGATGATCGCCCAAGCCCTTGCCTGCAACCCCGACCTGCTCATCGCCGACGAGCCCACCACCGCTCTCGACGTCACCATCCAGGCTCGGATCCTCGAGTTGATCCGAGAGTTGCAGCAGCGCCGCAACACCTCGGTGCTCTACATCAGTCACGACCTCTCCCTGATCCGCCGGATCTGCGACCGGGTCGCGGTCATGTACGCCGGTCGCATCGCCGAGGTAGGCGAAACCAACACCGTCTTTCACGATCCCCTCCACCCCTATACCCGGGGTCTGATGGCGGCGGTCCCCTCGGCCTCCCACCAGCGCGGGAAGCTGGCCGCCATCGACGGCACCGTCCCCGAACTGATCGAGCCCCACCCCGCCTGCCGTTTTCATACCCGTTGCCCGTACGCGGCCGAGATCTGCCATCAGGTCGATCCCGAGTTGCGCCCCCACGGTGAGCTGGGGCACGCGGTGGCCTGCTTCGGGTACGAAGACCCCGCGGCCTACGGGGTCGATCCGGCATCGATGCCCGACCTGGCGGTAAAGAAGCGATGAGCGCCCTGGTCGAGACCGACGCCGCCCCCGCCCGGGATCCGTTTGGCCCCCCCGTCATTACCGCCAGCCAGGTCAAGAAGTACTTTCCCATCCGGGAAGGAGCCTTGCAGCGGGTAGTGGGCCACGTCCGGGCAGTCGATGGGGTCAGCTTCGAAGTGCGGCGGGGAGAGACGGTGGGACTGGTGGGGGAGAGCGGGTGCGGCAAGACCACCCTGGGTCGCTGCGTGGCTGGCTTGACCGACCCCACCGATGGAGGGATCTACTTTCGGCTCCCAGCCGATCTTCGCCTGCGGGTCGAAGACCTTAACCAACGCCGTTCCCAGCTCACCCCCGAGGAACGATCCGAACTGGAGAAGACCGACCGCCGTTACCGGATCGATCGGATGGAGGGAGATCACTGGCGGGAGTACCGGCGCAATTGCCAGGTGGTGTTCCAGGACGCCTTCAGCTCTCTCAATCCCCGCCACCTGGTGCAAGAAATCGTGGGGCGCCCCCTCCGGGTCTACAAGGAGGCAAGTGGGGCTGAGCTACATCAGAAGGTGGTGGAGCTACTGGAAAGCGTCGGGCTGGGCCGCCAGCACATGCTCCGTTATCCCCACCAGTTCTCCGGCGGGCAGCGCCAGCGCATCTCCATCGCCCGGGCTCTGGCCCTCGACCCCGAGTTCGTGGTCCTCGATGAGCCGACCAGCGCCCTCGATGTGTCGGTACAAGCGCAGATCCTCAACCTTCTTCACGAACTGCAACGCCAGCGGGGCCTCACCTATCTATTCATCTCCCACGACCTCGGGGTGGTTCGCCACATGTCAGACCACATCGTGGTGATGTATCTGGGGCAGGTGGTGGAGGCAGGCCCGGCGCCGGAGGTCTTCTCGGGGCCCCTCCACCCCTACACGGAGGCCCTCCTTAAAGCCAACCCCGATCTGGAAGGTGGGACCGGGGCGATGAAAGGCCTGGAGGGTTCGGTGCCCGACCCGGCTCGGCCTCCCGCCGGGTGCCGGTTCCACACCCGCTGCCCGGTGGCAACCCCGCGCTGCGGTTGGGAAGTGGACGACGCCGTCGGCTGGCTGGACGATCATGTAGGCATCGGGGCCACCTTGGTGGGAGTGGAAAGGGAGTCGGCTTTCGCCGCCACCCTTGCCTTCTCTTCAGAGGATCAGGCGGCCGCCGCCGCCACCGCTCTCGCCTCCTCGACGCCCCTGGCGATGCGAACCGCGATGGTGGAGGTACGAGCCGATGAAGCTCGACTGCACCTGCGACTGCAACCAGTCGATGAGGTGGAGCTGGAAGAGGTCCTGCCAGGAAGGATCACCTCCTGCATCCTTCGCACCGGCCGTTAGCTGGGGGGTGCTCCGGTGGATTTTCTCACTACGAGGGACGGCGCCAGTTTGATGGAGATGGAACTGGCCCCCTCTCCATTTTCGAGGATGTCCAGCATCAGTTCGGCCGCCTTCACGCCAATTTGATAATGCGGTATCCGAACGGTGGTGAGGGGTGGGTGAAGCTTGTCAGCGAAAGGCATGTCGTTGTACCCGGTGACGGAGACGTCGACTCCCACCTTGAGGTTGGCGTCGTTGAGGACGTCGTAGCAGCCGATGGCGAGGAGGTCGTTGGCCGCCACCACCGCCGAGAAGTCGTGGCGCAGGTCGAGCAGGGTCTGAAAAGCTTTGACCCCGGGATCTTCTTGATACCAATCGGCGAAGACGATGAGGTCGGGGTCGGTCTCAAGGCCGGAGAGCTGCATCCAGGCGAGGAAGCTCAGGTGGCGCTCCAGCCCGGTGGAGACATTCTGCGGTCCGGCGACATGAGCGATGCGCCGGTGTCCCAGTTCCACCAGATGTTTGACCGCCAAGCCGATGCCGGCGTGGTCGTCTCCGGTCACTGCCGGTACCTGGGGGTCGTCCACGCGGCGGTTGACCAGCACCACCGGAACCCCGGCCCCCATCACATCCTCCACCAAAGGCGTGTCGCGCTGGGCGGTGGCCAGGATCAACCCGTCGACCCGGCGGTCGAGCATCTTGGCCACGGTCTGGCTTTCCCGCTCGGGTTGGTTGTCGGTGTTGGCCAGGATGAGGGTGTAGTCGGCCGCCGCCAGGGTGTCTTCGATCCCTCGCACGATGGGAGGGAAGAGGGGGTTGGTGAGGTCGGGGACCAGCATCCCCACTGTCAGGGAGCGGTTGGTTTTGAGCCCCCGGGCCAGAGAGTTGGGCCGGTACCCGAGCTGACGGGCGGCGGCCAAAACCCGCTCCACCGTCTCGTCGTTGACCAGGTCCCTGGTGGCCACATTGAGGGCCCGGGAAGCAGTCGAGGGGTGGACGCTGGCGGCTTCCGCCACATCCCGCAGAGTCGCCGGCCTGATCACTCCCCGATTCTATGACCACCAACCGCCAACCCCGGGTTGGGGAGTCCAATTCCGGACTCCCTAGCCCCGAGAAGTAGAGGAGTGAAGCATGAGCGAGATAGGAGTGGTCGGATGGGGGATCATGGGAGGGGCGATGGCCGAGAACCTGCTGGCCGACGGGGTGGAGATCATCGGCTACGACCCCGATCCTTCTGCCGCCCTGCGACTGGCCGCCGCCGGAGCAACCGCCGCCGCCAACGTGAGCGAGGTGGCCCGGCGGGTCCGGCTCCTGATCGTCTCGGTGGCCAGCCTGACCGCCTACCAGCAGGTGACCGACGAGCTGGCCGCAACCGCCCCGGGAGAATTGACCGTGATCGACACCTGCACCATGCCTCTCCCCCTGCGGGAGGCGGCCGCCCTCCGGCTGGCAGCCAACGGCATCGCCCTGCTCGACTGCCCCATCAGCGGGACCGGGGCCCAAGCAGAATCCCGCGACTTGGTCTTCCTCGCCAGCGGCGACCGGGAGGCCTTCGAGCGAGCCCGATCCCTCCTGGAGAGGCTGGGCCGGGCGGTCCACTACCTGGGCGAATTTGGCGCCGGCTCCAAGATGAAATACGTCGCCAACCTCCTCGTGGGCATCCACAACGTCGCCGCCGCCGAGGCGATGGTGCTGGCGGAGAAGGCCGGTATCGACCCCCGGCAGGTCCACGAGGTGCTCTACGACAGCGCCGCTACCTCCCGCATGTTCCAGCTTCGCTTCCCGTTGATGATCGAGAACCGGTATACGCCCCCCACCGCCAAGGTGTCGATGTTCGTGAAGGACCTCGACATCATCACCAGCTACGCCGCCAGCCTCGGTGTCCCCACCCCGCTCCTCGACGTGGTCGCCCCGCTCTATAACCAGGCCTTGGTAACCGGGATGGCGGATGAAGACGCCGCCGCCGTCTGCCGGCTACTCGAAGCGGAAGCCGGGATCGACCGTTAGGGCCGGCGCCACTCCGGAACCTGCCCATAGTCGGCGCGGAGACCGGCCGCTTCGATGCCCGCCACCGCCGCCAGCTCGTCGTTGTCGCCGGTGTCACCCGACACCCCGATGGCGCCCTGGATCCGCCCCTCGTCGTCGCGGATGATTACCCCGCCGGGAAGCGGCACCATCTTTCCCCCCGACATGTCGGACATCGCCCCAAAGAAGACCGGCATCTTCGCCGCCCGTTCCGCCAGCACCCGACCGGCATGACCCATCCCTAATGCCCCCCAAGCTTTGCCGATGGCGATCGAGGGGCGGAGATACTCCGAGCCGTCCGATCGCTTCAACGCCACCAGGTGACCGCCGGGGTCGAGCACTGCCGCGGTGAGGGGGCCGAACCCCAACCGGCGCCCTTCTGCCAGCGTGCCGTCGATAATGCGGTCGGCGGTGGCCAGGTCGATCACGTTCCCTCCGATTGTCAGTTGACTCGGTAGCAGCGCAACTGTATACCTCGCCTTCATCATGCATGATGCACGATTCACCTACCTGAAGGAGCCGCAGCCACGTCCTCGGGAGGTGAGCGACGAGATCAAGCGCACGGTCTCGCGCATCATCGCTCACGTCGAAGCCGAAGGTGAATCGGCCATCCGCCACTACTCCCGCCAGTACGACGATTGGGACCCACCCCGTTTCCGGGTGAGCGAGAGCGAGATCGAGGCCGCTTATGCCGCCGTCGATCCGGAGGTACGACGGCACGCCGAGTTCACCCTCAGCCAGGTGCGGGCCTTCGCCGATCTGCAGCGGCACACCCTCACCGACTTCGAGGTGGAGACTATGCCGGGAGTGCTGCTGGGCCAGCGCCACATTCCGGTGGCCACGGTGGGGGCCTACTCGCCGGGGGGTCTCTATCCCCTGATCGCCTCCGCCATCATGACCGTCGCCACCGCCAAAGCCGCCGGGGTGGAGAGAGTGGTGGGAGTGGCGCCTCCTCGCGGCGCCCAAGGGATGCATCCGCCGCAGTTGTGGGCACTCCACGCCTCGGGGGCTGACGAGATCTTCTGCCTGGGTGGAGTCCAGGCCCTGGCCGCCTTGACCTTCGGGTTGGAAGGCTCGGAGCCGGTGGACATGATCGTCGGACCGGGCAACGCCTACGTGGCCGAGGCCAAACGGCAGCTCTTCGGTCGAGTGGGGATCGATCTCCTCGCCGGCCCCACCGAGATCATGGTGATCGCCGACGACTCCGCCGATCCGGCGGTGGTGGCGGCCGACCTGCTGGGCCAGGCCGAACACGGCCCCACCTCCCCAGCCATTCTCGCCACCACCTCGGAGCGGGTGGGCCGGGAGACGATGGCTGAGGTGGAGCGGTGGCTGGAGCACTGGCCCACCGCCGAGGTGGCGGGGGTGGCCTGGCGTGACTACGGCAGCGTCATTCTCTGTGATAACGACGAAGTGATGCGAGAGGTGGCCGATGAGATCGCCCCCGAGCACCTCGAAGTCCAGACCGAAAACCCCGACTGGTTTGTGGAGCGGCTCCGGAACTACGGCAGCCTCTTCATCGGTACCCACGCCACCGTCACCTACTCCGACAAGGCCATCGGTACCAATCACGTCCTCCCCACGGGCGGCGCTGCCCGCTACACCGGTGGCCTCTGGGTGGGAAAGTTCCTGAAGACGGTCACCACCCAACGCTGCACCGCCGAAGGGTCAAGGCTGGTAGCAGAACACGCCGCGGCGGTGGCTGATGCCGAGTTGATGCGAGGCCACGCCATCTCCGCCCGGCTTCGCCTCAATCCGGAGTTTTTTCCCGATCAGCATCCGAGCAGACGTGAGATGTGAGTCGGAAGACGGAAGACGGAAGACGGAAGACGTGAGACGTGAGACGTGAGACGTGAGTGATCGGCCGCTGGCGGTGATCACCGGGGCGGGGCGGGGCATCGGGCGAGAGATCGCCCTCGCCTTGTCCGCCGCTGGCTTCGAGTTGGTCCTCGCCGCCCGCTCGGTTGAAGAGTTGGAAGCGGTGGCTGGGGAGGTTGCCGATCGGGGCGGTCAAGCCTGGGTAGTGCCCACCGACCTGCGGGAAGAGGCCGATGTCGAACAGCTGGCACTAGAAGCGCAGGAGCGAGGACCGGTGGAGGTGTTGGTGAACAACAGCGGCATCGCCGGGCCGTCGGGAATGTTGTGGGAACTCGACCTGAAACAATGGGAAGAAACCATGGCGGTCAACGTCACCGGAGTCTTTCTCTGCTGCCGTGACTTCCTCCCCGGGATGATCGAGCGCCGCCGCGGATCGATCATCAACATCGGATCGATCACCGGCAAGCGGCCCCTGTTCGGCCGGACGCCTTATGCCACCTCGAAGATGGCACTGGTGGGGCTGACCCGCACCCTCGCCCTTGAGGCAGGACAGTACGGGATCAGGGTAAACCTCATCTCGCCGGGTTTTGTGGCCGGTCCCCGCATCGAGCGGGTCATCGCCATGCAGGCCGAAGCCCGGGAGGTGGAACCCGAGGAGGTACGGGCCGAGTTCGAAAAGGAATCTCCCTTGCGGAGACTGACTTTGCCCGAAGAGGTGGCGCGGACGGTGGTCTTCCTGGCCTCGGAGGCGGCGAGCGGAATCACCGGAGCGGACGTCAACGTCAACGCCGGTGTGGTCATGTATTGAGAGGAGGCACGGTGAGGTTGGTGGATCTTTCCCAGAACATCTACGAAGGCATGAAGGTTTATCCGGGACACTTGAAGACGGTGACCTTCCAGCACGTCACCCACGACGAAACCGCGCCCCGTTTCGAAGGTGGCTTCTCCTTTCAGACCTGGGGTTTCATGCTCAACGACAACGGTCCCACCCATGTCGACTCCTTCAGTCATCTCGATCCCGACCCCGCCGCCCCCACCATCGATCAGATGCCGCTCGAGTTGTTCTACGGCGAGGCGGTTTGTGTCGACGTCTCCGAGGTCCCCATACAAACCGACATCACTCCTCGCGATATCGAGGCAGGATTGGACCGAGCCAGGCTGGAAGTGCGAAGCGGTGACATGGTCTTCTTCTACACCGCCACCTATGACCGCCACGGCGGCACTCCGCAGTATCTGACCGACTTTGCCGGACTGGGAGCGGAGGCGAGTCAGTGGATCGTCGACCGAGGGGTGAAGACCTTCGGGGTGGATTCACCCACTCCCGACAACCCCATCTCCAAGACCTATCCCTGCCACATGATGTGCCGCGCCCGCCACATCACCCACTACGAGAACTTGGTGTTGACCGAGGTGGTGGGAAAGCGGTTTACCTTCATCGGGTTCCCCTTAAAGGTGGTGGGGGCGCATGGGGGGCCGACCCGGGCGGTGGCCCTGGTGGAGGAGTGATCCCCGACCGGGCGCCCGACTTCGAGCTGCGCCGCACCTTCGATGAGAGTGTCAGGCTGTCGGATCTGCTCGCCCGAGGGCCGGTGGTCCTCGCCTTCTACGTCTTCGATTTCGGCCCGGTCTGAACCGGTGAGCTGTCCCAGTTGGGGGCAGTCGCCGAAGAGATCAGGAACCTAGGCGCGGAGATCGTGGGGCTGGCCGTGACCGCCACCTTCTCGCAGATGGCCTTCGCCCAGAGTCTCGGGATCGACTTCCCCCTCCTCTCCGACTGGGAGGGCACCACGGCCGATGCCTTCGGGGTTCGCTACGACATGTGGAAGGGTCACCGCGGCCTGGCCAAGAGATCGCTGTTTGTCATCCGACCCGACGCGACCATCGCCTACCGGTGGGTTACCGACGACGCCCTGCAACTCCCCGATCTGAGTCCATTGCTCGGGGCTCTGAGATCCCTCAGCCACCCTTAGCCTCGGCTGTCAGCTGTCAGCTTCCGGCTTCCAGGGTGATCCACTGCCGTTCGACGCTGGCCAGCATTTCATTCATCGAGATCGATCCGTCGGCAAAGGCGGCCATCCCTGCCCAGAAGGCCCGGTTGATGTCGATGGGCATGAGGTCGGAGCCATCGAAGCGCCATTGGTCGGCTTCGATCGAGGCTCGGAGTTGTTCGCCGAGCTTGATCCGTACCTCGGCGTGGCTTTCGACATCCCCTTGATAGGCGGTGACATCGAAGCGGGCGTTGGCGGAGTAGAACTCGGAGTCGGGATGGGACGCCCAGATCTGGCCGAACTGAGGCGAGGCCAGGTGCTGGAGGAACAGGCGTACCTCGGGGCGATCGGAGGGAGCGGCGATGTAGTTGGAGCCACCCACCGCCGGCACCACCTCGCCGGTCATGGGAGGCATGGGGAACATGCCGATGTCCTCTCCGACTACGGCCTGCGATGGCAGCCAGCCGAGCATGAAGTCGGCCTGGTGGTAAAGCCAGCAAGCAGGTTCGGTACGGGGCTCTCCGGTGAGGTCGGGCCGGGCGATCAGGGAGTTCAGCCCGGGGTCTCCGAAGTCAGTCCGGGAGATGGAGTCGGTGCCTCCGTTGACCCAGCCCTCGGCGAACATGATCTCCTCCATCAAGGCTCCGGCTTGCCTCACTTCGCGGGCATCAAAGGGGATCCGATGGAAGCTCCAGTCATCGTAAGTGTCGACCGAACTCTGCCTGATCAAGAGGCTCTCTAGAAAGTCGGTTCCCGGCCAACCGGTCGCTTCCCCGGACCCGAAGTAGAAGCACCAGGGAGTTCTCCCGTCAGCGGCGATACGGGCGGAGAGGGACATCAACTCGTCGAAGGTGGTGGGGACCTCGTATCCGGCGGCTTGGAATTCACGCGGCGGGTAGAAGATGAGGCCCTTTTGGTGGATGTTCATCGGCATCCCGTAGAGGGCGCCCTCATCGGCAGGCCACTCCTGTCCCTGGCCAACGGTTACGAGCGACAGCAAGCCCGACCCAAAATCCTGGTGGAGCGTCTCCCGGTCGAGGAGGGCGGTGAGGTCGATGAGCGAGCGGGTGGAGGCGTAGTCCACCACCGCTCCCGGTTGGGGCAAGGCGAAGATGTCGGGGAGAGGCTCTCCGGCTGCTTGCCGCTCCTCAGGGTCGAGGTGGACGTTGCCGGTGGCGCTGGCGATGAGGATGCCGGTGGCCGCTTCGAAGGCTTCCAGTTCCGGCTGCCAGCCGGGCGACTCGGAGTTGAACCCCACCAGCATCGTCAGCCGGGCCCCATTCAGGGCTAGGGGTAGGTCGCTGGCATGAACCCCGTAAGCTTCCTCGCCGCCTTCAACTTCCAGGCCGGTTGGAATGGGGGCCCGCAGATCAGGGCAGGCGGCGGCGGATCCAAAGTGATCGATGCACTCGGCGGAGGAGAACCCCAGTTCGGCTAAGGGCAACACCCTCTCCACCAGGTCGGCGACCGGCAGGGCGAACACGCCCCTGAGCCCGCTTTGGCGGGGACCTGGCCGGACTGCCACCGGGGTGCTGCCGTCGGCGGGATAGATCAGGCTCCCGGCTTGGAACGCCCAGTGAAGCGAGTCGAGCGCTTCCGGGGTGACATATCCGTGGGCGGCGGTGGCATGGACCGCCGCCAAGGCCAGAGAAGAAGCCAGAGGGAGATCGGTCTCCAAGTTGGCTTGCGACTGCCGGGCCAGGGTCTGGGAGAGTAACCGATCAGAAATCTGGTCTTGAGCCCGCCTTGCCAGTTCCGCCTGGTTGAAAGAGAACAACGCAAGGGCGCCAACAACCACCGTGACCACCCCAATGGCGACCAGCTCCCGCGCTCGGCGCCGCGCCCGCCGCTCGGCCGCCACCCGCTGCTCTTCTCGTTCGGTCGCCAGCCTCGTTTCCTGGTCACGGGCGGCAACGCTCGCCTCGAGGAATTCATGTTCGGAGCGGCTGAGGGTGACTTGCGACTCCTGGCTCCAGGCTGCCAACCGGTCGAGGCGCCCACCCCGCACCAGGTAGGCGTCGCTGCGAGCGTTCGCTTCCCATTCGGTCAGCGCTTCAGCCAGCTGTCGTTGGCTGCGAAGGTCGTCGCGACTTTGGTCGATCCAGCGGCGCAGCCGCCCCCACTCTCCAAGGAGAGCCTCATGGCTGATCTCGACGGTGGGTCCGCGCGACACCGGATCGCGGTCGAAGCTGAGGAAGCGGTGACGCCCAAAGTTGTCGAGGACGGTGTTGAGATCCTGGAGCGAGGTGGCTACCTCCTCCAGTTCTCGTCGCAGCACTCGGCGGCGGGTGTCTTCGGCTCCTTCGGTGATGGTGACAAGCCGGAGGAAGGTCTGTCGAGCGGTCCGTCGGGCGGAGGGGCTGAGACTGCCGTAGATGGAATCGGCTCGCTGCGCCAGCGCTCCGGTGACTCCCCCTACCTGCGTGTAGAGGTCGGCCTCGATCCGGCCTCCTTGCCGCCGTTCGAACAGCTCGGTGAGGGTGTACTGGAGGAGGGGCAACGCCGCCGGACGGTCGACGACATCAGCAATGAGCTGGCCCACCAGCGCCGGAGCGATGCTCACCTGCCGGCTGAGGGCGGGACCAACGATCGCCTGCTCCAACTCCTCTGGAGACATGGGGATGATCACCTCGGTCCCTTCCCGCATCAGCTCCCCCAGGGCGCGATGGCTGAGGGGCCGGTCGTAAAAGTCGGCCCGTAGGGTGGTGATCACCCGCAGGCGGCTGCGAGGATCGGTGACGGCCTCCGCCAGCCCACCGAAAAAGGCCTCGGCTTCACCTTCCTCCACCTGGGTGAAGAGCTCCTCGAACTGGTCGACCACTAAGAGGAGGGGGGATCCGTCGTCAGGGAGGATCTGGCCGATGGCTCGGCGGATCCCGGCGGTACCGCCCATCAAAACTTCGAGCAACGACAGTTGAGGTTCGATGGCCACACTCAAGAGGGCGGCCTCCAACTCCTCGAACGGATGGGGTCCGGGGGTCATGGTGGTGGTGAACCACCGGTCGGATTGGGGAAGTGCTCCCGCCGCCAGAGCGGGCAAGACCCCAGCGCGGACCACGCTCGATTTGCCGCTGCCGCTGGGACCGACCAGGGCGATAAAGCGGCCCTTCAAGCCGGGCTCACTCAACCTGCTGACGATGCGGCCGACCAGTCGCTGACGGCCGAAGAAGTCGTCGGCGTCGGCGGTGGAGAAGGCTCGCAGCCCTTTATAGGGATTGTCGGTACTGCCCAAGGCCGGCGCCGGTCGCGGCCGTCGCGACCCGTCTTGTTCTAGCTCGGTGACAAATTCCTCGACCGTTTGATAACGGTCGGTGGCGTTTGCACTGGTCGCCCGGGAGATCGCCTTCATCATCGAAGCCGTGGCCTCGCCAGAGGGAAGCCGGCCACTGCCGGCCCCAACCAGGGCCTTAGACAGCACCCGGCCGAGGCCATAGACATCCGCCGCCGGGGTGGGCGGATCACCTTTCAATACCTCGGGGGCTTGCCAGTCCTGATGTAATCCGTGTCCGCCGGCGACGGCGAAGTCGCTCAGGTAGACGCCGTCGCTTTCATCGAACAGCAGATTGGAGGGGGTGATCCGCCCATGAGTGATGCCGGATTGGTGGGCAATCTGAAGGGCGCCTCCCACCTCGTGGGCGAGCTTGAGAACGG
>DATEDX010000113.1:0-3831 GCA_035281425.1 Acidimicrobiia bacterium
ACCAGCGAGTGTTCCCCGATCCCCTTAGCCCCGTAGGGCCCGTGGGGGTCGTTGGACTCGATCAGGATGCTGACCACCTCGGGCACGTCGCCGATGGTGGGAATCAAATAGTCGTGGAGGTTGTCGGTGCGACCGGGGATGTATTCCTCCATCAGCGCCAGCCCGATTCCCTGGGCGATCCCACCCTCGATCTGGCCTTCCACCAACCCGGGGTTGACCGCCCGCCCGACATCGTGGGCCGCGGTGATCCTCAGCAGCTGAACCGATCCCAGTTCGAGGTCGACCTCCAGTTCGGTGAGCTGGGCCCCGAAGCCAAAGACCGCATAGGGCTCGCCCTGCCCGTACTCGTCGAGCTCCGTGGTGGGTGGGTCGTAGGTGGCCACCGCCACCGCCACCAGGTCCCCCTCCACCGCCGGCAGGGAATCAAGTTCGAGTCGCTTCACCTCCCCCCGGTCGTGGACCAAGAGCGCCGACCCGTCGATCTCGAAGGAAGAGTCGTCCGATCCCCCCACCAACCCCAGCAGTTCCTTGCGGAGAGATTGACCGGCGGCGAGGGCGGCGTTGCCACTGATGAAGGTCTGACGGGAGGCAGAAGTCTTGCCGGCATCGGGGGTGGTGTCGGTGTCGGCCCCGATCCGGATCACCGCTTCCAGTGGCACTCCCACCGCGTCGGCGCAAATCTGGCTGATGACGGTGCTGGCCCCCTGGCCGATGTCGACCGCCCCTTGAAAGAGGACCACCCTTCCCCCTCGATCGAGCCCGACCTTGATGGTGGACGGGTTGGGGAGGGCGGTGTTGCCGCACCCGTACCAGATCCCCGCCAGCCCCACCCCCCGCCGCCTTCCCCTCTGGCGCTGGTTGAAGGAAGCGGCTTCTGACCGGGCCCTTTCCCAGATCGGCTGCAGGGCCTCCAGACACTCGACGTAACCCACTCCCGATTGGAACACCTGTCCGGTGACGGTGGACTGGCCCGCGGTGAGGGCGTTGCGGAGCCGAAACTCGAGCCGGTCGACCCCGACGGCATCGGCCAGTTCGTCGAAGAGGCACTCCTGGGCGATGGCGGCCTGCGGCACCCCGAAGCCACGGAAGGCCCCCGAGGGTGGGCAGTTGGTGTGGATCGCCGCCGTCCGGGCTCGGTAGGCGTCGTATACATATGGTCCGCCGGCGTGGATCGGGACCCGATTGGCGACGGTCGGGCCCCAGGAGGCGTAGGCGCCGGTGTTGAAGGTGGCCTCGAAGTCCATCGCCACCAGCTTTCCCTCCGCCGTCGCCCCCGCCCGCAGCTTCATCCGGGCTGGATGACGTTTGGTGGTCGACATCATCGACTCGGGCCTGGTGTAGGTCATCCGCACCGGACGGTCGAGCCGCCAGGCGGCCAAAGCGATCAAGGGTTGAATAGAGATGTCGAGCTTCCCCCCGAACCCGCCCCCGACCGAGGTGGGGACGATCCGCACTCGCTCGGGGTCGAGGGCGAGGATCTCGGCCACCTCCAGGCGGTCCATGTGCGGGGTCTGGGTGGTGACGTGGACCTCGATCCAATCTCCCACTCGACGGGCGAACCCCGCCTCGGGTTCGATGTAGGCGTGCTCGATGAAGCCGGTGGTGAACTCACCTTCGATCACCGTGTCGGCCGCCGCCAGCGCCGCCTCTAGATCCCCTCGTTCGACCCGGCCCCGAATCAAGAGGTTGCCTTGCCGGGTGGGATGGAGAAGGGGGGCACCATCGGTCAGGGCCTGATCGGTGGAGAGCAGGGCCGGTAGCTCCACCCAGCTGATCGGGAAGTCGGCCAGATCGATCGCCTCCATCGCCTCGGGCTCCCCCACCACCAACGCCACCGCCTCCCCCCGAAAACGGGTCTCCCTCTTGGCAAAGACTGGTTGATCGGCGAAGGGACCGATCACCCCGAACCAGTTGCGGCCGGGAATGTCGGCGGCAGTGAAGACCGCTACTACTCCCGGATGAGAGTCGAGGAAGGCATCGAAGTCGCCCAACTCAAACGAAGCCCTGGGATAGGGGGAGCGGATGACACGCCCCACCAGTGCCTCGGGAGGTGACCCGTCAGCACCAAAGAGGTCAGTGCCCCGCACCTTGGGCACCCCGTCCACCCGTGGCACCCGCTGACCGACCGCCTTTCCCTCCGGTGCCCGGACCGGCTCCTCATCAAAGCTGGGAGCGGCGATGACGGCGTCGATGATCTTGCGATAGCCGGTGCAGCGGCACAACACCCCGCCCAGCCCGTCCTTGACGTCCTGCTCGCCGGGAGCCGGATTGGCATCCAGGAGAGCGGCCGCCGCCACCAACATCCCCGGGGTGCAGATCCCACACTGGGCGGCACCGTGATGGAGAAAGGATCTCTGGAGGCGCTCGATCCGGCCGGAAGCATCGAGCCCCTCCAGGGTCACAACCGAGTGTCCGCCCAGACGGCCGACCGGGACGGTGCAGGCATTGACCACCTCCTGGTCGAGCAGGATCGAACAGGCCCCACAGTCACCCGCCTCACACCCCACCTTGGTGGCGCGGAGCCCAAGATCGTCCCGCAGCACATCACTGAGACGGCGCAGGGCCGAGCCATCGACCTCGACCCGCTCCCCATTGACCGAGAACTCGACTCTGATCACGTCGACTCCGCCCACCGGCGCAGCGAACGCCGGATCAGGGCCAGGGTGGCGTCGAGCCGGTAGGTGGCGGTGGCCCGGACGTCGTCGATGGGGGCGAGATCGATGAGGTGATCCAACGTCGGCAGGTCTTCGACTCGATCGCTGCGCTGGAGACCTCGCAGCTCCGATTCGAGTTGGGTGAGCCGCTCTGCCACCGGTGAGCAGGCTCCCACTGCGATTCGAGCCTCTTCGATGGTGCCGTCGATCGAGGTCTCGATCACCGTCGCCACCATCACGATCGAAATCACGAGGTAGCTGCGAGATCCCAGCTTCTGAAAATCGGAGAAGGCGTTCTCTACATCGCGGGGAACGATCACCGCCGTCACCAGCTCATCCGGCCTCCGAGCGGTTTGGCGATAGCCGGTCAGGAAAGCCTCGAGGGGGATTACTCGCCGCCCCGCCTGGGAGGCCAACTCGACCGAGGCGTCGAGAGTCAGGAGCGGGGGAACCCCATCGGCGGCCGGAGAGGCATTGCAGAGATTGCCGGCGATGGTGCCGGCGTTCTGAACCTGGATCCCACCCACCTGGGCGGCGGCGTGGCGGAGACCGTCGAAGACCGGGGGGAGATCGGCCTCTTTGAGGTCGGTCCAGCGGGTGAGGGCCCCGATCCGGTAGGAGTCCTCGGCGACGGTGATTCCCCGGAGCTCGTCCAGCCTGGAGATATCGATCACCCGCTCAGTCAGGGGACGTCCCACCCGGGCCGGATAAAAGTCGGTGCCGCCAGCCACGACCGTCCACCCGCCGTCGGCGAGAGCGGTCAGTGCATCGTCGATGTCAGCTGCTGGCAGATAACTCACGTGGTCCATTGTGCTGGGATGGGAGCGGATGCTCATCAACTTTGACATATATTGAGACGGGAAGTAGAAACCGGTCCGGCTCCGGAGAGGGAGCAGCCACGTTCGCGGAAAGGACTGAGTCCACCTCTCGACGTTGAATGCGAGTGATGTTGACCATCTCCTTGCAGCCTGAAAGCGGACGGCAGGCACCGAGAGGAGATGTCATGCCCAATCTTCCCGCCAGTCCCGACCTCGACCAGCTCCGCCACCGGCCAAGGACCTTCTGCAGTCGGCCCGAGATGGCGACCCCTCTGCCCTTGATCGCCTCAACCAGCTTTCGCCCAAAATAAGTTTGGCAACCGCCCAATTGGCGATTGCTCGCGAGTACGGCTTCGCCA
>DATEDX010000114.1:0-11547 GCA_035281425.1 Acidimicrobiia bacterium
CGGCGCCGGCGAAGCAGGTCGATTAGCCGGCGGATGGCGATCCCCCACAGCCATGCCCCTACCTCTCCCGAACCTTGATATCCGCCGGCCTTCTCCCACGCTGCAACGAAGGTGTCCTGGATGGCTTGATCGACGAGGTCGGGATCGGCGCAGCGTTTGCTCAACCGCAGCCGAAGCCAGGGACTGTGGGCCTCGTACAGCCGGCGGAGGGCAACCACGTCCCCCTCGGCGATCCGGGCCAGAAGCTCTCCGCTCCTCTCCTCGTTTTGGCGCGCCAAAAGCGGAAGTGGAGCCCATCACCCTTATTGTCGTGTCCCCGGCCGGGGATGGTTCAGCGAGTGGCGGAAATTACCCCGCCGCCAAGAACCTGGTCACCGCGGTAGAAGGCTGCAGTTTGGCCCGGCGCCACTGCTAACTGGGGATGCTCGAATTCGACTGATCCACCCTTCCAGCGGCCGGGGGCGGCTTCCCCATGGGCCCGGTATTGCACTTCGATCGGCTCCCCGTCCAACGGCGGGTGATCGACCCAAGTCACCCGTTCCAGATCAACCGTCTGTACTTCCAGCTCGGACTGGCGACCGATCACCACGGTGGCGGAATCCGGCTCCACCGCCACCACATAACGGCGCTCCCCCACCGCCACCCCCACCCCCCGGCGCTGACCGATGGTGAATCCGGCAATCCCCGTGTGTTCTCCCACCTGATGGCCGTCGCTGTCGACGATCGGTCCCGGGGCCACCGCTCCCGGCTCGAGCCGAGCGAGGAAGCTCCGGTAGCCGCCCCGGCCGACGAAACAGATGTCCTGGCTGTCTGGCTTCCGCGCAGTTCGAAGCCCGATCCGGCCGGCGATCTCCCGGGTCTCCTCTTTTCTCAGCTCCCCTACCGGGAAGCGGACTCGACACAGCTCCCGCTGGGTGAGCATCGACAGCACGTAGGACTGATCCTTGCGCCGGTCCCGTCCCCGTCTGAGCTGGTAGCGGTCTCCGGTTTTCGTCACCCGGGCGTAGTGGCCGGTGACGAGCAGGTCACACCTCAGTTCTTGGGCCTGGTCGAGGAGACGGGAGAACTTGACCGTGCGGTTGCACTCCACGCAGGGGTTGGGGGTGCGACCGTTGAGGTAGTCACCGATGAAGTGGTCGACCACCCCGGTATGGAAGTGGGAGGTGTAGTCAAAGACGTAATAGGGGATGTCGAGCTGTGCCGCCACCCGCCGGGCGTCCTCGGCATCGGACACGGTGCAGCATCCGGCGGTGGGGGCCTCTCCGTTGGGTCCTTGCCAGAGCTTCAGGGTCACTCCGGTCACCTCGTGGCCCTCCTCTTTCAAAAGAGCAGCCGCCACCGAAGAGTCCACCCCTCCCGACATCGCCACCAGAACTCTCACGGCCGTCCTTCCAGAGCCTGAAGCACCAAGTTGGCGGCCTCCTCCGCCTCAGCTGTGGTGGAAGTCCACCCGAAGGTGAACCGAAGCGAGCGACGGGCTTCCTCAGGAGTCAGCCCCATCGCCTCAAGCACATGGGAGACGGTGGCGGCGCCGGAGGCACAGGCCGAACCGGCCGAGGCCGCCACCCCCAACCGGTCGAGCAGCACCAAAAGTGTCTCGTTGCTGATCCCCTCGAAACGGAGGTGGGAGTGTTGGGGCAGGGTGAACTCTTCGGGCACCGTGCGCTCGGCCCGATCCGACAGCTTGGCTTCAAAGTGGCGCCGGGCCTGGGCGGTGTCGCGACGGAAACGGTCCCGGTCGGCCGCGGCTGTCTCCATGGCGGTAGCCATCCCCACCGCCCCGGCGACGTTGTGGGTGCCGCTGCGGCGGCCCAATTCCTGGCCACCGCCATGCACCAACGGCTCCAAATCGACCCCGGAGCGGACATAGAGCACCCCCACTCCTTTCGGGCCTCCGAATTTGTGAGCGGCCAGGGAGAGAAGGTCAACTCCCCAGGCGTCGACGTCGACTTCCAGGGCGGCGAAGGCCTGGACGGCGTCGGTGTGGACCAAGGTTTGGAGGTTGGCATCCTTCACTGCCGCCACCACCTCGGAGAGCGGGTGGATGGTGCCGGTTTCGTTGTTGGCCGCCATCACCGACACCACCGCCGTGTCAACGTCGACCGCCGCCGCCACTGCCTCCGGGTCGACCAGGCCATGCCTGTCCACCCCCACCGCCGTAGTTGGACAGCCAAAACGGGCCAAGAAGTCGACCGTCTCCAACACCGCTTCGTGTTCGGTGGCGACGGTGACCACCCCTCGGCGGAGGGCACGAACCAGGGTCGCTCCTTTGAGAGCGAGATTGTCGGCCTCGGTCCCCCCCGAAGTGAAGACAACTTCCTGGGGGCGGGCACCGATCAGCGCCGCCGCCCGTTCCCGGGCCTCTTCCAAGGCGTTCTTGGCCCGGCGAGAAACGGCATGCACCCCCGAGGAGTTACCGAAGCTCTCCCCGAAGAACGGGGCCATGGCCTCTGCTACCTCCGGCCGGAGGGGGGTGGTGGCGGCGTGGTCGAGATAGATCACGGCACAATTGTCGCATGGGTGTGAGGGTTGCCGTATTGATCGAAGCCCCGCTGGCGAAGGTATGGGCTGCCGCCGCCGATCTCGATAGACACGTCGAGTGGATGGTTGATGCCCAGTCGATCAGTTTTCGGGGCGAGCAAACCCGGGGTGTGGGAACGGTAATGGAGGTGTTAACCCGGGTGGGACCGCTGTCTGTAACGGATGTGATCGAGGTCACAGCCTGGGAACCGCCCCGACGGATCGCGGTGCGCCATGCCGGCCTGGTGACCGGAACCGGTGAATTTCGGCTCGACCCGGTGGCGGGAGGAGTCTTCTTCACCTGGTCGGAGGAGCTTCACTTTCCTCGACGGTGGGGCGGCGCGGTGACGGGTTTCCTCGCCCGGCCTCTCCTCCGCTGGGTGTGGAAACGCAACCTGGAACGTTTCTGCAGCCGAATCCTGGCGCGAATCTGAATGCAGCTTTGGGGGCAGGGGCACGGCTATTGCATTAGGTTTCCTCGACCATGGAGACCTACTTCAAGCTCAGTGAGAGGGGCACATCGGTAGGTACCGAAGTGCGGGCAGGGGTGACCACCTTTTTGGTGATGTCTTACATCATCTTCGTCAACCCCTCCATCTTGTCAGCGGCAGGCCTCGACGGCGCCGCGGTGAGCGCCGCTACCGCCCTCGTGGCGGGCCTGCTCACCATCGTCATGGGACTGGTGGCCAACTATCCCATCGCTATGGCCGCCGGCCTCGGCATCAACGCCGGGGTGGCCTTCGGCCTGGTGCTCGGGCAAGGGCTTACGCCGGCGGGGGCGATGGGGGTGATCGTCCTCGAGGGCCTCATCGTCACCGCTTTGGTGCTGGTGGGGTTGCGAGAGGCGATCATGAATGCGGTCCCGCTGGCATTGAAACGTGCCATCGGGGTGGGGATCGGGCTCTTCATCCTCTTCATCGGCTTCAACAGTGGGGGGCTGATCGAACAGGGTGACGGGGTCATCGTCACCTTCGTCTTCCCCAACAGCCGGGCCGCGGTACTAACCCTGATTGGGCTGGCGATCACCGTGTTGCTCTACGCCCGCAGGGTTAAAGGCGCCTTGATCCTCAGCATCTTGATCACGGCATTGATCGGCCTCCTCATCGGCGTCACTTCCGTGCCGGAAAACTTCGTTGCCACCCCCAGCTTCGCCACCTTGGGCCAGTTCGACCTCGGCAATGTGTTCAGCACCTTGGGTTGGGTCGCTGCCGCTTTGACGATCTTCAGTTTCCTTCTCACCGACTTCTTCGACACCATCGGTACCGCTACCGCCGTGCTGGAAGAAGCCGACCTCACCGAAGAGAACGGTGAGATCCCCGGGGTGGGAAGGTTGCTGCTGGTCGACTCCATCGGGGCGGCGGTGGGCGGGGCGGCTTCGGTCAGTTCCAACACCAGCTACATCGAGAGCGCGGCGGGAGTGGCCGAAGGGGGAAGGACCGGGCTCACTTCCGTGGTGACCGGCGTCCTCTTCCTGATCGCCATCGTCTTGTCGCCCCTGGCCGGGCTGATTCCCGCCCAGGCGACGGCGCCGGTGCTGATCCTGGTCGGCTTCCTGATGAGTGGCCTCATCAGGGGAATCGATTTCGACGACTTCGAGGAAGGGTTCCCCGCCCTCCTCACCATCGTCCTGATGCCGCTCACCTTCAGCATCACCGTGGGGATCGGCGCCGGTTTCGTCATGTACACCCTGATCAAGATCTTCAAGGGAAAAGCTGCCGAGATCCATCCCTTGATGTGGGTGGTGGCAGTGGCGTTCCTGGTCTACTTCGCCCAGGCCTATCTGGGCACCGCCATCTCCGCCTGACCTCTCGCCTCCTCGGCTTTTGGCGCGCCGCCGTCGGGCTATAGCCCGATGGCGGCGCGCCAAAACGGGGATCGGGGGTGGGTGATCAGCGGCCGGTGAAGCGGGGCTCTCTCTTTTCGAGGAACGCCGACACCCCCTCTTTGGCGTCTTCGGTCCAAAAGGCTCCGTGAAACTGCTCGGCTTCGACCGCCAGCGCCTCTTCCAGGGGTTTTCCCCACCCGTTGAGCAGGGCGCGTTTGGCGGCAGCCAGGGCCGGGGTGGGGCCTTCGGCCCAGCGGGCGGCATCCCCTAAGGCCAAGTCGAGCAGGTCGGCCGCTGGCGCCACCTTGTCGGCCAGCCCGATCCCCTGAGCCTCCTCGGCCGATACGAAGCGGCCGGAATAGACGATGTCTCGGGCCTTTTGCTGTCCAACTAACCGTTGCAGGCGTTGGGTGCCCCCGGCTCCGGGGATCAGCCCCAGCTTGATCTCCGGCTGGCCCACCTGGGCATCTTCAGTCATGTATCGGAAGTCGGCTCCCATGGCCAGCTCCAATCCCCCTCCCAAGGCATACCCATGGATGGCGGCGATCACCGGTTTGGGCAGCCCCTCCAGGGCGAGGATGGCGGAGGCCAGCGAAGAGGCCATCTGCTGTTCCTGGCCCGACTCATAGGCAGCCTGAAACCCCTTAATGTCGGCACCGGCCGCAAAGTGGGGTTGACCGGTGATCACCACCGCCCGCACCTCAGGGTCGGACGCTTGCTCAATGGCGGCCACGAGGTCGTTCGACAATTCCTCGGAGAGGGCGTTGACGGGGGGACGGTCGAGGCGAATCAACCCCACCGCCCCCTCCCTGGAGAAATGAACCAAGCCGGACATGGTCAGACCCTAACCGGGGTGCCGGCGCCGCACCGCCGGCAAGTCGACTAGATCCGGCTGATGGGACAAAGGTGGTTGGTGAACCCGGATGCGGGCGTCTACCACCTTGACCCCGTTTCCCGGGGTGGAGACCATCACCGGGTTGAGGTCCATCTCCGCCAGCTCCGGAACCGCCCCCACCAGGGCCGACACCCTCAGCAAAGCCTCTTCCAGTGCTTCCAGGTCTCCCTCGGGGAGGTTGCGGTAGCCGAGCAAGAGCCGCGAGGTGCGGAGGGAAAGGATCATGGCCCGGGCGTCCTGATCAGTGAGGGGGTGGAGGCGGAGGGCGACGTCCCCCAGCAACTCCACTAGGACCCCTCCCATCCCGAAGGCCAGAAGGGGACCGAAGGTGGGATCTTCAGTCATGCCGATGAGGACCTCATGGCCGCCGATCACCATCTCCTGGATCAACACCCCTTCCGGGTCGGGTACTGCATCCCATACCCGTCTGAACGCTTCCTCCACTGCCTGATCGCCGTTGACACCCAGCACCACCCCACCCACGTCCGACTTGTGGAGGGCGGACGGGGAAATGACTTTGATGGCGAGGGGCCCGCCGATCTCCCGGGCGGCAGCCACCGCTTCCTCGACGCTGGTCACTCTGGTCGATTTGGGAAGGGGCAAGTTGGCGGCGCGGAGGATGGCCTCGACTTCTTCCGGTTCGACCCAGCCCCCCTCCTCTCCCAGCCGAGACAGGGCGCTGCTGGCCACCCCTCGAGCCTGCTCCATCTCGAAGTCGGGGAAGTGAGGTACCTGGCCGGGGTCGCGGGCCCTCCACTCCGAATAACGGACCGCCCGCGACAGGGCCAGCGCCGCCGCCTCCGGGAAGCGATAAGTGGGGATAGTTTTGCGCCCCGACCGGAGAAGCGGCACCACCTCCTGCATGAACACCGCCAGCACCGGCACCGGTCCCTCGTAACCGTCCACCACATCCCGCACTGCCTCCGCCACCAACTCTCCCCCGGCCGGGGTGGTGGGAACGTAGATAACCATCACCGCGTCGACCTCGTCCGAAGCCAAAAGGGCACTCAGGCAGGCCCGGTACTCGTCGGGGCCGCCGGAGGCGATCGTGTCCACCGGATTGGCCACCGCCGCCTCCGGGGGGAGCACCGCCCGTAGCTTGGCCTGGGTCTCCTCGCTCAGTTCCGGGATGGAGAGGGTTGAAGCCTCGAGAGCATCAGCGGCGAGAATGCCCGGTCCACCGGCGTTGGTGAGGATCCCCACCCTGCTCCCCCGGGGTAGAGGCTGATTGGCGAGGAGGGAGGCCACCGCGAACTGCTCCTCGATGGTGTTGACCCTGATCACTCCGGCTTGGGTGAAGAGGGCGTCGACGGCCGCATCGGAGGAGGCGAGGGCTCCGGTATGGCTGCTGGCGGCCTTACTTCCCGCCTTGCTGCGTCCGGACTTCACCGCCACGATCGGCTTGCGCATGGCGATCCGGCGGGCGATGCGGCTGAACTTGTGGGGGTTTCCAAACGACTCCAGATAGAGGAGGATCACATCGGTTGATGGGTCTTCTTCCCATGCCAGCAGGAGATCGTTTCCGGAGACGTCGGCCTTGTTGCCCACGGACACGAACTGGCTGATCCCGGTCCCGGTTTGGAGCGCGTATTCGAGGATGGCGATGCCCAGTGCTCCCGACTGGCTGGACATGGCGATGTTGCCGGTGGGGGGGCGAACTCCGGCAAAGGTGCCGACGAGGTTGACGGAAGCTGAAGTGTTGATGAGCCCCATGCAGTTGGGGCCGACCATCCGCATCCCCGAACTGCGGACCAAGTCGAGAAGGGCCGCCTCTCGTTTCTTGCCTTCTTCATCCGTCTCCGCGAAACCAGCAGAGATCACACAAATGCCCCTGACCCCCTTTGCGGCGCACTCCCCGGCTATGCCCAGAACTGCCTCTGCCGGTACCACCACGATCGCCAGATCGACGACGTCGGGAATGTCGAGCACGCTGGGATAGGCTCGCACCGAGTTCACTACCAGCGCTTTGTGGTTGACGGGGTAGAGAGGGCCGCTGAAACCGCCCGCCAGCAGGTTGGCGAAGAGCCGGGCGCCGATCGAGCCGGGACTGGTGGAGGCGCCGATCACCGCCACCGAACGCGGAAAGAGGATCGGGAGCAGGGAGGCGGCGATGGCTCGCCTCTCCCGGGCATCCTCTGATTCGATGGCTCCGGCGGAGTGTTCCACGGGGAAGTCGACGGTGTAAATGCCGTCTTCCAAGGTTCGGGTGAGGGTGTATCCGGAGTTGCGAAAAACCCGCAGCATCTGCACGTTGTCGGCGAGAACGAACGCCCGGAAGCCCGTCAACCCCTGGCGACGGGCATGGGCGGTCAGTAGCGAGAGCAACTCCGAGCCAATGCCCCGGCCCTGATACTCATCAGCTACCGCAAAGGCGACCTCACCCACCTCGGGGTGGTCGGGAAGCACGTCGTAACGTCCCACTGCCACGATCGCCCCCTGATCGATGGCCACCAACGCCATCCGCTTCTCGTAGTCGATCGTGGTGAAGTAACGCGCCTCGTCCGGCTCCAAGCTGTCTTTGACTCGGAAGAAGCGGAAGTAGCGACTCTGGGGTCCCATCCGGGTGAAGAAGTCGATCAGTCGCTCGTCGTCGTCGGGACGGATGGGCCGGATCTGTACGACATCGCCGTCGCGGAGAACGGCGTCGAACTCGTATTCAGTTGGGTAGTCCGCCATCGCACCTCCCTCCCCGTTGACGGGTTGACCTGGTTGGTGACCCGAGGTCCCGACCGGTCATGTCTCTGCTCCCGAATTGAGCACCAAGAAGATCTCGCTGGCCTCCGGTAACCCAGCCAGCTGGCGCTCACCCAGATTACGAAACCGAAAGCCCCCGCCCCGTACCGCTCTCCTCGTTTCTGCTGAGACCAGAATCTGGCCCCCGGCCGCGGCCGCGCACAACCGGGCGGCGGTGTGCACCGGCATCCCGATATAGCTCGCTCCCCTACGAGTGGGGCGGCCGGTGTGCAGGCCAATTCGCATCCGCACATCATTACCCCAGGCGGGGCTGGCCTGTTTGAGCCGTCGACGAATGGTGATGGCAGCGACCAAGGCGGCTCCGGCCTCGGGAAAAACGGCGAAGAACTCGTCGGCGCGGGCGTCGACCTCCAGGCCACCTTGGGCGGTGACCGAACTCCGCACCACCTCACGGATCTGATCGAGGATTTCTCCGTAGTGGTCACCGAGGTCGCGGAGCAGACGGGTGGAGCCTTCCAGATCGGTCATCATCAGGGTCACCTCCCCGGTGGGAAGGCGTTCGGCATGGAGCTGCTGGGTCCGAGTGTGACCGACGTCTCGCTCCTTCTCGAGCTGACCGGTGATGAAGCCGAGGGGGACGATCCCATAACGCTTGGCGGCTTGCAGGAGTCGGGCCCGGGCCTTTTCCCGAGCCGCCTCGCTCTCGAAGGTGACCTGGTTGAAGCGGGCCAGGGCATTGCGAACATGCGCTTCGTCGTGAATGGGGAGGCGCCGTTTGCCATGAGAGTCGATATAGGCGAAAGCGCGATCGGGGAGCTGTGCCCGCTTGCCGGGACCAAGTTTCGGCATCGCCTTACGTTAAAGGCTCGCCTCGCGCCGGTCAGATAGCCGGACCCAGGCGTTGCTGTGGCTGATAGGGAAAGATGTCGATCATCTCTCCCGCCGCCACTCGCTGTTGCACCCCTCGCCACCAGGTGGAGGTGAGAAGGTCGCGGTGCCGCTGGAGGAAGGCTTGGCGGAGGTCCCCGGTCACTCCCAGGAATCGTTCGAACTCCTCCGGGAAGACGTCGTCGGGTCCCACCGCGAACCAGGGCTCGGCGGCCATCTCGTCATTGGGGTCGGTTGCTTCGGGTAGCTCACGGAACACGCAGCGGTCGATGGTCGTCAACTCGTCGTAGTCATAAAAGACCACCCGGCCGTGTCGGGTGACGCCGAAGTTCTTAAGGAGGAGGTCACCGGGAAAGATCCCTGAGGCGGCGAGTTCCTTGATTGCCGCCCCGTAGTCGAGGATGGCGGCCTGGGCCAGGTCGGGGTCGGCGTCCCGCAGGTAGATGTCGAGGGGTATCACCCTCCTCTCCAGGTAGGCATGGCCGATCACCACTTGGTCATCGTGAGCCGTCACGGTCCGTCCCGCATCGCTTTCCAGAGCGGCGAGCAACTGCGGGGCGAAGCGGTGGCGGTCGAACTCCAGATATTCATATTCCTGGGCGTCGACCAACCGGCCCGCCCGGTCTCCCCGGAACACCATTCGGTAGCGGTCACGGACCTCCTCCCGGGTGGCACGTTTGGGTGAAGGGAAGTGGTCTTTGATCACCTTGATCACGATGTCGAAGCCGGGGAGGGTGAACACCGACATCACCAAGCCTCGAGTGCCACGGGCAAAGTCGAACTGCTCACCGGAACTGGCCAGGTGTTCGAGCAACTCTCGATAGAGAGCGGTTTTGCCGTGTTTGTGCTGGCCGATGGCGATGTAGAGCTCGGAGAGGCGTTTGCGGGGCATGAGGCTGCGGAGGAAGCGGACCAGGTCGTAGGGCCGGTCGACGTCGACGTGGAAGTAGGAGCGGGCGAAGGAGAAGAGAATGGAGACCTGGTTCTCGGTGAGGAGGACGGCGTCGAGATAGATGCCGTCTTGCTGATGGAGAAGGGCAAGGACCATGGGGACTACGTGGGAGCCGCTGTAGATCCTGCCGACCACATAGGCCGCTTTGCCCCGGTAGAAAACCGCATCCACCACCTCGGCCCGGTCCACCACCCGCAGGGCGCCGATCCGGCGGAGATGCTCCCCGAGCCTCGCCGCGGCCCGGGTGGCATCCTCCTCCAGGTCTCGAAAGAGGGGACCGAAACCCGTGTCGGTGAGGATGGTTCGGATCAGATCGGCGTTGCCGGGGGGATCACCGTATGCCCGATAAACGGGTCTTTCTGCCTCGTTGGGGGGAAAGTCGAAATCGGTATCCACAAACTCGATGTGAGGGTCAACCCCCACGGTGGTGAAGATCTTGCGGGTGACCGAGTTGAAGAAGGTCTCCGCCAGTTCGAAGTAGTTGCGGTCTTGGATGAGGCTGGAGTAGACCGCTTTCATCGCCACCCAGATCGTTTTGTCGTCGACCCGCTCCCCCAAGAGACGTTTCACCGAGGAGGCGGTGTCGGTCGACGCCACTCCGTAGAGGTCGAGTCGCTGGCGGGCGTCGGCGGCGATCCCTTTCCAATCCCGCTCCTCGAATCGGATCCGGGCCCGGCGGGTGATGATGCGGAAGCGGCCGTCGAAAGCGGCGTAGGCGTCGGCGATGGCCTGGGCTCCGAGGCTGGCCAGACGGGAGTCAGAGAGAACCGGCGTGGTCACGGGCCCTCATTGTCGCAAATCGACCCTGGGGTCACCACCCTGCGCCTATGGCGTTGTGCCCGGGGTGGGATTCGAACCCACACGCCCCTTTCGGGGCAAGGGGGTTTAAGCCCCTCTCGGCTGCCTGTTTCGACACCCGGGCAGAGCCGACCCAAAGGGTAACGCCAACCTTCTGCGCGGATCTTTCCGTCGCAGCGACGGGTTTTTCGACACAGAAGGTGCGCCAGGGTCGTTCCGTGCAGATTTTTCCGTGGTGGCGACGGAAAAATCCGCGCAGATCAGAGGAGGGCGGCTATGACCCCGTCGAGGAGGTCGTGGAGGGAGATCACCACTTTGTCTGCCGAGAGCGCCTTGAGGGCGGCCTCAGCGACCACCGCCCCGGACAGGATCACCGGGGCCCGGGCGGGGTCGTAACCGGGAAGGGCGACGGTGGCCTCGACGGAGAGTCCCGCCAGCAGCTCCACCAGACCCGTTACCTGTCCGAGCGTCAGCTCCCTCATGTGAACCCGGGGATCGCCATATTGGATTCCGGCCAGACTGGTCCAGGTCCCCGCCACCCCTACCACTGTGCCCGGGGTTGGACCCACGGGTGAGAACACCTCGACGACCAGATTGCGACCCGCAGCCAGTTCCTCCGATGGTGCGGGGCGGTGACCTAACACCCGCTCGGTGAGGCGCACCGAGCCAACATCGAACGATCGCCCCCCTTCGCCGGTAACGAACTCGGTGGATCCCCCCCCAATGTCCACCACCACGAAAGGGGGCGGCAACGACAGACCGGCGGTGGCACCGGCAAACGCCAACCTCGCTTCCTCCTCCCCGGTGAGCAACTCGGGCCGTACTCCCAGCGCGATTTCGGCCCGATCGAAAAAGCTCTCCCGATTGGCGGCATCCCGCGAAGCGGAGGTGGCCACCGCCCTCCGTTTCTCCACCCCCTCCTCCTCCATCCGGCCCCCGAACTCGGCCAGCGCCAGGAGGGTCCGGTCGATCGCC
>DATEDX010000115.1:0-13758 GCA_035281425.1 Acidimicrobiia bacterium
ATCCAATTAGAAGGGCGAGCAGCTCGCCGGCCAATTCGGTTAGCTAGCGCAGAAAAACAGAGCCCGGGGGATTTCGCCCATATCTGACACCGCCCGAGATCGGCACGTCGGCGCTTGGTTCTGCCCGGGTGTCTGGAGTAGCTCGTTCCCGTCACGTCAGGTGATGTATGGAAGCGTTTGAGTTGACCATGGGAAGGTCCAGCAGAGGCGTCACGCCTCGACAGTGGGTTGATTCACCGCTCCCTGTCAATCTGGCCCCTCGTGGAAATCCCTGCCTTGCATCGCGGCGTCTGACTCGACCAGAATGTGTGCAGCCATGACCAGGTCCGTTGCCGCCACCATGTGTATGTGCGCCTGTATGCCGACGGGCAGGTGGTCGCGCCGCTAAGAGTCACCCTTCAACCAGATTCTTCACTCCCACCCCTGCCCCTTCAAGCGCAGGGGTTTTTTGTTGTTCAGAAAGGAAATCAATGACCGCCACCATCGACCGCACCACCACCATTAGTACCGACGACCTTCACCGCCGCCTCGGCGACATCGACCTGGTCGTGGTCGACGTCCGTCCGCTGGCGGCTTACAACGGTTGGACCCTTCGCGGCGAGACCCGGGGAGGTCACCTCCCGGGAGCGGTTGCTCTCCCCGCCCGCTGGCTCACCCTGGTCGACGAAATCGGCCTCGATCAACTCCTGGCCGATAAGGGCCTGGTCGACGGGAAGACGGTCGTGATCTACGGAGACTTCCCCGGGCAGGGAGCCGATCTGCGCCATCAGCTAGAGGCGAACGGGGCGGGCGAGGTCCTCGACTACGAAGGTGGCTTCGACCTGTGGGCCTCCCGACCCGACCTTCCTCTCGAGCGTTTGCCCAACTACCGCCACCTGGTCTATCCCGAATGGCTGCAAAGGCTCCTCGACGGACAGACTCCGCCAACCTTCCCCGGCGGACCATTCGCGGTGTTCCACGTCAACTTTGGCGTCCCTGAGGAATACGCCGACGGACACATCCCCGGGGCCTTCTATCTCGACACCAACTGGCTCGAATCGGAGATCGACTGGAACCGCCGCTCACCGGAGGAACTGGAACGGGCCTTGCTTCACCTCGGTATCACCGCCTCCAGCACCGTGATCCTTTATGGGCGAGACTCGGTGGGCAATCCCAACGAGAAGTGGCCAGGACGGCGGGCAGGCCAGATCGCTGCCACCCGGGCCGCAGCCATCCTGCGCTACGCCGGCGTCGAGGACGTGCGCCTACTCGACGGGGGATACGACTGGTGGGTCACCGCCGGCTACCAACTGGAGACCCAGACAAGAATCCCCCAACCGGCGAATTCATTTGGTCTGAGAATCCCCGCTCGGCCCGAGGTGATGGTCGACCTGCCCGAAGCCAAGGCCATCCTTGCCGATCCGCAGAGAGCGGCCTTGGTGAGCGTTCGCACCTGGCGGGAGCACACCGGTCAAACCAGCGGCTACAACTACATCAAGGCCAAGGGGCGCATCGTGGGTGACGTCTGGGGCAACTGCGGGACCGACGCCTACCACATGCAGCATTACCGCAACGTCGACAACACCATGCGGCCTTACCCCGAGATCGCTCGCAACTGGGCCGAGGCCGGCATCACCCCCGACAAATGGGTGGCTTTCTATTGCGGCACTGGCTGGCGGGCGTCGGAGACGTGGTTCTACGCCTACCTGATGGGGTGGGAGAGGATCGCGGTTTACGACGGCGGCTGGTTCGAGTGGAGCCAGGATCCGCTCAACAACCCGGTGGAGGCTTTCACCGCCGGCTAGGACTGCTGGGCGTGGATCTGGAACTCGGTGCCGAAACGGTCGGCGATCTCGACGCAGGTCTGCAGATCGGGGTGGCGGACCACCACCATCCCATCGCCGATCAGCAGCTGGCGCCAGTCGCGGCGTGGCGAGCCGATCGGGTTGAGTTCCAGGGCCGCCACGTGGGGCCCGAACTCGGCCAGTAGGCGATCGAGCCCCGAGTAACCGGTTATCACTCCCTGTCCCACCGCCCGCTTGAAGATGGTGGCGCAGTTGTATTTCCGTTCCAGCACCGAGCTGATCTGTCCGTGGACCATGGCTTCGGCCCACCACCGAAACAAGTCGATGTCGGAGGCGAAGTTCATGGCGTCAACCGTTCGCCCGCCGGGGGGGCGGGCCCCGATCTCCCCGAACACGGCCTCCCCGTCGGGCTTCAGGTACCACTCCATGTGGGTGAACCCCTCCTGAAACCCCATCGCCTCCAGCACCCGCTCCCCCATCTGCCGGCCTGCCGCCAGATAATCGACGTCGGGATTGCGGAGGACCACCGTCTGCTGGCTGACCCACTCGTTCTGCTTGCCGATGAGGGGACGGGGCCGGTACCAGCAGATGTTGTAGAAGAGAATCCGGCCCCCCCGGCAAATGGTGTCGAAGGTGAATTCCTCGCCATCGACAAACTCCTCGACGCTGACCTCGTCGACCCCGCTCAATGCCGGCATCACCTTTGCAGCGTCACTCGCATCGTTGAGACGGTAGGTGTCGGCGGAGCCGGCTCCGGCGATAGGTTTGACGATGGCGGGGTAACCCACCCGCTCCAAGGCTTGACCAACCTCGGCTACGGATCGAGCTCGATAGTGATGCGGGGTGCGAATCCCGGCGCCATCCAGTACTTGTTTCATCGCCTCTTTGTCCCGGAAAGGCACCGTTTCCACCACGGTCATTCCCGGCAGGCCCAACTCCTGGCGCAAACGGGCGGCCAGGATCATGAGTGGTTCCCACAGCGACTCCACCCGATCGATTCGCACCCGCTCGTTGATTCGGTGCACCAACTCGACCACCCCGCGGGGATCGGAGAAGCTGATCTGGTAATAAGCGGCGAGAGCCTGTTGCGCCTTCTCGGGAACGTTCCCGGCCGGTTGGTCTCCCAGTCCGATGACATTGGCACCCACCTCGGCCAGGCCCCGAACGAAGTCGGTCATCTCGGTGGGAAACCCCGGCGAGAGGAAAACGACGTTCATCCCAACTGCACTCGTACCGTGGTGATGATGGTGGCTATGGCCCGCTCGACCACCTCGGTATCTGGGTGGCGCACGATCACGTAACCGTCACCTTCGTAGTGGCCGCTGGGATTCTGGCCGGAGCGCGGCAGTTTGGCCTCTACCACCAGCCCCGCCACCTCGTTCTGGGCTTCTTCCAGCCCGTAAATTGCCTGCACCGTTCCCTCACCTTGCCCGCGGAGGTAGGCACAACCCACCGCGTAGCGTCGCTCGGGGGGATCGAAACGGTCGAAAACCATCAACTCCGCCCAGGCCCGATAGAGATCGAAGTCGTGGGCATAAGAGATGAGGGTGCTGAACTGGGCACCCGGGGGACGAACCGCTGCCTCAGAAACCGCCACCTCGCCGTTGCGTCGCCGGAACCACTCCATGTGTACCAGGCCGGTCCGCAAACCCAGGGCGGCAATGGCGGCGGGACCCACCCGACCGATCTCGACGTATTCGCTTCCCGAAATGTCGCGGGGCAGGATGGCAGCCCACTGAATCCACTGCTCCTGCATCACCTCCAAAGGTGAAGGGTGGTAGCGGGTGATGCTCCACCACACCGGCTGCCCGTTGAGGAAGACGCAATCGAAGGCATGCTCCTCGCCCACAATCAGTTCCTCCACCAGGGTGGGTCGATCGGGGCGGGGCGGTGACCAATGCAGCCACTCCTCCACCTGGTGGGGACGGTCCAGCCGGAAGGTATTGCGGGCGCCGGAACCTGCCGGGGGCTTGGCCACTACCGGCAGCCCCACCTGGTTGACGAAAGCCCACACCTCCTCCCCCGAGCCGGCCAAGGCATGGCGGGCACAGGGAAGGCCCGCCCCCCTGAGAACCGTCTTCATGCGGTCCTTGTCACGAAAGTTGCGAGCGGTCTCCACCTCCACTCCGGGGATCCCAAGCTGGGCCCGGGCTTCGGCCAGCGGCACCTGGAGCTCTTCCAGCGCTCCCAGTATGCGGTCCACTCCCCCCAGCGCCGGGGCGAGGGCGCCGGCGGCGGTGACCAACTGTTGGGGGTCGAGAGCGTCGGCTACCCGATAGTGGGCCTGGAGGAAGGCACGGATCTCTTCAGGAAGCTTCTCCGCCGGGTCTTGGCTCACCAGCCCTACCGGCACCCCGGGAAGCGACGCCACCGCGGCGATGAAGCGGTTGGTGGTGGGGAGGAAGTAGGGAGCCACGAAGACAACTCCGGCCACCCCGCTCACGGTAGTGCTCTGCTGCTCACCGCGGCGGGCGGTCTGCCAGAATCGAACCCCGGTGAAGATCCTCTTCCTCGCTGCAGAAGTGGCACCCTTCTCCAAGACCGGGGGGTTGGGAGACGTCGCGGCGGCCCTTCCCGCTCACCTTGTCCAGCTCGACCACGAAGTGGTCACCGTCAGCCCGCTCTATGGCCACATCGATAACAACCACCATGGCCTGGTACGGATCTATGAAGACATCGAGATCGTACTGGGGCGCTGGCGGGCGGCCTTCTCGCTGTGGCTCGCTCCCGACCAGCGCAACTGGTTCATCGAACTACCCCAGTTCTTCGCCCGTGGATCCATCTACACCTCGGACCCCGACGAACACCTGCGGTTCCTCCTCCTCACCCACGCCGCCTTCGAGCTGTGCCGGCGACGGAAGTGGGCGCCCGACATCGTTCACGCCAACGACTGGCATACCGCCCTGGCGCCTCTTCTCGTGCGCACCTTTCAGGACGAGGCGGACCTTTTTCGACAGTCGGCCACCGTGTTCACGATTCACAACCTCGCTTATCAAGGGGTCTTCGACGCCGGAGTAGCCGGCGACATCGGACTGGGAGATCGGCGTTACCTTCTCCACCAGGACCATCTCCATCAGGGTTACATCAACTTCATGGAACACGGCGTGATATACGCCGACGCCATCACGACCGTCTCCCCCACCTATGCCCATGAGATCCAGACTCCCGAGATGGGGGAAGGCCTCGACGGGCTGCTGCGCCGTCGCGCCGGCGATCTCTACGGGATCCTCAACGGCATCGATACCGAAGTATGGAACCCATCACTCGATCCCCACCTGGTCGCCCACTACTCCTCCGCCGATCTGGCCGGGAAGGCAGAGAACAAAAGGGCCTTGCTAGCCGAAGGAGGACTCGAGCCGGGTGACCAGCCGCTGTTGGGAATAGTCACCCGCCTCACCCCACAGAAGGGCATCGAGTTGATGATCCGACCGCTGGTCTGGCTGCTCGAAGCCGACCAGGCTCGCTTCGTGGCGCTAGGCAGTGGTGAACATCGATACGAAGAGGCACTCCGCTGGCTGGCCGACCGTTTCCCGGAGAGGGCCTACTTCGTGGCGGGTTATGACGAGCCGCTGGCTCATCGCATCGAAGCTGGGGCCGACATGTTTCTGATGCCTTCCCGGTTCGAGCCTTCGGGACTGAACCAGATGTACAGCCTGGCCTATGGGACGGCACCAGTGGTGCGTCGCACCGGCGGCCTGGCTGACACGGTCCGCCATTATTCTCCCGCCTCCGGGGAAGGGAACGGGTTTGTCTTCGATCACTTCACCGAGGAGGGCCTGGCCTGGTCACTGGGTGAGGCCCTCAACCTGTACCGGCAGCCCGACGCCTGGAGGGCGATGCAACTCAACGGCATGAACGAGGACAATTCCTGGGAACGGCGCGCGTCGGAGTACGCCGACCTTTACGAGAAGCTGAGTGGGGCATGAACGTCATCTTCGTGGAGCCGTCCTTTCCCAACTACCAGCGCCAATTCGTACGAGGACTGGCCCAGGCGGGCGCTTCGGTGATCGGGATCGGCGAACGGCCCCAAGAATGGCTCGACGACGAGTTGAAGGGCTGGCTCACCCACTACGAGCAGGTGCCATCAGTGGTGGACATAGGGGCCCTGGAAGGAGCGGTGCGTTTCGTCCAGTCACGGATCTGGGTGGACCGGCTCGAGGCCACCATCGAAGCTCACATCCTCCCCACCGCGGTGGTGCGGGAGCAGTGCGCTATCCCCGGCACCTCGGTCCGCACCGCCTTCCTCTGCCGGGACAAACCGGCCATGAAGGAGGCGCTGCGTCAAGCGGGGATCCCTTCTGCCCAGTCGATCGGGGCTGACAACGCCTCGGAAGTGTGGACCTTCGCCCAGCAGATCGGCTATCCGCTGATTATCAAACCTCGCGATGCCGCCGGGGCCTCCGGAACCTTCCGGGTGGACTCCGACCAGGAGCTGAGTCAGGCCTTGGCCAGCATCCGCTTCGAGCAGGGGGTGTCGGTGGCGGTGGAGGAGTTCATCGAGGGCCACGAGGGCTTTTACGACACCGTCGCCATTAACGGCGAGGTGGCCTTGGAGTTCGCCTCCCACTATTACCCGAACGTGCTGGAAGCGATGCGGACCCGATGGATATCACCAGTGTTCATCACCACCAACCGCATCGACTCCGCGCCCGGCTACGACGAGGTGAAGCTGATGGGGCGGCGGGTGATCCCCGCCCTCGGGATCGGGACCTCGGCCACCCACATGGAGTGGTTCTTCGGGCCCAAAGGCTTGAAGTTCTCCGAGATCGGTTGCCGCCCTCCGGGAGTCGGGGCCTGGGATCTTTACTGCGCTGCCAACGACCTCGATCTCTACCGGGAGTGGGCCATGGCCATCTGCTACGGCCGGGTGACGACTCGGCCTTCCCGTAACTACTCCGCCGGCATTGTCGCTCTCCGCCCCGATCGGGACGGGGTCATAGCCGGCTACGAGGGTTTAGAGGAGGTGCGCCGCCAATACGGGGAGTGGATCATCGACTTCCACACACCCGACCCCGGCACCCCCACCCAGCCGGTGGAGGCGGGATACATGGCCAATGCCTGGGTCAGGATGCGTCATCCCGACTATGACACGCTTAGGGAGATGCTGGCCCGGGTAGGAGAGATCGCCCAGGTGCGGGCGGCATAGCGGTAGGGATTTTGGATGCAAGCGCCAGAAGAGCTCAGTGAATTGGCCGGGGCCTCCCCCGAGGAGGTCGAACGTTTCATCGCCGAACAGAGCTTTCCCTTGGTAGCGCCGGGGCGGGCCACCTTCCTCTACCGGGGGGAAGCGCAAGCGGTCAGCCTCCGTCCGATGATCGCCGGGTTCCCTGGACCGCACCAATTTCACCGCCTCAACGGTCATGATCTCTGGTGGCTGGGGCTGCACCTTCCCGACGGAGCTCGGCTCGAATACAAGCTCGAGATACTGGCCGATCACCACGCCGAATGGGTCAACGACCCCCTCAATCCCCTCACCACCACCAACCCCTTCGGAACCAACTCGGTGTGCCGCGCCCATGGCTATCAGGTGCCCGACTTCGCCCAGATCCACGAGGGAACCCCCACCGGTGACTTCGTCGATATTTGGGTACCGTCGGCCATGGGCGGTGAGCGGAAACTGACCGTGTATCAACCGGCCGCCTTCGCCGGCGAAGGCGAGCTTCCTCTGATCTTCGTCCACGACGGCGGGGACTACCTGACCTACGGGTCGACGGCCCTGGTCCTCGACAACCTGATCAATTGGGGACGTATCCCCCCGGTTCTGGTCGCCTTCTCCTGGCCCGGGGAGCGGCTGTTGGAATACGCCGCCAATCCAAGTCACGCCGACTTCGTGGTGAAAGAAGCCTTTCCCGTGCTGGAAGAGCGCTATCGGATTAGTCGAACCCGAGTGTTGGCCGGAGCCAGTCTCGGCGCGGTGGCGGCCTTGCACACCGCCTGGCGTCATCCCGGCGCTTTCACGGGTTTGATCCTCCAATCCGGCACCTTCGCCCAGACACCAGGCTGGGGCGTCGCCCAAGGCATCCTGGGACCGATTGCCGCCCTCCTCCATCGCCTGGAGCCCTCAGCCCTTCCACCCAAGGTGTTCGTCTCCTGCGGAACTTATGAGCGGATGATCGGGGAGAACCGCTTCATGGCCGAGCGCTTGCGAAGGGCAGGCCTCTCCGTGAAATACGAAGAGAGCCGTGACGGCCACACCTGGGAGGCCTGGCGCGACCGCCTCCAAGACGCCCTCACCTGGGTGTTGAAGTAATTCGCCGGCGCGTTCCTGAGCACCTAGATAGCGTTCGCCGGTGCCTGCTCCCACCATCACCATCGACGGCGCGCCCGACCTCCCCGGGCTTCGCTTCCGCCACTTCGCCGGAAGCACCGACTATGAGGCGATGGCGGCCATCATCAACCTTGCCAAGCAGGCTGACAACGTCGAGCGGACCGACTCGGCCGAAACCATCGCCACCGGCTACCAACACCTCCACAACTGCGACCCCTACCAGGACATGTGCTTCGCCGAGATGGCAGGTGAAGCCATCGCCTACTCCCGGGTCTGGTGGGAAGAGCAGGAAGATGGCCGGCGGGTCTACTACCACTTCGGGGTCCTAGTCCCGGAGTGGCGCCGGCGGCGGATTGGCACCGCCATCCTTGCCTGGAATCAAGCGCGTCTACGTCAGATCGCCCGCAACCACCCCGGCACGGCCAAGGTCTTCCGCTCTTGGGCGGAGGGAGGAGAACACGGTACGACGGCCCTGCTGGAAAGAGACGGATACCTGGCCGTGACCTACGGCGCGGAGATGTCCCGCAGCATCACCGAAGACCTACCGAGCGCCCCCCTCCCCGCCGGGCTCGAAGTCAGGCCGGTCGAACCCCACCACCTCCGAGCGATCTGGGAAGCAGATGTCGAGGCGTTCCGTGACCACTGGGGTGCTCGTCCGCCCACCGAAGCTGACTGGGAAGCATTCCTCGATCGGCCCCACAGGGACCCGAGCCTCTGGAAAGTCGCGTGGGAGGGCGACCGGGTTGTGGGTCAGGTTCGTTCATTCATCAATCCCGACGAGAACGCCGAGTACGGAAGGCTTCGGGGCTATACGGAGGACATCTCGACCATCAAGGAGTGGCGCGGCCGGGGCGTGGCCAGGGCGCTGATCTGCGAGAGCATGCGGGTGCTCAAAGAGCGAGGCATGGAGGAAGTTGGGCTAGGAGTCCACGCCGAGAATCCCACCGGGGCCTTCCACCTGTATCAGAGTTTGGGGTACCAGATCGACGCCACTACCACGATCTACGAGAAGCCCTTCTCCTGACCGATCGCCATTTGGAACGCCGAGGACCTTCAGCTCGAGGAGATCACGTTTTCAGGACCTCGTCGTTGTAGGCCCATAGGTCGAGTTCGGGAGGTTGAATCCCGAGCTGGGTGAGGATGGTGGCGATGTGGCTGCGATGTTCGGTGGCGTGGTTGACGGCCTGCAGCAGGATCACGAAGGACGGATAGACCGTGGTGCCCTCATCGGTAGTGATCTCCACCATCTCCGTTGTGCCCAACGACTCCGCCACCTCCTCGAGGGCGTGCCCGGTCTGCTCAAGGAGCTCGAGCATCCGCTCTACCCCGGGAAAGGGATCCTCCCGGCCAAACACTCGAGGCTGGCCGGTGAGGCGAAAGGTATACCCGGCCTCAGCTCTGATCAGGTGAGTAAGGGTGTCGCGCAAGGTTCCGTAGGTTCCCTCCACCGATCTCTCGAGTTGGGCATCAGAGAGTCCCCGGCACCGTTCCACCATGTGCCGGTTGGCCCAGCGGTGATGCCGAAACAGATGAACCAGAATCGAAGACATGTCTCGGAGAGTAACGGCCGGTCCTCCGGTCATCGAAGTCCGAAAGCGGCCGCGAGCTCAGCGCTCGTGACGGCGCTAGCGGCATAGGTAGAGGTGCCGAAGGTGAGCAACTCCTGGGCGGCGTCGCGGAGACCGGTGAAAGCCGCCCGACTTAGAGCTCCCCCGGTGGATACCCTCCTCACCCCGACGGTCGCTAGGTCGGAGACCGATGGGCCACTGGCCAAAGCCAGGACATTCACCGGGACCTCCACTTCTCTGACCAGGCGCGCGATTTGGTCGAGGTCCTTCAGGCCCGGGGCGTAGACCACATCCGCCCCGGCATCCCGGTAGGCCACCAAACGAGCGATGGTGTCATCGAGGTCATCAGCGCCATAGAGGTGGTTTTCCGCCCTGGCCGTAAGCACGAGTCCTGCTGCCTTTGCTGCCCTGGCGGCGGCCTCCACTCTTTCGGCAGCCCATTCCAGGGTGTGTATCTCGCTGGTGGCGGGGTCGTAGTCCTCGATCGAGCAACCAGCAGCACCGGTCTCGGCGATGAGCCGCACCGTCTCCGCCACCCCCGCCGGGGTATCGGCGAAGCACCGTTCAGAGTCGACGTTGAGTGGAATCTCGACCGCGGCGGCGATGGAAGCGGCGTGGGCGAGCAGCTCATCGCGGGTGACCTGCTGGTCGATCCGGCCCATACTGAAGGCGTGCCCAGAGCTGGTGGTGGCCAAGGCCGGGAACCCCATCGAAGCCAGGAAACGGGCCGACCCCGGGTCCCAGGGATTGGGCATGACAAAGGTGCCGCCGGCGTGCAGCTCCCGGAACCGATCGCGCTTATCCATCACCGCTACTCCTCGCTCGTGCAACCGATCCCGGTCTTCGGTAGTTAGAAGCATATGAGCGACGTCGAGCTCTGGGAGAAGCATCGCCATGAGCTCATCCGCTACGCCGCGGTCCTAGCCGGACCGACCGAAGCCGAAGATGTCGTCTCCACCGTCTTTATACGAATTCTGGGCCGGCGGCTGACCGATCTCGAACACGCCCGCGCCTACTTGTTTCGATCGGTTCTTAATGAGTGCCGCACTCGAGCTCGACGCCGGCAACGGCCACTGGCAATCGTCGATCTGCCGCAGCCACCTCCTGCCGATCCTCAGCCGGAGGTGCTGGCTGCGGTGTAGGCCCTGCCCGTCAGGCAACGGGCCGCCACCTACCTCGTGTACTGGGCCGACCTGTCAATTGCCGAAACCGCCCGCCGAATGGGAACCACGCCTGGAACCGTCAAGCGTTACCTCCATCTCGCCAGAAACACCTTGAAAGGGGTCCTTGATGAGACCTGAAACTCTCGACGACGCCATCGGGGCAGTCTTCCGCCGGTCATATCAAGCGGTGGTCGATCAAGCCCCAGTGCCACTGGAGGCCCCACCCACGGTGGACCTGGTACCGAGTCCGGCCAGCGCGCCAGCCCGGACTTTCCGGGCGGGAGCGATCGTGGCCGCCGGCATCCTGCTGGGTGCGATGGGGTTGGTGATGCTGCGTCCGGGAGGTCCACTTTTCGCTCCTTCCACAGTCGAGTACCTGCGCCTTCACTGGCTCCAGGAAGTCGATCTCCGCTGCCTGGGGATGGACAGGCACGACAACGGCGGATTCGACGAAGCAACGATCGCCATTTGGGGACCTACCCCCGACCGCCGATGGCGATTCGAAGTGGCGTTTCCCGATGGGAGCGGATTTGTCAACATCATGGAGGGAGAAGACCCGTCCTTGCCTTGGCGGATCTGGTCGGACACGGAGCCGTTCCCCTCACCTTTCCGGGAGACGGGATGCTCGGTGATGGTCGACGGTGAGGGATACGAGTGGGTTCTGGGGGACAGCCCGCTTGTCTTCGGGGGCTTCCAAGACACGGGCTTCTTCGCCCTCAATCAGGAACAATTGGACCCGGGCAGCGCCTTGCCCGAGCCCGGTCGGTGGCGTGGAGTCGAGGTCGTGATCTATAGGACCCAGGCATCGGGTGAAGATGAAAACGGCCGGTACACGGCCTTGTTTGAGCGTTGGGTGGATGGGGCGCGCCAACGCCTGGAGCGAGAGATCAAAGAGATGGAGTGGGAAACCCTCGGTCGATCCCACGAGGTGATCGAAGTCATGGAGAGAGGAGCGGTCCCAGTTGACCAGGTCTCGTTCTCTCCCGGTGCGATGCGGCTTGTTATGGAGCGGCCACCAGTTGAGGAGGTCAATGAAGCGGAAGAAGAAATCGTTACGACTACTTCGATTCCCCCTCTCAGCCATCCCTTGGCGGTCGGTGCAGTAAGAGTCAACTACGACCAGTTACCAAACGACGAGCTGCGGCAGTTGGTAGCTCCCACTGATCTGCTGTGGTCAATCCCAGTAGGCGACAGGTCGCTCTTTCTGGCCGGTCGGCCGGGGAGGCCACCCCTCCTCTTCGGCACTGCCTGCTCCATCCTGGCCTCGGTTGACCTGCCTGAGGATTGGGAAGGCCTCTGCCTGGAAATGACCATAGAAGGCAGGCGAATCATTGGTGTATTCACCTACGAGGAAGCCGTGGCTGCGAACTAGGAAGGCGGCCGATTACGGTAGCGGCGAGGGGCACGGACACTCTCGAGCTCGCTGCCCTCTCGGTCGCTCAGCACCTCGACCTCGGTCCCCCTGGGGAGCACCTCCTTGGCGATCTCGACTAGGGGGATCTCGTCTTCGGCGTGGATGTACCAATGGTCTCGCTTCCACTTGGACTTGTTGATACCCCACCTGGCAGTACCGGGGGGATATCGCTTGGACAAGACGTCATGGACTTTGGAGAGTTCCTCGTAGTTCAGGTAGACCCACGGTCCCCAAGGGCCCGACGGCGCCTCCGGGACCGGCGGCCGAACTCGGGGCGTGGCAACCCCGTACTTCTCGAGCGTTTCCATCAATTCGTCGCGGTCGACGAAGAAGGGGAGGCTGTCGTGTTCGTAGTAGACCAGTGCCAAGAGCATGTGCTCGTCGGTCAGGACCGGTGATCCCATGCCAACCGCGATTCCCTGAGCCCACCCGATCACGGTGTGCAGGGCCGGGTTCATCGAGACTCCCTGCCGGCGGGAGCGTCGGTGATTCTTCGTGAATCGCTCCCTTTCCACCTCGTAGCTAAGCCCGAGGTCGTCGAGGGCTTGAGAGGCAGCGGTGGGCTGGTCGGGATTGAGGATTGCGAGGAGCAGATGGTCAGTCCCGACAAACCCGGCCTTCAGGTCTCTTGATTCCTTGTAGACCCGCGAGATGATCTTCACGTGCTCCCGGGAAGGCCACCTCATTACGGCTGGCCCCTCTATCTGCCTGACGAGATCTTTCCAGGCGTCGAACCCCAACTCGCGAGCGATCGTCATTTGGGCATCTCTGAGCGAGAAACCCCACTCCTCCATCCGCTCGGCGGGACGGCCGGCGAACTTGGGGTGAGAAGCGAGGACTCGGCCGAGAGCAGTGGGGTCGCGGTCGGTCAGGGCGCGTTTGAGTTCCTTGGCCTGGAGGCGGAGTTGGTGCAGATCAGGACGATCTGGCAGCGAAGTCATGAAGACCTCCTTCCCATCTGAGCCCGTGTCGGCTGGCCCGGGCGGGGTCGGAGATCAACGTTGTGAACTCACTGTGCAGGTGGACTCAGTCCTTGCCGCCGACGGGAGGCGTCCTGCGACGCACTGCGAAGAAGGACAATCCACTGGCTTCCGAAATTTCTTGGCGAAATCGCCGACATGGGGGTTGTTCTTGTCATAGCCAGACTGTATGGTCATCGTACAGATGTTCGCCACTATCACGACTCGGTCGATCGACAGCCTGGAACAGGAACTATTGAGCTGGCAGGCCGAAAAAGCCCGGGCCAGCTTCCAACAGTTGCCGCTGATCCGCCAGTTGGATCAAACCCAAGTCTGGCTGGCCGATGGCTGCAAAAACATGGCCGCTTGGATCTCCTCCCGCCTCGACCTCCCCCAACGCATAGCCCGAGACCTGCTCTATGTGGCTCGAGCCCACCACCAATTAGTAGAGGAATGGTTGGAGACCGGAGAGATCGGGTTGGAACGAGCAGTAGCCCTCATCCGCCTCCACCGCACCAGTGCCTCCCCGGAGTTGATGGAAGCTTCCCGGGGAATCGACTTGGGGGGTTTGTGGCGTCTGGTAGCTAGTCGGGAACGGCTCA
>DATEDX010000116.1:0-9621 GCA_035281425.1 Acidimicrobiia bacterium
AGATTTGGTGCCCAGATCACGGTTATTACATTAGGTTTTGGGTGGGAGGGCGAGCATGACGCGTGCGTTGGCGGTGGGATTGATCTTGATGGCCGCCGCCACTGCCGAGGTGGTGGTGCTCGTTGCCGGGGTACCCCCTCCGGCCACTGGGACTGTAGGGGAGAACGGCCCAGCTACCGAGGCGGCGCTCAACAACGCCGACGACGTGGCGGTCGCTCCCAACGGAGACATTTACATCGCCGACTACAACAGTGCCCGGCTGCTTCGAATCAGAGATGGAATCCTTACCGTCGCCTACCGGGGCGACACCCGGGAGGTAGAGAACGACTTCTCGGGTCTCGCCATCGCCTCTGATGGCACTGTCTTCTTCACGACCGGGCGGGCGGTGCTGGCGCTCGCTCCCGACGGAGCCATCACCCAAGTGTTGGCGACCGACCCTGGTGCTCAGGTCTTCAATCCCGAACTGGCGGTGGGGCCTGACGACATTCTCTATATGGCTGGTGGTCGGATTCCTCGCATCGATCGGGTTGAGGCCGACGGGTCGACCACCCTTATCGCCGGTGCCGACGAACCTGCCCTCGAAGCAGGCGTGGGCGACGGAGGGCAAGCGATGGACGCCCGTTTTGGACGCATCACGAGCATTGCGGTCGACTCCACCGGGGCGATATTCGTCTCTGACACGGACTTTGGTGACATTCGGCGGATCGCCCCTAACGGGCTCATCACCACCATCCTTGGGGCCGGCCCGATTCCCTTCCCGCAGGCCATCGACGGGACTCGGGCGGTCGACATCGAATACGGATCCGCTGAAATCGAAGTTTCGATTGACGCTTCTGACCGACCCTTCGTCGTGCCCCGTCTGGCTGGCCGCGTATGGATGATCGAGGAGGGCGCCGTGGTGACGGTGGCCGGAGGTGGAGCCAACCGTGGGCCCGGTTTCCCTCCGCTCGAAACCCTCCTCCAATCACCAGTCCAGGTCGCTTTTAGCCCCGAAGACGACATTCTGATCCTGGTCGAGGATGGCCGGTTTCTTTTCCGAATCGGCGGCGTCAGCACCGCCGTACTGATCGGGTCGGTGCCGGCCCCGGCAGAAATCAACCTCGACCCGTTGGTGGTGGCCGTGTCTTTGGGCCTTACGGCAGGAATGCTGTTCTTGATTCCGTTCCCAGCCGAATTCTTCAACACCACTCTGGCCGAGCATTATCAGGAGATCCGGAAGTGGTTTCGACCTCGGACCGCCGACCGGCGAAGAAGATTCTGGGAGACGCGGTGGGGCCTAGCCCTGGGGGTGATCCTCATGGCTCTCCTTTATGGCTTTCTCGATCCTGGCTTCGGCTTCAACGAGACTTCAGTCGCCACCTTTGGCGGGCTGCTGGTGGGAGTCGTCCTAACCACCCTCGGTTTTGTACTCCCCACCCGGATCCTACGCCGGGTGCGAAGTGGCGACTGGGGGACGCTGCGCGCCCTACCGATCGCCCTTCTGGTAGGGGTGGGGTGTGTCATCTTGTCGCGATTGGTCGGATTCGTTCCCGGCTACCTCTACGGCATGGTCTTGGCCCTCGTTTTTAGCCACGAGGTTGGAGAGAAGACGGAGACCAATGAGGTGACCTTCGCCTCCATCTCCCTTCTGTTGATTGCGCTGGCGTCTTGGTTGGGACTGGGAGCTGTGCGAGGGGGGAGCGAAGCGACGTGGTCTCTCCCGGTCGAAGCGGCACTGGCAATGTCAGTCGTCGCCGCCTTTGAAGGGTTGGTCTTTGGGTTGCTGCCAGTACGGGGGATGCCAGGCCGGGTCCTCTTTCAACGACGACGCTGGGTGTGGGCAGCGATCTGGGGATTGGCGGTGCTGGCGTTTTTCCACGTGCTAGTCAATCCTCAATCCGGCTACCTGGTCGACACCGCCATGGTCCCGGTGGCGACCACGTTCGGGATGTTGGCCTTCTTCGCCCTGGTTTCGTTTGGCCTCTCTTTCTGGTTCCGGCGCCCAGGCAAGGTTCGGTCGTAGGGGCAGGGTTGAGATATCGATTGACACCTCTGGGGCAAGCCACTGCCCTGCAGGGTCTTCCTTAGACTTCACGACGTAGGGCAGCCGGCACTCCGCTCGTATCCGGGTTGACGGGCGTGGGATCACCGAAGAACCCGTCGACTCGACAAATCAAGCCCGTCGAAGGATCGATGGTGACGATATCGAGCCCTTCCATCAAAGTCCGACCACGACTGACCATGTCCCAGCGATACCTGAGTCGACCGTGATGGTGATCGATCTCCGACGCGATCACGAACCGATAGCCCGGTTTGCTCGACCGCAGCCTTCGAATCGCCGCTTCCAGTTCAGAGACGCCGATGAACGAGTCGCGTGGGTCGTTCCATTCAACGTCGGCGGTGACGGCTTGGGCGAGGTGCTGCGGCACGCGCCCCAGGTCTATCTCATTCCAGGCAGCCCAATATGACATCAGCGGTTCTGGCATCTGGATGTCCCAATCGGGGAGGCGGTAACGCACGCGACGTTGGACTGAAAGCCCCACGCAGTTGTTACACGGAGCTGTGTGAGGTGACGGGCCAGGCCCGGTTACCTCATGGACGCATCGCCGGCGTCGGGTGGCGCCTGGCGGATACCATGCGGATATGGCAGTTTTCTTGGATCACACCATTCTCGAGGTGACCGACCTGGCCGAGTCGGTGGCGTTCTACCGCGACGTGGTTGGCTTGGAGTCCCGGGGCCGTAGCGGGCCGTTCGAGGTGATGCTGATCACACCCGACCTGGCATTGGATCTGCATGAGCAGCCCGCTCCCAAGTCACGCCACCTCGCCTTGGGGATGGACCGGGTGACCTTCGAGGCGACCTTTGACCGCATCCGAGCCAGCGGGACGACTTACGGGGACGGTCCTTCGAGCCCGACCAACATGCGGGGGCCGGGCCGATCGAGCGGGGTCCACGGAGCCACCGACTCGGTGTACTTTCACGATCCAAGTGGTCACATCCTCGAGATTCTCACCTACGAGAGATAAGACCGCATTTGGGGTAAAGCGGTTCGTCTGGCGATGGGCGGGCGCCGGTGGCACTGGTGGCCAATCACGACGAAGGGAGTGGCGCCACCGCCGATTGAAACTGACGGCGCCAGACAACCTCTCCGTCGACTCGGTCGCCAGTCGCCAGGAGTCCGGCGGCCGAGGCCACTGCGGCCGACGCAGCATGATCTGGGTGGACGTTGGCGGATATCGTCTTCACCCCCCGGCTCAGCAGCCATTGGACTAACGCTCCGGCCGCTTCCTTGGCGAAGCCCTGACCCTGCCACTCAACACCGATGATCCACGCAACCTCAGCCTCCGCTCCGCTGACCGTCGCCTGCACCGTGCCAATGGCTGTAGCGGTAGAGGCTTCTTCTACCACCCAGTTGAACCAGCGCTCCTCGCTGCTGTCCGGTTCTGCCTGGGCCAGCCACCGATAACGCTCTCGGAGTTCATCCTCACTGTCAGGTTGTCCGCCAATGAATTCGTAAATTGCTGCATCGCCGAGCACCGACGCCAACCGCTCGGCGTTGTCTACGTTGAGCGGTACGAGCCGCAGCCGTTCGGTCAGGATGGACGCCACCGGCGGATTATGCACTGATCTGTACCCGGGCTGATGATCGTCATGACCTATTTGGACGGCCCACTCGGCGACCAGCTGGGCTAGCGAGGCATGGTCGGCATCTCGGCGGTGTCTTCGATGAGGAGGGCGGTCTGGGGCGAGATGCCGATGGGGAGTGGGGGCAGATGGTGGGCCTGCATCATTCGACGCCGTTTGAGCAAGCGGTAGAGACCGTAGACGCCGAGGAGGACGTGGCCGGCGCCGGCGATCAGCCAGAACGCTTCGGGTCCGAGGCGATCCATGGCTAGAGAGGTAGCGATCGGCCCGAGCAAGGTTCCACTGCCGTATGCACCCAGCAAGACCGCGGCCGCCGGCACCACCTTCTCGGGGGTGAGGGCGTCGTTGACGTGGCTGATGGCCAGTGAATACAAGGGAAAGCTGAAGGCGGTAAAGCCGAACATGGCCCACAGCGGCCACGCCGAGAGAGGGTCGGCGGTCACTCCACTCAAAGCGATGGCGCCCCCAGCGATGGAGGCGGCGATGATCACGTGACGGCGGTTGAGTCGGTCGGAGGCGTAGCCCATCGGCCATTGGAGGACGATGCCACCGGCCATGGCCGCACCCACGAAGAGCCCTACCCGTCCCACCGACATCCCCACCTGGGTGGCGTAGGCGGCGCCGATGCCGAGGATCGCTCCCACACCGATACCGGTAACGAAGGAGGTGGCCAGTCCCAGAGGAGCTCGGGCGAACAGTTCCCTCACCGGTAAGTGGCCGTGGCTCACCCTGGTAGCGGCGGAACTACGGACCTTGATCAGGGGGAGGATGGAAACCGCCAGCAAGGCGGCGGCGACGAGAAAGAGACCTGCCTCCGCCGGTGACCCGAGCCCAAGCAATCCTTGCCCCACCCCATAGCCGGCATTCACTACCAGCAAATACACCGCTAACAGCCTTCCCCGGACGGTGGCGTCGCCGGTGGAAGCGAGCCAGCTTTCGGCGACCACAAACAGCCCGGCAGTTGCCAAGCCGGTGAGGGCCCTGATCAAGCTCCAGGCTCCCGGCGACGGCCACAGGGGGTAGGCCACCGCGTTCACTGCCGAGAGCAGAGCCAGCACAGCGAAAAGGGGAACCCGGCCGAACCGGGCCAAGGCTCGGGGCGCAACCACGCAGCCCACCAGGAAGCCGACGTAGTAACAGGACATAACCACCCCGATGACTGTTGTGGGAAATCCCTCCAGGGAAGCCCGGATCCCGAGGACCGTTCCGAGCAGGCCACTGCCCACCATGAGAACCGTCATCGCCGCCAGCAGGGGGGCCGCGCTGCGAATGGTCTGGACGGAGGAAATCCCCTGGGTCACGGTCCGCACTCTACGGAGCAACTAGCCGGGGTCATTTCGTAGCCTGCGGCCCATGACAGAGCTGATGGCGGCCCGAGCGGCGGCTCGCCGTGGCGGTCGCGGCCGGTTGCTCGGAATCGACGCCGCCCGGGCGCTGGCGTTGCTGGGAATGATGGCGGTTCACATCCTCCCCAGTGAAGCGCCCGATGGGAGTGCCAACTGGTACTACACCATCGCTGGAGGTCGGTCCTCGGCTCTCTTCGCGGTGCTGGCGGGCGTCGGGCTCGCCCTTGCCTCCGGAGGGTCCATTGTTCCTAGCGGTACGGCGCTGAAAGCTGCTCGACGGGGAACGCTGGCCCGGGCAGGGTTGTTGGCTGCGATCGGGTTGATCCTGGGGGGGCTGGACTCAGGGGTGGCGGTGATCCTGGTCCACTACGGGGTGTTATTTGTCTTTGGGGCCTTATTCCTGGGTATGTCCCGTGGCTGGCTGTGGGCGCTGGCCGGGGTCTGGGCAGTGGTGGCGCCCGTTCTGAGCCATATGGTGCGGTCGGCCTTCGGGGACCCGGGCGGCTTGGTACCCAACTTGGGGGATCTCGCCCGCCCCGGTCATCTGCTGGTCGATCTCATGCTCACCGGGTATTACCCCGTTTTCACTTGGGTGAGTTACTTACTGGCGGGACTCGCCATCGGCCGGTCCCAGTTGAGATCTCCGCGCCAGGCCAGGGCCCTCCTCGCCGGTGGTGCGGGAGTGGCGATCGGGGCCCGGGCAGGTTCGGCTTTCCTGCTGCGGGAGGCTGGGATTGGACCGCTTCCGGTCCAGTTTTTCGGCACCACCCCTACCGACTCCTGGTCCTATCTGGCGGTGGCCACCCCTCACTCGGGGTCCACCTTCGACCTCCTCCACACGGCTGGTTCGGCGGCGGCGGTGGTCGGTCTCTGCCTCCTGCTCGGGGCGGCCGCTTCCTGGTCGGTGGCATGGCTGGCCGGGGCCGGGGGAATGACTTTGACCCTCTACACCGCCCACGTCATGGCTCTGGCTACCAGGCTGGGCGTGGACAATCGGCCTCGTCTGTTCGCCATCCACGCCGGGGCGGCGCTGATCTTGGCGGCGCTCTGGCGCCTCACGGTGGGGAGGGGCCCGCTGGAGACGGTGGCGGCCAATTTCGCGGCGGTGGCCCGGTCCACGGTGCCCTCACTGCCAGAGCGGTCCGATCGCCTCCCCTAGGAGCCGGGCGACATCGCCCAGGCGATGTTTTCCTTCGGCGACGATGGCCTCTCCCCCCACGACCACGTCGGTGACGTCGGCGGCGGTGGCGGCGTAGATCAGTTGCTCCGGGGCCGACCCGGCGGTGTGCACCGTGTTGGGGTCGACGGCTACCAGGTCGCATGGTGCGCCCACTTCGATCCTTCCTCCGCCATCCCAACCCAGAGCGCGGTATCCGTGACGGGTGAGAATGGCCACCAACTGAGCGGGGGAGAAGGCGCCACGGGCGCCGGTGTCGAGGCGTTCGTGTAGTTCCAGGCCGCGAATCTCCTCGAATGGATCGATGATGGCGTGCTGGTCCGAGCCCACCGAGAGCAGCACCCCCGCCTCGGCCAGTTCCCAGGCCGGCCCGATTCCGTCTCCCAGGTCCCGTTCCGTAGTGGGGCAGATGCAGGCGCCGGTTCCTGAGATCCCCAGGATCTCGAGGTCGTCGGCACTGACGTGGGTAGCGTGGACGACGGTGGTGTTGGGTCCCAGAGCCCCCCGTTCGGCGAGAAGGCCGGTCGGACTCAGGCCGAAGGCCCGGCGAGTCTCCTCGTTTTCGGCCGGTTGTTCGGAGACGTGAACGTGAAGCGGGCGGCTGGTGGCAGCTTCGACCACGGTGGGGATTTCATCCTGGGGAACCGCCCGCACCGAATGGATGGCGGCTCCGATCTTGGTCTGCGGCGTCTCCGGCATCTTGCTGACCCGCTCTGCCCAGGCGGCGGCATCACCGTCGCTGAACCGGGCTTGGCGGGAGTCGAGGGCACGGCCGATGCCTCCGGCGAGATAACAAGTGTCGAGGAGGGTAAGGCGAATGCCGGCCCGGGCGGCGGCTTCGATCAAGGCCTCCCCCATGGCGTTAGGGGTCGAGTACGGTCGTCCATCTGGCTCGTGGTGCAGGTAGTGGAACTCGCCTACACAGGTGTAGCCCGCCAGAGCCATCTCGGCATAGACGGCAGTGGCCAGGGTGAGGTAGCTGTCGGGTTCGAGCAGCGAGGCCACTCGGTACATCGCTTCCCGCCAAGACCAGAAGTCGCCCTGCTCTTGGGTGCGGCCCCGTAACGCCCGGTGGAAGGCATGGGAATGGGTGTTGGCGAATCCCGGGAAGACCAGTCCGTCCAGCCGCTGGCCGCGGGGGGCCGTTTCGGTCTCGACATCAGTGATGACTCCTTCATCGGCGGAGATCGCCACCCCGGGTTGGATCCCGTCGGAGAGCCAGGCCGATTCACACCACCAGGTGGCCACGGGGGGAGCCTACTTGGCACCTCCCGAGGGCCCCCTCCGCCCCTCCGGGGCACCTCCCCCAACGCTCCCTTCGGTCGCTGGGGGAGGAAGGGTTTGAGGTATTGCCGCCTTGGGTACATCTTCTGTCAAGGGGACAAGGAGGTACAGCATGCCCCTCGAGATGTGGAGCTACCGGGAGGCCGTGATGGCCGATCCCACCGCCAATCTGGAAGGCTTTGCGGTGGAGGCGGTGGACGGGTCCATCGGTAAGGTCGACCAGGAGACCGGGGCGGCCGGACCGGGGTACCTGGTGGTAGATACCGGACCCTGGATTTTCGGGCGTCAGGTGATCATTCCCGCCGGGGCGATCAGCAGTGTCGACCTCGACGAAGAGGTGGTCTACGTGGATCTTTCCAAAGACCAGATCAAAGACTCACCTGAATACGACCCGATGTCAGGAGTAGAAGACGACTACCTCGACCGCTTGGGGTCCTACTACACCCCGTTCTTTGGTCGTCCGTAGCCCTTAATCAGGTTTCTGGCGCGTGAAGGTGACGCGATAGCGTCACCTTCACGCGCCAGAACCGACCCCTCCTTCGGCTTTACGGCGAGAGATGAACTCCTCCAGTTCAGCGGCCCGGTCGTCGGCGAGGGGAGGAGGCTGGTAATCCGATAAGGCTTGTTGCCAGATGCGAGTGGCACGAACGTCGCTCGGCTCAGCACCCGCCATTTGCCAGTTCTCGAAGTTGCGCCAGTCGGAGAGGAGAGGCGGGTAGAAAGCGGATTCGTAGCGTTGCAGAGTGTGGGCGGCTCCGAAGAAGTGTCCGCCTGGCCCCACCTCCGCCACCGCCTCGAAAGCCAGTTCCTCCTCGTTGACGGTGAGAGGTTGAAACACCTCGCCCATCATCTGCAACATTTCGACGTCGACGATGAACTTCTCATACGACGCCACCAGCCCCCCCTCCATCCATCCGGCACCGTGCATGATCATGTGGGCGCCTCCCATCAGCGCTCCCCACAACGACATCTGCGATTCGTAGGCAGCTTGGGCATCGACGGTGTTGGCCGCATTGGCGTTGGAGGAGCGGTAAGGAAGGTGGTAGCGACGGGCTAATTGTCCCCCGGCGATGGCGGCCTTGACGTACTCGGGCGTCCCAAAGGCGGGGGCGCCCGATTTCATATCCACGTTGGAGGTAAAGCCCCCGTACATGATCGGCGCCCCTGGTTGGACCAATTGATGGAGGACGATCGAAGCCAGGGCTTCGGCGTTCTGCAGCGCGAGAGCCCCGGCCAGGCTGGCCGGGGCCATGGCCCCGGCCAGGGTGAAAGGGGTGAGCACCACCACTTGGCGGTGACGGGCCATCTCGATGAGCCCCTCGATCATGGGGCCGTCGAGGCGGAGGGGGGAGGAAGTGTTGACCACCGTGAAGAGCGACGGCTCGTTGACCAATTCATCGGAGGTGAGGCCGCGGATGATCCGAGTCACCTCTAGTGCATCGAGGATCCGTCCCCGGCCGAGCGAATAGGCATGGAAGACCTTGTCGGTGAGAGTGGCGAAAGCCTGGAGGCAGTCGAGGTGGCGGGTGGCGGGGGGGAGGTCGACGGGCTCCACCGGGTATCCACCGAAGATGTGGACGGCGTTGAAGTACTGGCCCAGGCGGAGAAAGTTGCAGAAGTCGTCATAGGTCCCCGGCCGCCGTCCCCGCTCCCGGTCGGAAGCGTTGGGGGCCGATCCCACCGTCGCGAAGGTGACGTGTTCGCGGCCCAGGTCGACATCGTGTTGGGGATTGCGGGCATGGAGCCGGAATGAGGAGGGAGCGGAGGCAATGGTCTCTTCGACGAGGGCGGGGTCAAAGCGAACTCGCTGGGTGCCCGATTCCACTTCGGCCCCTCCGTCGGCGAGGACGGCGAGGGCTTCGGGGTGGAGAAAGTCCATTCCCAGTTCGGCGAGGACCCGGAGCGAGGTGAGGTGGATGGCTTCGATCTCGTCATCGGCAAGGACCTCCAACGGACGGAAGGGATTGCGCAGGTTGCGCCAACCGAGTTGATGGATCCCGGCCCCACGGGCGGCGCGCCGTTCCGCCCGTGACGACCCTTCTCGGGGCATCAGGCTTTCATCCGTTCCATTTTGGGATCGAAGAGGGGATCGGGGGCGACCCGGGCGCGGAACCGCTCCCCAAAGTAGATGATGTCGACTTCTGTGCCCTCTACCGCCAGTTCGGCCGGCAGGTAGCCGTAGGCGATGG
>DATEDX010000117.1:0-2238 GCA_035281425.1 Acidimicrobiia bacterium
TATGAGAGCTTCTTCAGAGGCGCCCAGGCGAGAAGCAGGCGTTTCTTTCCTTCGACGTCGAAGATCACTTCCGCTTCGGCCCGCTCCCCGATGCCGATCACCTCGCGCACCGTTCCCTCCCCCCACTTGTCATGGCGGACCCGGTCACCGGGAGCTACCTCCTCGGCACTAACCGTTGCCCGGGTTGACCAAGGAGCCTCGGTCGCGGTGTCCCTTCGGCGCTTGCCGGCCTTCTCCAGTAAATCGGCCGGGATCTCTTTCAGGAAACGCGAGGGAGGGTTGTAATTGGTCCCCCCGAACAACATCCGGCTCCAGGCTGAGGTGAGGAAGAGCCGATCCCGGGCCCGGGTGATGCCGACATAACAGAGCCGGCGCTCCTCCTCGAGTTCGTCGGGATCACCCAAGGTTCGCAGGTGGGGGAAGACCCCGTCCTCCATTCCCGCCAAGAACACGGCGGGAAACTCCAGGCCCTTGGCATTGTGAAGGGTCATCAAGGTCACCGCCCCGGCACCCTCGTCCAACTCGTCGGTCTCGTTCTGCAGGCTGACCGTCTCCAAGAACAGCTCCAAACGTGCCAAGTTGGACAGTTCGTCCCACTCCTGGCCGTTGACCACCGCCCCCTGGTTGGACGACTCGAATTCGCTCGCCACCGAGAGAAGCTCCTTCAGGTTCTCCACCCGTCCCAGCGCTTCGATGGTCCTCTCCGCCTCCAACGCCGCCATGTAGCCGGTGTCGTGGAGAACTGCCTCCACCGCTCCCTGGATGCCAGCGGCGTCAGCCTTCATGGACAACAAGTCGAGCAAGCCGACGAATTCGAGCGCCTGCCGTTGGGCCCGGGCGGTGAGCTGAGTGATCTCTCCGGCCCGTCGCAGGGCATCCCCGAAGGTGACCTTGTGGGCTTGGGCGAAACGGTCGATATGGGCGATGCTGGTGTCGCCGATCCCGCGTTTGGGTTCGTTGATGATCCTCTTCATCGCCACCGCGTCGTCCGGGTTGACGATGGTGCGGAGGTAGGCGAGGGCATCTTTGATCTCTTTGCGCTCGTAGAAACGGACCGACCCCACCACGATGTAGGGGATGCCCCGGCGGACGAAGACATCTTCGATCACCCGAGACTGGGCGTTGGTCCGGTAGAAGACCGCAGTGTCGCCCAGGTTGAACCCTTCGTCGGTGAGCCTCTCCACCTCATCGGCGATGAAGCCGGCTTCGTCGTGTTCGTCTTCTCCTTCGAAACGGACGATGGCAGCTCCTTGGCCCCGATCGCTCCACAGGTGTTTGGGGGTGCGGCGAGGGTTGTGGGAGATGACGCCGTTGGCGGCGTTGAGGATGGTTTCGGTGGAGCGGTAGTTCTGGTCGAGGATCACCACCTTGGCATCCGGATAGTCCTTTTCGAAGTCGGTGATGTTGCGGATATCGGCTCCCCGCCACCGGTAGATGCTCTGGTCGCCGTCCCCCACTACACATAGATTGCGGTGAGCTTCGGAGAGACGCCGCACGAGGATGTATTGGGCCCGGTTGGTGTCCTGGTATTCATCCACCAGGATGTAGCGGAAGCGCTCCTGGTAGTGGGCGAGGACCTCGGGAAAAGCGCCCAAGAGCTCGACGGTAACCATCAGGAGGTCGTCGAAGTCCATGGCCGACGCCTCCAGCATGCGTTGCTGGTAGAGCCGGTAGACGTCGGTCACTTGTTCGTGATAAAAGCCGTCGCCTGAGGAGGCGAAGGCCTCATAGTCGACAAGTTCGTTCTTGGCTTTGGAGATGGCGGCCTTGAGCGCCTTGGGAGGGAACCGCTTGGGATCGAGATCGAGGTCACGCACGCAAATGGTGACCAAGCGCAGGCTGTCGTCTTCGTCGTAGATGGTGAAGCCCGACCGGTAGCCGAGGCGGGTAGCTTCCCGGCGGAGAATGCGAACACAGGCCGAGTGGAAGGTCGAGACCCACATCGCCCGGGTCGCCCCTCCCACCAATTGCGCCACCCGCGACCTCATCTCGTCGGCCGCTTTGTTGGTGAAGGTGATGGCCAGAATCGCCTCGGGCTTGACTCCCAGATCACGGATTAGATGGGCGATGCGGTAGGTGAGGACCCGGGTCTTCCCCGATCCAGCGCCTGCCACCACCAGCACCGGGCCTTCGGTGGCGGCCACTGCTTCTCGCTGGCTGGGATTGAGGTCAGCCAGCAGGGAAGATTCGACCAGGACGTCGTCGGCGAACCACTCCGCGTTCACCCGGGCATGGTAC
>DATEDX010000118.1:0-5205 GCA_035281425.1 Acidimicrobiia bacterium
AGGGATGACGGAAGACGGAAGACGGAAGACGGAAGACGGAAGACGGAAGACGGAAGACGGAAGACGGAAGACGGAAGACGGAAGACGTGAGACGTGAGACGTGAGACGTGAGACGTGAGACGTGAGAAGGATGACGCGAGACTGGACTCAGGGCCCGTCGAGTTGCTCTTGCAGTCGTCTCACCCGATCGGCTGCCTGCTCGGCTCGCTGTCGCGCGCTGGCCGCGGCCCGGGCGAGATTTTTGGCCACTCGTTCGGCCTCGCTGGCTTGACGCTCCAACTCTTTAGCTTCCGACACTTTCGCCTCCAAGTCGGCTCGGGCTTCTTCCAGACGGTGGCGCTGCTGTTCCGTTCGCTTCGTCGCCTGCTTCGGCGCCTTGGCCGGCCTGGTCTCGGAGGCGGGAGCAAGCCCGGCGAGGACATCGAAACCCGCCGGCTCCAAGTCTTCGGTTAGCCGTCCAGCCCGTAGCTGCTGGCGCCCTTCCTCAGTGGCGGCACCGGCCCGGAGGGTGGCCACCGCCCTCTCCGCCACCGCTGCCGAAGCTGAAGGTGCCACCTGCTTCACCGCCGTCCGTAGCCGGCGAAGGCTTTCGGCCTCTTCCCGCCGGCTGGCGTCGAAGGCTGCTCGCTGCTTTCCGGTCACCGTGTCCCGCTGCGCCTGCTCAAGAGATTCCCCAGCTTTGATGAGGCGGCGAACCTCCACCTCGTGGCGGCGGATCAATTGGTTGACGATCCAAGCCGAGATCGACGGCTTCTTGAGAGAAGCCACTGCGGCCGCTTCCTCCGCCTCCCCCTCCTGACGGAGCCGCGAGGCGAGATCGTTGCGCGCTTTGACGAAGTCCTCCAAAGGACCTGAGTAGATGCGGTCGAGGTCGGCTTCCTTCTTGGAATTGGGCGGCACCACCGCAACGCTAGAGCCATGTCGTCCCCTCGGCAGGGGACAACCCTCACGCCTCTTGGCTGCGCCGGCGGCGAATCTCCCCCAACTCGTTCAGTGCTTGTCGCGCCCAGCGGGCGACCGGACGGGTCGTTTCTTGAGCCAGTTGGGCCAGGGCCGCTTCGGCTTCGGGTCCGCCGATGCTTTGCAGGACCGTAACCAGCTCTGGTGCCTCGGCGCCCGCGTCCAGAGCTTCTAGCGTGAGGCGCCGGCCTCGATCGCCGCCTTTCACCAGGAACATTCCCGCCAGGGTCTTGGCGTCCTCGTCCCCATCGATCAAGATCTGGATCAACCGGTTTCCGAGAGCCTTCGATCCGCTGAGAAGCCAGGCGGCGCCCGTCGCCATCGTCTGACCGGAGCGCAGCACACCCACCCATCAACTCTACCGAGGGCGAACTCAGAGGTGGCTGGCCAAGTCGTGCCGTCGCCAGTATTCGGGCTCGTGGGGAGCGGAGTGGCGGAACCATCCGTGGACGTGTTCTTGTACCTGACCCCCCAAGCCGGGGGTAAGCGATTGGGCACCGCCATCGACAATGATCACCAGGTCGAGCCGCACCCGAAAGGAGATCACCCGATTGACCCGGTTCAGGTCCGGAAGCCAATCAGTGTGGACCGGCCAGGCGAGCATTACCAAGCGATCGAGACTGAGCCCGCTTTGAGTGGCGAGATTGGCGACGGTGACCCCATGGCTGTGAGCGAAGAAATCGGGACGGGTCAGATTCTGAGCGGCCAGCCAGGTGGTCAGCTGATCGGCGGCCAGCAGGCGGCCCTCATGGGAGTAGACACCCGACCATCGGAAGCTTTCGGTGTGCATGGGAAGGGATGGCTGGAGCTGGTCGAGGAAGGTGTAGAAGTCGCCCCCGGGACGCCACCACTGGGCGTTGGCGGCAAAGGTCCCGTGGGAGAGCACCGCCGTGCTCGACGGGTCCTCACGCCGCTTGGTAGGAGCAGGTTTGGTAACCAGCCGGGCCAGCCGGGGATTCTGCGGCGCCACTTTGGCCAGGGCGGTGCGAGCAATGTCGCGCGTGTTCTCTTCCCGAGCGCTGGCCGACTCCTGGAGGACCGAGAACACCTCCGGGCGGGGCCCGGTGGTATCGAGGGCAGCGGCTGCCGAGGCGGTGCGAATGAGACGATCGGGGCTGTGCAAGCCAGCTTCAATCAGGGCCGCCGCCATCTCCGGCGCGGGATCGTCGTAGAGCCGGTGGGCCACACGGGATGCTTCTTCCGGGGGAATCATGCCCACTTCGCCCTTGACGTATTCCGACGTATCGACCCGGAGCGGCCCGGCAGCCTCGGCGACATCGACCCTCCCCTTGCGATGAAGTCGGCTGACCGGGGGTAAGGGAAACTCCTCATGGGTTTCGATCCGCTCCGGCTCTCCCGCCACCGCCGCCCCGACCGACAGAATCAGGGCAGCCTGTGACAGACGGGCGTCGGCCGAATGGCGGTCGAATGCCTCCGGACCCGGCACCGGTTCGACTTCAGTCTTGCGGGCTGCCATCCCCTCCTCCGCTGATCAGATCTCGCTGTCGGCTACCACTGGGCCCTCCGGTTGTGCCACCATAGGCCGCCCCAGGGACACGCATGCCGAGAATCCCCTACGCCAACTTGGATGGCCTCGATCCGGCCGATCGGGAGATCGTCGAATACGGCCGACTTCACAGTACGCCTCGCCCCGAGAGCCAGGCGATCAGAGCTCACGTGCCGGCGGTGCTTCACGCTTTCACCAACGCCTGGCGGACCTCTTTCCTCGAAGGGGTGGTCGATCACAAGATCAAGGAGCTATGCCGGGTCTACGTCTCGCAGTCAATCGCCTGTGACTACTGAGGGGTGCAGCGGTCCGTCCAGGCTGGACGGCAAGGCCTCCGGGAGGAGGATTATGACGAGCTGCTGCTCTTCGAAGACTCCAATCGCTTCTCCGAAAAGGAGAAGACCGCCCTCCGTTATGCCAGTGCCATCATCTGGGATGCGGCGATCGCCGACGACGCCCTCTGGGAGCAGCTCCATCACCATTTCAGCGAGCCGGAGCTGGTCGAGCTGGGCTTCTTCATCGCCTTGACCAGCGGTCAGCAGCGATGGCTCAAGACCCTCGATATTGGCCACCGCCAGGTCTTGGGTGACACCGACGTTGGCCTCGCTCCCCGGTCTGCAGGAACGACTAGCACAGGGAAAGCCCGCTGAGGCGTCCGGGCGGAGCTCCGATCGGTTCTTCGAATCCCAGCCCAGAGCCCAAGTACCAGCGAGAAAGCGCCCCAACAGTCCAAAGGTGGTGGCGGCAGGAGCCTGGCGCCACCGTTACGTCTATCCGTCCTTCCAGTCACACCAGGCGCGAAGAATGGCCGTGAGTTCGTCCTTTCGGGCTTCGACCTCGGCGGCATCAGCGAAACGCATCACTCGGGCGGTTTCACCTTCCCCCTCCAGACCGGGCCAGTCGCCGGGAAGGTGAGCGCCGGTATGGAAGAGCAGACTCACGAACTTCTTGGCCGGGTTGAAGCTGAAGATGTTGCCCCGATAGGAGAAAGTCGGGGTGCTCCACTTGATCGACTCGGTGATGCGATCGTCGGCGGCGAGGGTTACCTCCCGCACCTTCTGCATCGCCTCCTCCATCGGGTGCTGCTTCTTTCCGAACCAGGCGTCAACATCAGGGTTTTTCATCTTGACCTCTTGGGCTGCTAGAGCTTGGCAATCATCGCATACACCGTCACGAGGAGGATGCCGAGGTCGACGGACGACACTCGCCGCCACGACTTCAAGGCAATGACGGGGTCGGTACCGTCGCCTTTGACTGCGGCCAGGAATCGCTGGTCGGTGCGATTACCGATCAGCGACTGCCATATGCCTGAGAGAACGAAGGCGGCGATCCCTATCAGCACGAATGTGTCTGTCCACCCGTAGGCGTCGGAAGTCAGGACCAGAGCAATACCGGACAACAGCACCAGGCCGCTGACCGACCCGAAATAAAACGACGCCTTCTGACCGATGGCGGCCAACGAGTCAGCCGCGCTGGCCGGTGCCCCCCGGGTGATGCGGGTGTAGACGTATTGGGCGAAGATCCCGGCGCCAATCCATCCGGCGGCACCGACGATGTGCAAGAGCAGCAGCAGGTTCCTCACGTACTTCTCTTTCTATGGGTATACGTGGTTGGCATCAGTTTGACCGCGGAGCCGATTCCGTGCCCGCCGAGGTCGCCTGTGTCGAGGATGACCCGGGCTTTGGCCTAGTGACGCTGGCCGGGCTCAGGCTGCAGGAAGACGAGGGGGATCGAGCGTTCGGTGCGAGCCTGATACTCCTGATAGGCGGAGTAAGCCTCCACCACCTTCGGCCACCAGATGGCACGTTCTGCATGATCGGCCAGTTTGGCCGTCATCGACAGCCGGCCGCCTCCGATCTGCACCGTGACTTTCGGGTTCTCAACCAAGTTGAGATACCAGTCGGGGTGGTGAGGCCGGCCACCGTAGGAGGCAATCAGCAACAGCCGATCTCCATCCCGGAGGTAGAGAAGCGGCACCTCGTGCTGGCGTCCAGTCCGCCGCCCTTCGGTGGAGAGGAGGAGCATGTCGTTCTCGACTAACCGCTGACCCACCCAACCCCTGCTAAGCCGAAAGAGGCGTCGGTGAATCTGGGATAGCCGCCGGACGGTGGAGTCGCGCATCAGCGAAATGGTATTGGAGGCATAAGAGGTGGCAGGCGACCAGGTTCAACCGGTGGGGTGAATGTCCTAAGGCCAGCACACACTGTTAAGAGCGCTCGAATGCCGGCTCGCCGGGGCCAGGAAAAATTCTCTGACAAGGGTCTGGAATATGTCACAGCCTCTCCGTATGCTGAACACATGTTCGATAGGGGAAGTTGGGATGGGAGAGATACCGGTTGATCTTGACCAGTTAGATCCAGGGTTGTTGCTGGCTCTGTTCCTCGACTCGGCCGACAACACCGAGGCCTCCGGTTACGACCAAGTGACCTTGTTGGGGGCCTATCAGAAGATGGCCAACTATTACCAGGCCAAGGTGTATGAAACCATGGCCTCGATCCATCACCTCACCCGAGCCGACAGCGACTTGCCGGTGTATGAACACTTCGAATGGGTAGCGGCCGAGATCGCCTGTGCTTTGCATCTCACCCGCAAAAGCTCCGAATCCGACCTCTCTTTCGCTATCGATCTACGAGAGCGGCTTCCCCAAGTCTTCCAAGCCTTCGCCAGCGGTCTCATCGATCTGCGTCGGGCCCGGGTCCTGGTCTACGCCACCGAACACCTGGCAGAAGACCAGGCCC
>DATEDX010000119.1:0-17174 GCA_035281425.1 Acidimicrobiia bacterium
ACTCTGGGGGCAGCCACCGCCCAGATTGCCTATACCGCCTCCAAAGGTGCCGTCCTGGCCATGACCAGAGAACTGGCAGTGATTCACGCCCGCGAAGACATCCGAGTCAACGCCCTCAGCCCCGGACCACTCAATACCGAACTGTTGATGAAATTTCTCGACACCGAGGAGAAGAAACAGCGGCGTCTGGTGCACATCCCCATGGGCCGCTTCGGCGAGGCCATCGAAATGGCCCGTGCGGCTCTGTGGCTGGCGTCCGACGAATCCTCATTCACCACCGGGGCCAACTTCCTGGTGGACGGGGGAATTACCTCCGCTTACGTCACTCCTATCTGAGACGGAACACTTCCGCCGCCAGCGAACGTAGTGAGCGTTGGGGGAGGTGGCCCGGAGGGCCGGAGGGGGAAGACGGACGACGTCAGACCAGCGACGACTATCGCGAGCTCTCCAACACCTCGTTTACGGCAGCAATCAGGACGGGTCCGTAAGCCAGATCGGGATCGTTGTGGTCGGCGTCCTCCACTTTCAATAACTCGACTCCGAGATCTCTTGCCACCGCTTGGGAGAGAGCAAGAGGAATGATGGTGTCGGCCGTTCCGGCTACTACCAGCATTGGTATCTCCCGGCCTCGGAGTAGATCCGTCACCGGGAATCGGTCGCGGAGGAGGAACGACGGGATCCACGGGTAGTGCACCTTCCCCACCTCCGCCAGTGACGGGAACGGTGAGCGTAAGACCAGGCCGTGGGGAACGGCCTCGGCGGCGAGGGCAGCGGCAGGGCCGCAACCCAACGATTCCCCCAGATAGACGATGGTGCGGTAGCCGGCTTGGTCGGCCCAACGCCGCGCCGCCCGGGCGTCAGCCAAAAGTCCGGATTCATGGGGGTGGCCCGGGTTGCCCCCATAGCCGCGATAGTCGACCAGCAACACCGACCACCCTTGGGTCTGAAGAGCCTGGCCCAGGGCCATCCGGTAACCCCGATGGCCGGCGTTGCCGGGGAAAACGATGACCAGCCGGTCTGATCCGGGTAGCAACCAGGCATCCAGGTCCAGACCAGGGTCGGGCGACAGCCGCACCGCCTCAACTCCGGGGAGCGGGGAGGGAGAGGTGCGGTCGGGAAGGTAGATGAGCCGTCGCTGGCCCACCCACAGCACCGCCAGCGGAAGCACCAGCACGGCCAGCACCCAAGTCATGGCTCGCCGCCACGGACGGCGCAGGGGCGCGGTATCTTTAGCGGGCACACCTCACAGGAGTTGGACCATGTTATTGAAGAAGGGCCAACGGGTAGAGGAACTCACCAAGAAGACGGGCCAGCGGCCCCGGGAGGGCGTCGTCATCGACCTCCGTGAAGATACGGTGGAGGTGCGATGGGACGACGGCCACATCTCGAGCTTGACGGGAGCGCTCCTTAGACCCGTGACCGACAAGGAAGCCGCGCCACGGTCCTGATCGGGGAGGATCACCCAGCTGACTGACCGGCGGCGGCGATCACCGTCCGGATCGTTTCGTCTCGACCTGGATCCTCCCCGATCCGATCGAGCACGGAGAACACATCCACCACCAGCGAGCCGCGAGTGTCGATCTTGGCCCACTGCACATCCAGGGAAAGGGCGGTGAGCAGCCGGGCCAAGTCGTGGAGGAAGCCGATCCGATCGGCGCTCCTCACCTCAACGGTGACCTGGCTGCCGCGCCGTTGTGTGGTCACCTCTGCCGGACCTCGGCCAACGTCGCCATAGGCCGCCCGCTTCTCTGCCAGTCGCGCCATGAGGTCGAGGCCACCCGCTACGGCCCGCTCGAGGTCTTCGCGGACTCCCGGCCAGCGGGCGGGACCGATCATGTCCCCGCCGCGAGCGTCGATCACCCGGAAGATGTCGAGAGCCACCCCGTCGGGCCTGGTCGCCACCCGCGCCTCCAGCACCGCCAGGTTGTGCAGAGCCAGGACTCCGGCGATGGTGGCCAGCAGGCCGGGACGGTCGCGGGCGGCAACGGTCAGAGTTGCCACCGGAGCTCCCGGGTTCACCGCCACCCGGACTTCATCCGCTCCCGGCGGTGGATAGACCAAAAGCAGGTGCTCGGCGACCACCTCGCGACCGAAGTTGAGGAGGTACCCCGATGGCATGCCTGCCAGGTGAGCCTCAACGGCTTCGGCATTGACCCTGCCCTCCAGCTCCGCGCGAAGCCGGGCCCGTTCGATGGCGGCGAGGTCGGGGTCGTCCAGGTCGAGGGAGGTGGCTACCCGCTGGTAGAGCTGTCGCAACAAGTGGCCGCGCCAACTGGTCCAGCTCTCGTCCCCGGTAGCGCGAGCGTCGGCCACCGACAGAACCGTGAGGAGGCGGAGATGGTGTTGGTCAGGTAGGACCGCGACTACCCGTCCGATCACCTCGGGGTCGTCGAGGTCGCCCCGAAATGCCGTCTCTGGGAGCAGCAGGTGATGGCGGACCAGACGGCTGACCAAGTCGGCGGTGGTGCTCTGAAAGCCGACTCGGGCCAGCAGTTGCTGAGCAAGCACGGCACCGGTCGCCGAGTGGTCCCCGGCCAGCCCTTTGCCGGCATCGTGAAGGAAGGCGGCCAGCAGCAGCTCATCGAGCGGACCCGCCTCTTCGATGATCTCGCCACACCACCCCACGGAGCCATCGGCGAGGTCGAGCACTTCGGTAACGGTGCGACCGAGGTGGACATCGGCGGGGTGGTGGTGAAATGGGGCGGCCTGAGCCAAGCCCCGCAGATGGGCGAGTTCGGGCAGGGCCCGGGGCCACCACCCCGCCTCCCAAAGTGAGTTGATCGCCTCCCACCCCGCCCGGCCACGGGAGAGCAGGTCGACCAGGGCCCGCCGATCAGCCTCGTTCCACTCCGGGGGTGGGGAAGTAGCGGCCAACTGGAAGCCGAAGGGGTTGAGACGGCCGCGACTGGCGAAGGCGGCGGCTCGGGCAAGTTGGAGCGGAGGTGCTGGCCGGGGCCCGGCTACGGGTCGTGACCAACGGTCACGGACGAAGCGGACGATTCCCTGGCCGGCGGCTACTACCGGGTCGGTGCTTACCGTGCGGCCGTGGCCGAATCGGAGTCCGGCCAGCCCGTCGATCGTCGTCATCGCCCGGTACAGCTCACCGGCAACTTCGAGCGGCGGACGTCCCAGCCATTCGCCCAGCGCCGTCCGCAGCTCGAGGGCGTATTTGTTGGCGGCCCGCCGCCCTACGGCATGGAGGCCCGCCCGTACCGAAATTAGAACCCGACGGGCGTCCTCTTCTTCGGGTTCACGGCCGTCTTCCACTGACTCCCCCAGAAGCCGGCGCCGGGTCCGTTCCCAAGCCAGCCGGTCCAGGCTGCGCAGCCCTCCACGTCCCTCTTTCAAGTCGGGGTCCTGACGGAGGAAGGGCTCTTTCCCCCATAAGGTTTGTTCCTCTTCGGCTAACAGCTGTCCGAGTCCGGCACGCTCGTTGCGCAAGAGGCGGGTGAGACCGTCGGTCAGTTCCGCCGCTCGGGACTCGGGACCGGCGACGTGTCGCAGAGTGAGAAGCGAGCAGAGGGCGGTCAAGTCATGGCGGGCCTGGGTGATGGCCTCGCGGGGAGTGCGAAGGGCATGGCCGGCCTTGATGCCTGCGTTCCAGAGGGGGTAGAGCAGGCCGCGGGCCTCCTCGGCGCCGTCGCCGTCGTGGAGGAGGAGCAAATCGATGTCGGAGAACTGACACAAGTGGCGGGCTCCGTAGCCGCCCACCGCCAGCACGGTGACGCGGCTGGCGGCGAGCAGCTCCCGAAGACAGTGATCCATCGCCTCGGTGAGCTCATCGCTAACCCGCCAGGCTTGCGATTGGAGGGAACGATCACCGACCCACCGCCGGCGAACCTCGAGATACCCGGCCAGGGGATCGGTCCCGGGCCCGGACTCGCTAGAGAGCTTCAGCTCCTCGTTCACCGGTTCTGATTCTCACCACCTGGTCGACCGGGAGCACGGCGATTTTGCCGTCTCCGATCTCCCCGGTGCGGGCGGCGGCCTCGATGGTGGCAACCACCCGATCGGCGGCGTCGTCTTCGATCAGTACCTCCACCCGGATTTTGGGCACGAACTCGACCTGATATTCGGCCCCCCGGTAGACCTCGGTCTGTCCCATCTGGCGGCCAAAGCCGCGGATCTCACCGACCGACATTCCCGCCACTCCCTGAGCCTGGAGCTCATTTTTGACCTGATCGAGCTTGAACGGCTTGATGTATGCGATGACCAGTTTCATGATGCCTCCTACTCCGACAGGACGTATGCCCGCTCTTCGTGCAGGGTGATGTCTAGGCCGTCCTGCTCCTCCCGTTCATCGGCTCGCAACCCGGTGATGGCCTTGACGATCCGGGCCAGAAGGTATGAGACCACAAAGGAGTAGGCCATCACCGCTAGCACGGCCACGATCTGCTTGGCGAAGAACCCCGCCCCTCCGAAGAGCAGTCCGTCGGGCACGATCTCGTTGACTGAACTCTGGGCGAAAACCCCGAGCAGTACCGATCCGACGATTCCCCCGGCGAGGTGGACTCCCACGACGTCGAGGGAGTCGTCGTAGTTGAAACGAAATTTGAGGCTGACGGCGTAGAAGCAAACCACTCCGGCGATGAGACCGATGGCCATGGCCGACAACGGGCTGACAAAGCCGGCCCCGGGGGTGATCGCCACCAGCCCGGCCACCGCCCCGGAGGCCGCTCCCAAGGTGGTGGGTTTGCCCGTCTTCCGCCACTCCGCCACCACCCAACCCAGGGCCGCCACCGCTGCTCCGATCTGGGTGGTGACGAAGGCGTTGATGGCGATGCCGTCGGCGGCCAGAGCCGAGCCTGCGTTGAAGCCGAACCAGCCCAGCCAGAGGATCCCGGTGCCGAGCAGGGTGAGGGGGAGGGAATGGGGACGGATGGCTTCTTTGCCGAAACCCTTGCGAGGTCCGAGGACGAAGACCAGGGCCAGGGCGGCGATGCCAGCATTGATGTGCACCACTAAGCCACCGGCGAAGTCGCGTGCTCCCCAGGCGAAGAGCCACCCATCGGCGGCGAACCCCCAATGGGCCACGATCGGGTAGACGATCAGCGCCCACAAGGTGGTGAATAGCACCCAGGCGGAGAACTTCATCCTTTCAGCTACCGCCCCAGAGATGAGGGCGGGAGTGATGATGGCAAACATCATCTGGAACACCATGAAGAGGAGGGCGTCACCCTCCACTCCGGCCAGACCCAAGAAGTCCAACCCGCCCACCAGGCCCCCGAGGTCGGTCCCGAAGGCGAGGGTGTAGCCGATGAGGCTCCAGACCACGGTAACGATGGAGATGGTGAAGAAGTTCTTCATCAGCATGTTGAGGACGTTTTTCGACCTCACCATGCCGCCGTAGAACAATGCCAGCCCCGGGGTCATGAAGAGCACCAATGCGCTGCTCACGAGCACCCAGGCGATTGCACCCTCGCTCATGCCTCCTCCTCGTCGGTTGAGGGGGAAAGGGTTCCGGGGACTTGTTTCCGACTTGTTTCAGCGGGGTTACGGGTTAGTCCCCTACTCGTCTGCGCGGATTTTTCCGTCATAGCGACGGAAAAATCCGCACGGAACGGGGTCACGGTGGATGGTGTGCAGAAAATTCCGTGGTGGCGACGTAATTATCCGCGCAGGTGCGATGGGGGGCGCGGAGGCTCTGGCGGGAGACTAGAAAACACCCCATGGCCACCCAGGTGATCAACCCCGCGACCGGTGAAGCTGTCGAGGAGGTGCCCCAGATGGGGGCCATGGAGGTGGGGGCGGCGGTGGAGCGAGCCCGCGATCGCTACCAGGAAGGGGGGTGGCGGCGAGCGCCTGTGCGGGAGCGGCGCGACGTCCTCCGCCGCATCGCCGATTTGATCCGCCGAGACCACGAACGCCTGGCCCGCCTGGAGACGGCCAATACCGGCAAGCCGATCAACGCTTCCCGGGGAGAGATCAGGGCGGTGGCCGCCACCTTCGACTACTACGCCGGGGCGGTGGACAAGTTCGGGGGCCAGACCCTCCCCTCGCAGGCGGCGGGAACCCTCCTCACCTTCCGGGAGCCGATCGGAGTCTGTGCCGCCATCGTCCCCTGGAACTTCCCCATGGTCATCCTCGGATGGAAGGTGGCACCGGCACTGGCCATGGGCAACTCGGTGGTGGCCAAGCCTGCCGAGATCACCCCTCTTACCGCCTTGGCCCTGGCCAGCCTGGCCGTAGAGGCGGGTCTGCCTGAAGGAGTCTTCACGGTGGTGACCGGGCGGGGAAGCGAGGCAGGCGAGGCCCTCCTCGCTCACCCCGGCGTCAGCAAGATCTCCTTCACCGGCTCCACCGAGGTGGGTAAGCGCGTCATGACCGTCGCCGCCCAGTCGATCAAGAAGGTCTCGCTCGAACTGGGAGGAAAGTCGGCCAATCTCATCTTCGCCGACGCCGATCTCGATACAGCCCTCCCCTCGTCGCTGTGGTCGGTTTACGACAACGCCGGTCAAGACTGCTGCGCCCGCAGCCGCCTCCTGGTGGAGGACAGCATCTATCAAGAGGTGGTGGACCGCTTCGCCGACATGGCCAGCAACATCCGCCTCGGCGACCCCGAGGCCGAAGAGACCGAGATGGGACCCCTCATCTCCCAGGCGCACCGGCAGACGGTTGAGTCCTACCTAGAGGTAGGGGAGAGCGAAGGTGCCCGGCGAGTGACGGGCGGGGAGCGGCTCGACTCTCCCGGTAGCTTCCTTACTCCGGCGGTACTGGTCGACCTCAAGCCGTCAATGCGGGTGATGCAGGAGGAGATCTTCGGTCCGGTGGTGGGGATCATCCCCTTCCGGGGCGAAGCCCAGGCGATCGAGCTCGCCAACAACTCCATCTACGGCCTCTCCGGGTCGCTTTGGACCCGCGACATCGGCCGGGCGCTGCGAGTCGCCCGAGCCCTGGAAACCGGGATGCTCTCCATCAACTCCTCCTCCAGCGTCCACATCGAGGCTCCTTTCGGCGGGGTCAAACAAAGCGGCCTGGGCCGGGAGCAGGGGATGGTGGCGTTGGAGCATTACTCCGAATACAAGACCGTGTTCATCGCCGAAACGTGACCGAATTCCTGGCCCGTGGCCGCATGGCTGAGGTCCTTAGCTGGGGGGAGGGTTTGGTCCTCAAATGGTTCTTTCCCGAATTCCCCTCCGCCCATGCTCGCCACGAAGCTTCCGTGACCGACGCCGTCAACCGAGCCGGAGGGCGCGCCCCGGCGATTGTCGACGTGATCGAGTGGCAGGGCCGGCCCGCCATCGTTATGGAGCGGATCGAGGGCACCTCGCTGATGGACGTGGCGCTCAACGGCTCCGAGGAAGCGATTGACCTGGTGGGCCGGATCATGGCCAGACTCCACCAGGCCATCCACCGGCTCCCAGTAGGCGGGGAGATAAACCTTCCCCAGCTGGTCGACAAGACTGCCCGCAGCTTGGAGGCCGCTCCGCTGGACGCCACAGTAAGAGCTGGCCTCTTAGCCGAGCTTGATCGTCGCCCCTCAGGGCGGTCCATCTGTCATGGTGACCTCCACCCCGGCAACATCCTTCTTCAAGATGGGGAGGCAGTGGCCATTGATTGGATCGGTGCATCGCTGGGGTCCCCTCATGCCGACGTCGCCCGTACTCTCCTGCTGTTGCGAGCCCACCGCCGCGGCGAGGAGCCCGACCTGATCCGGCGTGCCCGACTGGTGGCCGACCGCTACCTGAGTGCATACACAGACAACAATGTCGCCTTGGTCGAACAGATCGAAGCCTGGCTGCCGATCCTGGCCGGAGCCCGGCTCGACGAGAACATCGACGACGAAGAGGACTACCTCATCGAAACCGCCAGCCGGACCCAGGCAACATGAAGGTCGGTCTTCTCCTCTGTGATCACGTGCGGCCCGGCTTTCAACGGATCGGAGGCGACTACACCGACTTCTTCACCCGGCTCCTTCCCGAACTCGAGATCAAGCCTTATGACCTGACCGAGGGAGTGTTTCCTGCCGAAGGCGATGACCTTTCCGCATTCATCATCAGTGGGTCACGGCTCAACGTCGTCGATGACCGGCCCTTCATCGGGCAGCTATTCGACTTCATCCGCCATCTCGACCAGGAGCGGCGCAAGGTGGTGGGGGTGTGTTTCGGGGCTCAAGCCATTGCCCATGCCTTGGGAGGTGAGGTGGATCCCGCTCCCGGCGGGTGGTCGGTCGGAATCAAACACATCGAGGTGGTCGCCCAAGAGCGCTGGATGGCCCCTCCGGCGCCCCGATTCGCCATACTGCACTCCAACGCTCAACAGGTGATGTCCTTGCCGAGAGGAGGCAAGTTGCTCGGCCGTTCGGATGCCGTTCCCATCAGCATGTTTTCGGTGGGAGGCCACCTGCTGGGTGTCCAGGGTCATCCCGAGTTCACCGTGGACTACGCCGCCATCCTCATGGAAGCCCGGCGGGGGACCGTCATCCCCGATCAAGTGGTCGACGCCGGCTTAGCCTCCCTCAATGATCCCCCAAGTACCGGACTGCTCTCTTCTTGGATCAGCCACTTCATCACCGGGAATAAGCAAAACAGCTACCATACTTGATAATAAGGCACTCAATTTTCCTCATCGGAGATTACTAATCCCATGGATCTTTCCAAGCTGACAACTCGAAGCCAGCAGGCGCTGCTGGCGGCCCGCGACCAAGCCACCGCCCGTAATCACAGCGGGATCCACCCCGCCCACCTGGCTCGGGCGCTGGTCGCCCAGACTGACGGGCTGGTGCTTCCCCTGCTGCAGGCGATTGGGGTAGCCCCCAATGACGTCCGCCAGGCCGCCGAGGTGGAACTAGGCAAGCTTCCCCAGGTTTATGGGGGGGCGGAACCGCAGATGACCCAAGACCTGGCCCGGGTTCTGGAAACCGCCGACAAACGTCGCGCCGAGTTCAAAGACGATTACATCTCGGTCGAGCACCTCATTCTCGGCTTGGCCGAAAGCGCCGACTCCATCGGCAAGGCGCTGCGCGAGTTGGGTGTCACCTCGGAGGCGATCCTCGAGGGTCTGAAAACAGTGCGGGGAAACCAGCGCATCACCTCGGCCGATCCCGAAGCCACCTTCCAGGCCCTGGAGCAATACGGACGCGACCTCACCGCCATCGCCCGCCAAGGGAAACTTGATCCCGTCATCGGTCGGGACGACGAGATCCGCCGGGTGATCCAAGTCCTCTCCCGCCGCACCAAGAACAACCCGGTGCTGATCGGCGAGCCCGGGGTGGGGAAGACGGCCATAGTCGAAGGGCTGGCCCGGCGCATCGCCGACGGAGACGTGCCCGAGACGCTGAAGAGCAAGAGGATCGTCGCCCTTGACCTGGGGGCGATGGTGGCCGGGGCCAAATATCGGGGGGAGTTCGAAGAGAGGCTCAAAGCCGTGCTGGCCGAGATCTCAGCCTCCGAGGGTCAGATCATCACCTTTGTCGATGAACTGCACACCGTGGTCGGGGCGGGTGCCGCCGAAGGAGCCATGGATGCCTCCAACATGCTCAAGCCGATGCTGGCTCGGGGAGAGCTGCGCATGATCGGCGCTACCACCCTCGACGAATACCGCAAACACGTCGAGAAAGATGCTGCCCTGGAGCGTCGGTTTCAACCCATCTTGGTCGAGCAGCCCTCGGTCAGCGACGCCATCGGCATCCTCCGCGGCTTGAAGGAACGGTACGAGGTGCACCACGGGGTCAGGATCACCGACTCCGCCCTGGTGGCAGCGGCGGTGCTCTCCGATCGATACATCACCGGGCGACAATTGCCCGACAAAGCCATCGACTTGATCGACGAGGCTGCGTCCCGGCTTCGTATCGAGATCGATTCCATGCCGGAAGAAATCGACGAGCTCACCCGTCGCAAGATTCAGCTCGAAATTGAAAGGGAGGCCCTGAAGAAGGAGAGCGACCCCACCAGCCGCGAACGTCTCTCCACCTTGGAGAAGGAACTGGCCGACCTCGACGAGCAGATCGACGCCCTGACGGTGCGTTGGAACCTGGAGAAAGAAGCGATTGGGGCGATTCGTTCCATCAAGGAGCGGATCGAAGAAACCCGTCTGCAGGCCGAACGGGCCGAAAAGGAAGGCGACCTGGCCCGGGCAGCAGAACTCCGGTACGGCGCCATGCGGGAGCTGGAAGCCAACCTGGCCCGACGTCAGGAAGAACTAGAGAAGCTTCACGCCGAGGGGAGGATGCTCTCCGAGGAGGTCACCGATCAGGATGTGGCCGAAGTCGTGGCCCGCTGGACGGGGATCCCAGTCGCCAAGTTGCTGCAGGGCGAGATGGAGAAACTCATCCATCTGGAGGAGTACCTCCACCAGCGGGTGGTAGGCCAGGACCAGGCAGTGAGGGCGGTGGCAGATGCAGTTCGCCGCAGCCGGGCCGGGCTCTCCGACCCCCACCGGCCCATCGGATCGTTCATCTTTCTCGGTCCGACCGGGGTGGGGAAGACCGAGCTGGCCCGGGCGCTGGCCGAGTTCCTCTTCGACGATGAGCGGGCCATGGTTCGCATCGACATGTCCGAATACATGGAGAAACATTCGGTCAGCCGGCTGATTGGCGCTCCTCCGGGCTACGTCGGTTACGAAGAGGGGGGCCAGCTGACCGAAGCGGTTCGGCGCCGCCCCTACTCAGTGCTGCTGCTCGATGAGGTGGAGAAGGCACATCAAGACGTTTTTAACGTGCTTTTGCAACTCCTCGACGATGGGCGCCTCACCGACGGTCAGGGCCGCACCGTGGACTTCACCAACGCGGTCTTGATCATGACCTCCAATCTCGGCTCGGAGCACATCCAACCCGACCTTCCCGACGAGGTGGTGGAAGAACGAGTGATGCGAGCGGTGCACGCCCACTTCCGGCCGGAGTTTCTCAACCGGGTCGACGACCTCATCGTCTTCTCCCGCCTCGACCGCGGGCAGCTGCGTCAAATCGTCGACATCCAACTCGCCCTGCTCGAGCAGCGACTGGCCGAGCGTCGTATCGCTCTCGAGCTGACCGACGATGCCAAAGATCTTCTCGTCGACGAGGGTTATGACCCGGTGTTTGGTGCTCGGCCCCTCAAGCGGGTAATCCAGCGCATGGTGGCCGATCCCCTGGCCATGAAGCTACTGGCCGGGGAGTTCAGCGAAGGTGACACCATCGTCGTGGAGAGGGCGGGCGACGAACTGAGCTTCACCACCACCGCACTCCGGGCCTAGCTTTCAGCGGTCGGCTGTCAGCTGTCAGCCTCGTTCGGTTGCGGGCGGCGCCAGAACAACACGAGCTGGGCCAACCCGGCGGCCACCCCACCCAAGGCCACCAGCAGGCCGACTTCAGTTGAGACGGTGAGCCCCACAGCCTGATCGAGCGAATAACGCCCGGGACCGAGCCAGGCGATCACGAACCCAACCCAGCCGAGGACGTGGACGTACTCCCAACCTTCTCCGGGGCGGAAGACGAAGAAGCCGTTGAAGCGATGGATGGCCAACCCGGCTACCACCATGGTGGCGACCAAGGCCGCCGCCGCCAGCGGGGTGAGCAGACCCACCACCAAGAGAGCTCCCGCCCCCACCTCCACCCCGATCGACATCCGCGCCTGCAGTGCTGCCGCCTTGAACCCCACTTTGGCGAACCAACTGGCGGTTCCCTCGGGGTTGCGTCCATGGTTCACCCCGTGGGCGATGAAGGTTGCACCCGCCACCACCCGCAGGACCAGAAGCGCTAGATCGACAGGGTTCATCGGTGTTCGGGGTTGGGGAAGTCGAAACGGCAGCCTGCATCCCACTGGGAACGCTGATTGCCGTGGGCAGGTATGCCGCCGACGGCTTTGATCATGGCTGCCAGGTGCATGAGGTTCCAGGTCATGAAGGTTGTATTGCGGTTGGTGAAGTCGTTCTCCGGCCCACCCGACCCAGGATCCAAATAGGACGGACCGGGGCCGGCCTCGCCGATCCACCCGGCGTCGGCTTGGGGAGGGATCACGTAGCCGAGGTGCTGGAGGCTGTAGAGGATGTTCATCGAACAATGTTTGATGCCGTCTTCATTCCCGGTAATAAGGCAGCCTCCCACCTTCCCGTAGTAGGCGTATTGCCCCTGAGAGTTGAGCTGGCTTGAGTTGCCGTAGAGGCGCTCGATCACCCTGGTGCAGACCGACGACTTCTCCCCCAGCCAGATCGGAGAGCCAATGACCAGGATGTCGGCCGCTTCCACCCGTCGGTAGAGGGTGGGCCAGTCGTCGGAGTCCCACCCGTGCTCGGTCATGTCGGGCCACACCCCGGGTGTCAGGTTGTGATCTACCGCCCGGATCAAGTCGACGTTGACCCCCTGATCCTTCATGATGGCGATCGAAATGTCCATCAAACCCTGGGTGTGGGACAGTTCCGGTGACTTCTTCAAGGTGCAGTTAATGAAGAGCGCTCTCAGGTGCGAAAAGTCCCACTCGGCGGCCATAGCTCGATCCCTCCTGCCCGGCGCACCCTAATGCAAGGTCGAGAGACGAACCTGCCAAGCGTTTGGCGACCATGGTGACCAGAGACGATTGCCGGGCGCTCGACGCCGCCGACCCGCTGGCCCCGATCCGAGACCGGTTCGTGATCCCTCCCGGCGTGATCTACCTCGACGGCAACTCACTGGGGATGATGCCGGTGGGGGTGGGAGAAGCAGTAGCCAAGGTGGTCGAGCAGTGGTCCACCCATCTCATCGCCGGGTGGTGGGAAGACGATTGGCTGGGCATGCCCGTCCGCATCGGAGCCAGGTTGGAGGGCCTACTGGGGGCGGAACCCGGCACTGTGATCTGCACCGACTCCACCTCCGTCAACCTCTACAAATTGGTGACGATGGCCTGCTCCCTACGTCCCGGGCGCATTCTCACCGATCACGGCAACTTCCCCACTGATCTCTACATCTTGGAGAGCGTCGCTCGAGCGCAGGGCCGTGAGCTGCTCAAGGTGGAACCCGAGGAGCTGGCCGGAGCTATCACCACCGAGGTGGGTGTGGTCGCCGCCACCCATGTGGACTTCCGCACCGGTCGCCGTCACGACCTGGCAGGAGTGTCCCGCCGAGCGAGGGAAGTCGGGGCTTTGACGGTGTGGGATCTCTCCCATAGCACCGGGGCGATGCCGGTCGATGTGGCCGCTCACCAGGTGGACTTCGCTGTCGGGTGTGGATACAAGTATCTCAACGGCGGACCGGGGGCACCGGCTTACCTCTATGTTTCGCCTAACCACCTGACTACCGCCCTCAATCCCATCACGGGCTGGTTCGCCCACGCCCGGCCCTTCGACTTCTCTCCCCAGTTCATCCCCGCCGAGGGGATTGGGCGGTTGCGGGTAGGGACCCCCGACATCGTCGCCATGGCCGCCCTCGAGGCGGCGCTGACGGTGTGGGAGGGGATCGATCTGGCCGCCGTCCGGTCCAAGTCGGAGGGTCTCACCTCCCTGTTCATAGATCTGGTCGATCAACAATTGGCGGGGGTGAGGGTGGTGACGCCTCGCCGGGCTGAGGAGCGGGGCAGCCAGGTCAGCCTGAAGATGGGGTCGGCAAGACAGGTCATGGATGAGCTTGCCCGGCGAGGGGTGGTAGGCGACTTTCGCCCCCCCGACCTGCTCCGCTTTGGACTAGCGCCGCTCTACATCCGATACGTGGATGTTTGGGACGCGGCGGCCTTGATCGGCTCGGTCGGCTAAAAGGGCTTGGGTCCAAGCCCGATGACCTGGGAATGGGCGTAAGGCTCGCGGTTGTCGACCGGCTTCAGCTGGGCCCGGCCCCGGCGCCCGTCGGCTTCGATCTGGACCACCAGTCCTTTGCCGGCCACCCCAGAACCAGCCACCACCTCGAGGTTGCCCGACCAGTGGTCTAGCTCTGGATCGTAGGAGAGGTCGGCGGTCCCGACGGTGAGAAGCACCCCTAGCTCGTCGAGGATTCGAACCGGTCCCTGATAGCGGTCGGACATGGAGAGATCATAAGTCGCCGGCCGTGCGCGATCAGGTTCGACGTTGGGCGAGCAGCGGCACCGTGATAGCGTCGAAGGGTGATGGCGGGGACCGATCTCCTCGAGCTGTTGTCGGGGACCGAAACCTTCACCGATGTGGACGAGGATCTGCTTCGAGGGATGCTTGAGCAGGGCAAGCTGGTGAGCGCCGCCGCCGGAACAAACCTCGCTCGACAGGGAAGCAAGGCCGGCCAGGCTTACGTGCTCCTCGAAGGAACTCTCGAGGTAAGGCATCGCATCCCCGGTGGAGAGGTCACCATCACCACCCTGGCCGCCCCCGGGAGTGTGGTGGGTGAGGTAGCCATCATCGCCGGTGGTCGCCGCAACGCCTCCCTTCACGCCGTCGACGATGTGACCGCCCTCGCCGTTCCCCGTCGGATATTCGAAGAGGTGCTCGACCAAGCTCCGTCGCTCACGGCCCGCCTGGCGCAGGAGGCTCTCCGCCGGATGGAGGAGACGGCGTTGCGTAGTTTCCTCGCCCGCACCTTCGGCACCGACGACGAGGATCTGCAGCGAGAACTACTGGAACTGGTGGAGTGGCGAAGGTATGTGGGCGGCGAGGTGGTCTTGCGGGAGGGAGCGCCGGCCGATGCCGCTTATGTGGTCGTGAGTGGCCGCTTGCTTGTGACCAAAGAAGGTTTGGACGGCCAGGCCGAACGCCTGGCCGAGATCGCTCGCGGTGAGATCGTGGGGGAGCTGGGTTTTCTGGACGGCGGATACCGCCACGCCACCGTGACGGCGATGCGGGACACGGTTCTGGTCAGGGTGCCGCTGGAGCTTTTCGACACGCTCATCGAACGCCGGCCCCACCAGATGATCGAGGCGGCCCGACGCATTGTCCGGCGAGCACTGCGTCCCACCAGGCCGCGGGCTACGGGATTGGTGCTGTCCCTCGGAGCGGTCGATGGCGTTGACGGTTCTGATCTGTGCCGGCGGCTCGTCGAGGTCATGGATCGGTTCGGATCCACCCAACATCTGTGGCCGCAACGAGTCGACGAAATGATCAACCGCCCGGGGGCCGCCAACGCCCCATCCGGAGACCCCTCCGAAGTACGCCTTGCCACTCTGCTGCAAGAGCAGGAACTGTCCAACGCCTTCCTGTTGCTGGAATTGGACCGACCCGACGACCCTTGGGCGAGGCGGGCGGTCAGACAGTCAGACCGAGTGGTGATGGTTGCCCCCGCTCACCACTCCGTCGGTCAGATCGATCGAATCAAGCGGACGTTCGACCTGGCAACGACTAGCGCTGAGAAGGTGCTGGTGCTGGTGCATCGCTCCGGCACCCTCAGCCCTGCCGGTTGCTCTGGCCTGGTTACTTCCACCGGTGCCGATCAGGTCATCAACATCCGTGAAGGCTTAGTGGCTGATTTGGAGCGATTGGCTCGTATCCTCACCGGGCACGGCTACGGCTTAGTACTGGGAGGTGGGGGAGCCCGGGGCTTCGCCCACATCGGCGTGTATCGGGCCCTGAACGAATTGGGAATTCCCATCGATCTGGTGGGGGGAACCTCGATCGGCGCCGTCTTCGCCGCCATCATCGCTCGGGACGTTTCTCCCCAAGAGATCGCCACCATGACGCCGCCGCTCTTTCGGGGGGTACTCGACTACACCATCCCGGTGGTTTCCCTGGTCAAAGGTGAGCGAATCACGAAGAATCTCAACGCCGTCTTCGGTGGGATGGAGATCGAGGACCTATGGCGGGGCTTCTTCTGTGTCTCCACCAACCTCACTCGCTCCCGGCCGCTGGTCCATCGGTCGGGCCCACTGGCGGCGGCGGTGCGGGCCAGTTTGGCCATTCCCGGGGTAATTCCTCCTGTACCCCACGGGGAGGATCTCCTGGTCGATGGCGGAGTGCTGGACAACGTTCCCACCGGGGTGATGCGGCGCTTGCTTCCGGGGGGCACGGTGGTGGCAGTGGAATTGGCGCCGCCACTGGGACCGAGGGCCAAATCCGACTTCGGCCTATCGGTATCGGGCTGGCAGGCTCTGTTGAGCAAAGCCCGTGGCCGCAAGGCCGTGGCGTATCCCGGTGCCACCGCGGTCCTGTTGCGGTCGATGATCACCGGTTCTTATGCCCAGCGGGACCAGAAGGTGGAGGACTCGGACCTCTACCTCGATCTTGATCTACGAGGCATCGGCATGCTCGACTTCGAGACCGTGCAACCGGTGGTGAAGGCGGGATATGAAGCGGCGATGCCTCGACTAGAAGCCTGGCTGGCGGAGCAACGTGACGGGTAGGTCCCGGTCGCTTCATTCAGAACCTGCATAAAAACCGTTTTCGACGGCGCCCTAGGCCGCTATTGTGCATTATGTTGGAGGTCAAGGAGCGGGGCCAGGGGTCGGGCAACCCGGGCTTTGTCTTATTTCGACATGAAGTCTGGAGCTTCAAAGGGAGGCTGAAGTGAAACTACGAGGGCGCCGGGGCAGGGGCAGTTCGCCGTGGACACACCTGTATCCGGATTCACAGCGATTGAAGTGGCAGCGTTCAGATATGGCTCTGTCGCGAGGAGGCATGCGATGAGAAGAAACCCATGGTCGATTTTGGCGATAGCCAGTGTGCTCCTGCTGTCGATGCTGCCGGCCATCGCCGCAGCCGAGGACCCGACGTTCGTTAGCGGCAACTCGGACTGTACGTCCGTTGGATCGGTCGCCGGAAACACGCTAACGATCCTCGATCCGGTTGTAGACGGTACCTATACGGGGAGTGACGGGAGTCAAATCACACTCTCCAATACCACTCGGCGTGCGTTTGACTTCGCCACGAATGGGGCGCTGGTGTTCGACGTGATTGTCAAAGGAAGTGGGAGCAACTGGTACGACTACGACGGCGGAAGCGGCGCGGTCCGTTCCGACACGGATCTGAGAATTCCCAACGGTAACAAGCTAAACCTTGTCCACTTCTGCTACGCCGGCAACAACCCTCCGGTAGCCAATCACGATTCCGCGAGTGGCAACGAAGACACGACCATCACCGGTAACGTTCTCACCAACGACACCGATGCCGACGGTGACGCGTTGACGGCGATCAAAGTAGGGGACCCGGCTAACGGTTCTGTCACATTGAGCGCAAATGGTTCGTTCTCGTATACGCCCAACGCGAATTTCAACGGCACCGACTCATTCACCTACAAGGCAAATGATGGGTCGGCAGATTCGAACACGGCGACGGTGACAATAACTGTCAACGCTATCAATGATCCGCCGGTAGCCACTAACGACTCCGCTCAAGTC
>DATEDX010000120.1:0-10083 GCA_035281425.1 Acidimicrobiia bacterium
AGGGTGTAGTCACGGCTGGGGTCGAAACCCGGGCTCTGCAGGGCCGGGGCCAGGTTGGCCATGTTGGGGACGTTGTCGTGGTTGATCTGCTCGACGTATTCGAGGCGGATCATCCGCGCCGCCATGTAGTCGGTTAGCACCGTGAGGTCGATGCCCAACGGCTGCCCGGCGGCCAGTTGCGGCTGATACTTACCGAACCAATCCTCGTTGGAGTTGACCCCTTCGGTATAGGTCACCTGGATGCCGGTGGCTTCGGTGAACTTCTCGATAGTCGGGAAGTTGCCGTCGTCGTCGATGTCGATGTATTCGATCCAGTTGTCTACGAATAACTCCGCATCCCCGCCGGCCGGCGTCGTGGTGGCACCCCCTCCGCCGCCACAGGCGGCGAGTAGGGCGGGGCCTCCCAAGAAGAAGACCCCACTCGCCCCGAAGCGCTTCAGGAATTGGCGGCGGTCGATGCGATTCGATGCCAGCAGTGCGAGCAGAGCATCACGCTGGCCTCGGCGTCGGTTGTTTGCTATCGGCTTCATTTCTCCTTTTCCTCCCAGTCGAGGGCCTCGGCGCGGATTGTAAGTTCCGCTGGCGAGGCCCGCCTACCCCTCCCGGTAGTCAGGGTTGTCCCAGACGATCAGGGCGGAGTTGCTGTCGGTGGTGTCGTCATGGATGTAATTCTTGAGGACCCCGGCGATGCGGAATCCGTTGCCGATCTGAAAGGTCAGGGTGGGGTCGTATAACTCCCCGGCACTGACCTTCTTGACGTACTCCTCGGCCGTCATTTCGTGTTTGTGGTCGGCATACCCGGGCATATGGCCGCCGGCGATGATGCCCCGCTTGTTGTAACGGCGAACTAGGTCCTTGCGGACGTCATACAGCATCCGCCCGATCCCCTGTCGGCGATATTCGGGGTGGACCAACATGTCGGTGCCGTAGTACCACTGGCCGAGGGGGTTGTGGTTTCCGCACTGGTGGGGCCCGGTGATCTCGGCAATGGTGTGTTGGGGATGGTCGAAGTCGAAGTCGAGGAAGATCCCTCCTCCTTGCCCCACCACCTTGAGATCGTCGAGCACCACGAAGAAGCCTTGGGGAAAGGTGCGGGCGTAAACCCGGATGTCCTCCTCGGAGAGGAGATCGGCCGGGTCGGCGTGGGGGAACGCCAGCCTTTCCAGGGCAGCGCATTGGGCAGCCAGGTCGTCGGTGAGGTTGACGATGCGGAGATGGTTGCTCATACCCGAAACTCTTCGTATTCGTTGTCGGCCGGAACCCCCCAGCAGGCCCAGAACTCACCGGTGCGGGGGCTCATGATGGCGGCACCGGAGGACTCGTTGTGATAGGGAGGCGTGGACCAGCGGCAAATCGCTTCCGGTTCCCGAGTCATCGCCATCAGGTCACTCACACTCAGTGGCCGCGCCTTCATCAACTCGGTCGCCTTCTCGAGCCGAGCAATCGAGGAGGCAACCAGGTCAGCGGGGCGGGCAGCCTCCCGTTTTTGGGCCTCCGGGTCGAGGCAATGGTTGGTGTGAATCAGCGGTTCGGTGGCGAGGGCGGTCACCGCCCGGTAGTCGGGCATCGCCTCGACGTTGTAACCGATGCCGCTGGCGTCGATCAGGAGGTAGTTGTGGGCCCCGGCCAGGTCGGCCTCTAGCACACACAAGAGGGCGGCATCGATGTCAGTCTGCTGAAGGGCTTTGCGGACCACGAAAGGCCAGGTGACGCCCAGTTTGCCTTCGGCCGCCACCAGGTTGTTGATCCCCACCGCGATCCCGGCACTGTTGAGGCCGATCTGCCCTAAACATCCCACGGTGGTGAAGAGGAGGGCTTCCGGACCATCATCGGGGACGATCCGGAGCAGGGTGACGTGTTCGGTGGCCGAATCGTGCATGTCCCAGGTCTGGCCGAACAGGGCGCCGTCGTCGGTTGCTTGGGGAGGTACCAGCACCGCGGTGCAGTCGTCTTCTTCCACCGCCGGCACCGCTCCCAACGAGCGAACGGTGTCGACGAAGTCGGTGAATCCGCCGACGATGGTGGCCTCGGCGGGACTGATTCCTGCCGCCGCGGCGAGGAGAGTCATCTCCTCGAACAGGTCGGGGGCGTACATCTGGTGGGCTGGCAACATCGCCTCGGCCAGTTCCAGGGCGTCTCCCGGAGCTGCCGGACGTCCTGCCCACGAGCCGTTGACCGAGAGCCGCACCCGTTCGGCCGTGTAGCGGCGGATCTCGTTGTGGTAGGCGGCGCCATGGACTGCTCCCCGGTGGCCGGGATCTCCCTCCAGCTGGAGCAGGCGGATGGGCCGGTCCTTCACCCGATCCCTCCAAAGTACCTGGTCTTGGGCTCGAGGTATTCGTAGACCCCCTCGCTTCCCGATTCCCGGCCCAGGCCCGACTGTTTCATCCCCCCAAAAGGAGCCTCGGGGGTGGCCACATACCAGTCGTTGATCGCCACCATGCCGTAATCGAGCTGTTCGGAGACGGCCAAGGCGGTGGCGATGTCGCGGGTATGGATATACGCCGCCAGGCCATATTCGGTGGAGTTGGCCATCTCCACCACCTCCGCTACCGAGGAGAACTCGGTGATCGGCAGCACCGGACCGAACACTTCCTCTTCGTGAAGCGGGCTTCCCGGCTTGACTTCGGTGACCACCGTGGGCTGATAGAAGTAGCCCGGCCGGTCGAGACGGGCACCACCCACCCGAACCGCGCCACCCTGTTCGACCGTCTCCGCCACGATCCGCTCCACCCGTTCCCGCTGCGTGGCATTGATCAGGGGACCAATGGTGGTGGCCGGATCGCTCCCATCCCCCACCACCTGGTTCTGAGCCGCAGCCACCGCCGCTTCGGTGAAGTCGTCACCCAGTTGGCGGTGAACATAGAAGCGTTGGGGTGCGACGCACACCTGGCCGGCGTTGCGCACCTTGGCGGTCACCCCATCGGTAGCCAGGCGATCAACCTCCCCGGCGTCGGGGAAGATGAGTACCGGAGCGTTACCCCCCATTTCCAGGGCTAAACGGGTCACAGTGCGGGAGGCGCCTTCCATCAGCAGTTTCCCTACCCGGGTGGAGCCGGTGAAACTGATCTTGCGGACCCGGGGATCGTCCAAGAAGACCTGTCCCATGGGATGGGCTTCCCCGTTGAGAATGTTGAGGACCCCGGGGGGAAGCCCCGCTTCTTCAAGGCAGGCCGCGATCAGCATCGCCGACCGAGGGGTGTATTCGCTGGGCCGCGACACCACGGTGCAGCCGGCGGCCAGCGCCGAACTGATGGCGCGGGCCTGGTTGTAGACCGGGAAGTTCCAGGCGGTGATGAGACCGACGATCCCCACCGGGCGGTAGGTGACATCGATGCGCCGGGTGGCAATGCGGCTCGGGATCCAGCGCCCGTACACCCGCTTGGCCTCCTCCGCCGCCCAGCGGAAATAGTTGGGACAGGACAGCCATTCCGCCTTGGACTGGGCCAGCGGCTTCCCCGACTCTTCGGTGGTGACGAGGGCGAACTGGTCCGCCCGTGACTCGATCAGGTCGGCGGCGGCGGCAAGGATGGCGGCTCGCTCGTAGGCGGTCTTCGCCGCCCAGGGCGTGGCAGCGCCGGCGGCGGCGTCCACCGCCGCCTTGGCGTCGGCGCCGTCGCCGAAGGGGATCAGGTCGATGGTCTCCTCGGTGGCCGGATTGACCAGTTCCCAGGTGCCCCCGCCGATGGCGCCCGTCCACTCTCCACCGATGTACTGGCGATATTCCATCATTTCGCCCCCAGCTCGCCGGCGACTTCGTCGACGGCTTCCGATACCACGATGAGCGCCTCGTCCAGCTGATCGTCGGTGATGGTCAGCGGGGGCAGGAAGCGGACACAGTTGGAGAAGAGGCCGGCTCGAATCGTGATCACGCCCCGTTTGACGGTGGCAGCAGTAACCGCCGCCGTCGCCTCCATCCAAGGCTCCTTGGTGTCGGGGTCCTTGACCAGTTCCATCACCAGCATCGATCCCAGACCGCGTACGTCACCGATCAAGCGGGGATGCCTCGCCTGGATTTCGTCCAGGTGCTGGCGGAGGCGATGGCCGACCTCAGCCGAGCGCCGCAAGAAGGCGGGATCGGTGATCTCATCAAGGGCGGCGAGAGCGGCCACGCAGGCAAGGGGGTTCCCAGAGTAAGTTCCCCCCAGACCCCCGGGATGGGGAGCCTCCATGACCTCGGCTCGTCCGACGACGGCCGACAGGGGCATTCCCGCTGCCAGCGACTTGGCGGTGGTGACGAGATCGGGGACCACCCCCGAATGGTCGATAGCCCAGAGTTTTCCGGTGCGGCCCATCCCCGATTGGATCTCATCGGCCACGAGGAGGATGCCGTGCTGATCGGCCAGTTCACGGAGCCTGCCCAGCCATGCGGCTGGAGCGGGAACGAACCCACCCTCACCCTGCACCGGCTCCACGAAGATGGCGGCCACATGGCTGGGATCTACCTGAGCCATGAAAGCGTGATCGAGCAGCCCCAGATGCCAGTCGACAAAGGCCTCTTCGCTCATCCCCTGCGGCCGCCGGTACACGTTGGGGAAGGGGAAGCGGTACACCTCGGGAGCGAAGGGTCCGAACCCTTTCTTGAAGAGGTTGAACTTCGAAGTCATGGCCATAGTCAGGTTGGTACGGCCGTGGAAGGCACCCTCGAAAACCACGATTCCCTGCCGTTTGGAAAAGGAGCGGCAGATGTGAACGGCCGTCTCCACCGCCTCCGCTCCGGTGTTCATCAGCACCGTTTTCTTGGGGAAGTCGCCGGGGGCGAGGGTGTTAAGCCGCTCCGCCACCGCCACGAAGGGCTCGTAGGTGGAGACGATGGCACACATGTGAATCAGCTTCTCAGCCTGTTGCTGAAGCGCCGTCACCACCTTCTCGGGAGTGTGCCCCACCGCCAGCACCCCAATCCCACCGGCCAGGTCGATCAACTGGTTGCCGTCGACATCGGTGACCACGGCACCGTGTGCCGACTCGATGGAAATGGGCGTGAGCTTGGCGTTGCCCTGGGGAATAGCCACCTCCCTTCGAGCCAGAATCTCCTGGCTACGCGGTCCCGGAATGTCGGTGACCAGGCGAATATTCGATGACCTGGTCGGTGCGGTTTCCCGGTCGGATGTAGTGGCTGTCAAGGCAATCCTCTCCGCAGGTTCCCCGCAGTATGGTGGCTTTTCCCGGTTGCCGGAGCGGGAACCCGGCGAGCTTCAGGACCCGCCCAACCCTCGCTGGAAAACCACTTCCCCGCCGATGATGGTGGCCTCGACGGTGATGTCGCCGATGGGCCGTTCGCTGAGTGGGTTGGCCGCGAGGATGGCGAAGTCGGCCCGCCTGCCTGCCTCGATGGTGCCGGCGGTGGCTTCCCACCCATTGATCCAGGCCGACCCCGCGGTGAATCCGGCCAAGGCTTGTTCGACGGTGAGAGCCTGGTGAGGCGCGTAGGGCGACGAGCGACGGTCATGGGGCGCGACCCGGGTGGTGGCGACTTCTATCTGCTGCATGACGTCGGCGGTCGATACCGACCAGTCCGATCCCATCCCCAGCCGGGCACCGGCGGCGACGATGTCGGCGAGCGGATACTGGTCCCCCCGCAGATGCTCGGGCAGGAAGGGAATGGTGAGTTGATCCATCTGCGGTTCGTGGGCGGCCCACAACGCTTGGGCATTGGCGGCCACACCCAGTTCCGCCAGTCGGACCCGGTCCTCGCTGGCCACCAACTGCAGGTGGGCGATGTGATGACGGAGATCGGAGCGACCGTTCTTCGCCTGGGCGGCCTCCACCGCGTCGAGGGCGTTGCGGACGGCTCGGTTGCCAATGGCGTGGAAATGACACTGGAAGCCGAGACGGTCGAGGTGCGTGACGAGGGTCTTGAGATCGTGAGGGTCGATGAAGTCGATACCCGTGTTGCCGGAAGGTCGTCCCGCCGAGTCGAGGTACTCGTCGAGGAGGGCGGCGGTGAAGTTCTCGGCGATGCCGTCGAGCATCAGCTTGACGGCGGTGGCCCGATAGCCGGGAACCATCTGCGCTCTGCGGGCGACCAGTTCTTCGATTTGATCCAGGCTCCGGTGGCGGTCCCACCACAGGGCCCCCACTACATGGGCTTTCAGTGCTCCCCGACCCGCCACCGCCAGGTAGGCCTGATGATGTTGGGGCTCGACGATGGCGTCTTGCCAGCCGACAATTCCACACGACAGCAGGTACTCCTGCCCTGCCAGCAGAGCAGCTTCCCATTCGCTCGAGGACGGTGGCGGAAGGTGCTGTTCCACCAGACTCATGGCGCCCTCGTGAAGTGTGCCTTGCGGGGAGCCATCGGGATGCCGTTCGATGCGGCCGTCGGCGGGATCGGGGGTGCCGGCGTCGATCCCGGCCAGGCGTAATGCCGCCGAGTTCACCCAGGCGGCATGGCCGTCGGCCACTTCCAGGTACGCCGGCCGGTCCCCGGTAACCCGGTCGAGGGAGGCGGCATCGGGTGTTCCTCCTCGGAACCAGGCGAGGCTCCACCCACCTCCCCAGATCCACTCTTCATCCGGATGGAGTTCGGCGTATTGCGCCACCATGGCGAGGGCTTCCACCGCCCCGCCGGCATCTTCCAGGGCGCAACGACCGAGCTTCAACCCTCCGGTCAGGGGATGGACGTGGGCGTCGATGAAGCCGGGAACGAGGACCCGACTCTCCAAGTCCAGATGGTCGGTATGCCGCCCCACCAGCCGGCGAAGCTCGCTGCGGGTACCGGTGGCTCTGATCGTGGGCCCTTCGATGGCCACCGCTTCGATCAAATTCCCGATGCCGGTGATGATCTCTCCTCCGCTGATGATGAGGTCGGCAGGCATCGGGCCGGCAGGCTAACCCCAGAGCTGGCTACCTAAGGTGTCCGCACCATGGCTGAGATACCCGCCGATGAGGCGACGATGGATCGCTGGTTTGGAGTCACCCTCAACAATCGGACCTGGGACGGCCTCGACGCTGGTTCGCCCTCGGCGGAAAGCCCGCCGGAAGAGAAGGAGGCGTTCCTCTACGGGGCTTATGCCTCGGCCTATCACTGGCGCCAGATAGGTGGGGTAGCCGAACAAGCCCGGGGGGAACATCTGATATCCCGAACCGCCCTCAGGATCGGGGAGTTCGACCGTGCCCTGCACCACGCTCGCCGCTGCCATCAACTGGTAACCGGCAACCCGGCGGCCACGGAGGATTGGGACTTGGCCTTCGCCTTGGAGGCGCTGGCGCGGGCGCTGGCCGCCACCGGGGACCTCGAGGAGGCCCGGGCAAGACTGGACGAGGCGGTGGGCGCAGCAGCATCAGTCAGCGAAACCGAAGATCGTGAGATCCTCGAGGCAGAGATCAATCGTGGAGAGTGGTTCGGCCTTCGTTGACGCGGCTGACTTCTTGGCAGGTCGAAGGAGGGTCGGCTCACAAATAGCTGTCACCTATCAGCTGTCGGCTATCAGCCAGCAACTGTCAGCAAATGCCTGGGGGGCCACGCAAGTGTGGTTGGCGGATGAACCGCCTACGTTGGGGGGGACTATCGGGGTCGAGTCGGAACCCGAGTCCGTGGATCACAACGTGATGGTGGAACCAACATAAGAGGGTGAGGTTTGATGGATGGTGGGAGCCGCCTTGGCTGCGGGGGACGATGTGGTGGGGTTGCAGCCGGTAACGAGAAGAACAGCCATCCACCGTGCACACTCCCTGATCCCGAGCCCAAATGAGGGTGCGGAGGGCGGGGGGAATAGCTTCCCCCAAGTCGGAGTAGTCGACCCGATTCCCCGCCTGGTCAGCCACAATGACTCGGATCTGGCCAGTGCAGAGGATCTCTGACAGCACATTGGCACCTACTTTGGGTCCCGAGGAAAGGACCACTCCCGCTTCCCCCGAGGTGGCGGCGGCGAGTTGGGCGTCGACCAACACTTCTGCCACTACCACTTCCCGCCCCGACGCCTCCTCTGAGCCACCGGTCAAAGAGTCCAAGGCCAGGCTGGTCAAAGCGTCGGCCATCCGCTGCGACCGGTCCTCCCCCTCCAAACGCGGAAACTCATCAGCACGGGCCAGGAGGGCTTTTTCGACGACTTGGCCGTCGGGTCCGGGGAGGCCACCCCACAGTTTCCACCACGACTCATCCAAAGAGGGCTGCATGACCAGAAACCGGTCAGAAAACCCCTTCACCTCATCTTCAGCGCTGAGTCGTTCCCGACTAGCTACCAGTCTCCACAAACCCCCTAAATCCAAACCTAGGGCGTCTGCCATCAACTCTTCTCCAGCCCCGGTGTTGTAGAGCCGGATCAGGGCTACCGCTCGTTCCAACCCGATCACCCCACTCTGCAACATCTGGTCGATCTGAGAGTTTTGGGCTCGGGCCACCACCAACAGGTCTTTAGCGATCGGCCGGGACACATCGAGGCGGGAAGCCACCCAGTCGATCATGGTCCGACAGCCATCAGCTGCTGCTACCTGAGCCACATCCAGTTGCCGCAACAGCTCCACCTGATGGAACCGGACCTGCGACACGGTGTCCTCCCATCCAGCCAGTTCCTGTTCCAAACTGTCGATCGAACGGGCAGTGGTAGTAGCGAACATCTGTACGACGAACATACAACCCAGGTGGGACAAGAACAACCCCTTTGTACCTCAAACAGCGGATTTTTTCTGATTCCTGAGATCCGTTGGTGTTTCAGGTGGGGAGAGATGATGTGCCGGCACCTCCCCCTCAACCTTCCGGCCTACTGACCGAACAGGGCTGGCACACCAAAGGCGGTTGGCTACCTGCTTTTCCCCGGTGATCACACATGGATCTGTCAGGAGCCCCGGAGCTTTCCCCGAAACCGCGGAAGGATCCGCACAGGGCACCCTGATCTTGACTTTGGGGGAGCAAACGCGGCAAACTTCCTTCCACTTGACAGCGCTCATCCAGAGCGGTGGAGGGACAGGCCCTGTGAAGCCGCGGCAACCGATGTGTTCGGTGCCAATGCCTGATCGATGAGTTGCCTTTGGCGGGACCTCCCGCTCGGGCGCTCAACGAGCGCGTCGAGAGGAACGAACGAGGAGGTTGACCGCAATGAATGATCGACGCAACCCACGCAGACCAGGGTGCCGCAGCTGTTGGTGCTCTCGGGTGGCACGCCAGAGCGTTCGACGCACCTAGCCACCGCCCCCACCCGAGAGCGAGGTTCCCTTTGCCCGCGGTGGATTCACCCACCCCTACACCCGCGAGGAGACAATGACGACAACCATCAAACCGAATGACGTCGACTTCGGTGCCGTGGCGGGCTTGGTCGAGTTGATCCAAAACGATCCGGAAAAGGCCAAGACCCGTTGGACCGCCGAAGTCAACTGGAAACGGGGCTTTCGCACCGAAGCCCGTAGCCGCGACTTCGCCTGCGTGGCATATGACGAGCCTCCCGCCCTGGGCGGTAGCAACACTGCTCCCAACCCAGTGGAGCAGGTCCTTGGAGCCTACGGGTCCTGCCTCGCCATCGGCTATGCAGCTAACGCCTGCGCCCAGGGAATCGAGATCAAAGACCTCCGAATAGAACTGGAAGGAGACCTCGATCTCCATACATTCCTCGGGTTGGCCGACGGCAACGCCGGGTTCTCGTCGATCCGAGCCAAAGTCCATCTCGAGGCCGACGCCGAACCCGAGGTGATCGAAGCCCTCCACCAGCAGGTCGTGGCAACATCTCCGGTGGGACATACCATCAGCCGCCCCGTCCCCGTGGCGGTTGAGTTGGCCTGACGGACGAACAAACTGGTTCTGGTGACGGGCTTCCGGGTGCCGACCGTCACCAGAGCCACTCGGGAGCCGGGTCGAGATCACCGAGGAGTCGGAGGACGAGCGTGAACTTCGAAACAGTCGAGACCCAGTTTTTCGACTTGCCTGCCTCGCAGCTGCCTTTCCGGTTGCGAAGCGGGGACATCCTGCCCGAGGTCCGGCTGGCGTACGAACTGCACGGTGAGATCAATGACCGGGCCGACAACGTGGTTCTGGTCTTTCACGCTCTCACCGGGAGCCAGCACGTGGCGGGCTACACCCCGGCGGTTCCCGAGGTCGACCGGTGGGCGACCGAGAACCAGACCGGGTGGTGGGAGGGTTTTGTCGGCCCC
>DATEDX010000121.1:0-3846 GCA_035281425.1 Acidimicrobiia bacterium
CAGCCATCAACCGGCCCGCCTCCCGAGCCTCCTCTTCTCCCCTGGGGGTGAGATCGACATCGGTCCAGCCCGTGAAACGATTCTCGAGATTCCAGGTTGATTCTCCGTGTCGGAGCAGAACGAGCCTCATCTGGCCCTGAATTTAGGAGTGGCAGCCCATTGAGCGGGAGCCCGGAGGGATCGATGATTATCAGAGAAACCTCATGGAGAACTCCATCGCCCCCCAAATTTCGCCAATCGCCGAACCCTCACCTGGGTCGAGGGCGCGCTGGCCAGGTCTGGATGGGTTGCGCGGCGTCGCCATCCTCCTCGTTTTCGCCTTTCACCTCCCGCTTGATGTCTTCCGGGCGGGCTCCTATGGGGTGACGGTGTTTTTCGTTCTGTCGGGTTTTCTCATCACCAACATCCTCCTCGACGAACTCCGGACAAAGGAACGGGTCGAACTTCGCTGGTTCTACGGACGCCGGGCGGCGCGGCTGCTTCCGGCGCTCCTTCTCGTCGTTCTGGGCCATCTCATTCTCCAAATCACAGTCCTAGGAGAGCCTGAAAAGTGGTGGGAGAGAACCTGGCCGGTGCTGGCCTACGTCGCCAATCTCGCAGCGGTTGCAGGGGCTGACCTGGTTCACATGTCACACACGTGGTCACTTGCGATCGAGGAGCACTTCTACATCCTCTGGCCGCTCATCTTGGTGGCGATCAAACCTCGGTGGCGGCTCATCAGCGCTTGGACGCTAGCCATCGGCTTCGCGGGCTGGCGACTCGCTCTTCTCCTCGTCGGTGGTGGAAACGTGCGAGTGTTCTTCTCGACCGATACCAATGCCTTTGCGTTGCTTTTGGGATGTGCATTGGCGATCACCTATCTCGAACGGCCTCCGCGAGAGATGGGGCCGAGCATCTCGACGATTTCGGTGGGGTCGGTCATCCTCGCGTCGACCATCCCCTGGGATTTCGCCGATCGGAGGCTCCTCTATCTAACAATCCCAGTCGCCGCCCTCGCAGCCGTGGCGGTTTGGGCCCTCATCACAACTCCGAGTACCTGGCTGGAGTTTCCGTTGCTCAGGTGGTTCGGCAGGATTTCCTACGGGCTCTATCTGTGGCACTTCGTCCTGATCTCGATGCCCTGGGAGCGTTGGCCGATGCCGGTCACTCTGCCGATGGTCCTAACGCCGATTGCAGCCGCGGCCATCTCCTACTACTTCGTGGAGGCGCCCGTGCTTAGCTTGTGGAGAAGGTACGAAATCAACCGGCGAAAGCCGGCATCTCCTCAACTCGAGGGTCGCCTGTTTTCGCTGGCAAACCCGGCCGGCGGCTTACAACCAGTAGCGGCAGACAGCCGCGAAGCTATCCGGATCGAGTGATGCACCTCCCACTAGCGCACCATCAATGTGGCGTTTGGCCATCAGTGCCTTGATATTGCCAGCATTCACCGAACCTCCGTAGAGGATCCGCACTCCATCAGCCACTTCGATGCCAGCTTTGTCGGCGAGCTGCTGGCGAACCAACTCGCACACCGCCCCGGCATCGTCGGGGGTGGCATTGCGGCCGGTCCCGATCGCCCACACCGGTTCGTAAGCAATCACGAGCGACCCCAGCTGCTCTCCGCTCATTCCCTGAAGTCCTCGTCGCAATTGCTCAGTGACCACCTCTTGTGTCTGATCGGCTTCACGTTGATCGAGGGTTTCCCCGACGCAGACGATCGGGGTCATTCCGCTCCCGAGGATGGCTTTGGTCCGCTTGTTGACCGTCTCGTCGGTCTCGCCGAAGAACTGCCGACGCTCGGAGTGACCGCAGATGACAAATCCCACCCCCAGCCGGGCCAACATCGGAGGGCTGATCTCGCCGGTGAAAGCGCCGCTTTCTTCCCAGTGCACGTTCTGGGCTCCGAGCTGGATCGATAAGTGGTCTGCCTCGATCACCGTTTGTACAGACCGCAAGGCGGTGAACGGCGGACACACCACCACCTCGACCCGGTCGTAAGCCTTCGACTCCAGTCGATAGGAGAGCTTCTGCACCATCTGAATCGCCTCGAGATGGGTGGCATGCATCTTCCAATTCCCCACCATCAGGTTCTTCCGCCCCTCAGCCATCCGCCCACCTTGCCAGCACGGCGATCCCGGGTAGCTCCTTTCCCTCCAAAAATTCGAGCCCCGCTCCTCCGCCAGTGGACACATGAGATATCTGATCCTCCACCCCGAGCAGGCCGAGAGCGGCGACGGAGTCACCACCGCCCACGGCCGTGAACCCCTGGCATTCGGCGAGGGCCGCTGCGACCGCGGCCGTACCGGAACGGAATAGCTCCCATTCGAAAACTCCCATCGGCCCGTTCCAGAAGACCGAGGAGGCCCCAGTCACGATCTGGGAGAAGAGTTTTCGGGTCTCGGGGCCGATGTCGAGTCCTAGCCAGCCGGGAGGAATCGCATCCGACGTCACCACCTTCGAACCGGCATCAGCCTCGAACCGGTCGGCCACCACCAGATCCGAAGGCAGCACGATCTTGGCCCCATCCGGACCCTCGAAAAGCTCTTTGACCTCGTCGATAAAAGCGTCCTCAACGAGTGAGTCGCCGACCTCGAGGCCTTGCGCCCTCATCAAGGTGAAGCACATCCCACCCCCAATCAGCATCGAGTCGACCTTGGGCAAGAGGTTTTTGATCACCCCCAACTTGTCCGAAACCTTGGCTCCGCCTAGCACCACTACGTACGGTCGATCGGGATTACCCACGAACCTCTCCAGAGCCTGGATCTCTCGGACGAGCAGAGGCCCCGCCGCCGACCGCACACGCTGGGCGACCCCCACCGTCGAAGCATGGGCGCGATGCACCGAGCCGAACGCATCTTGAATAAACACTTCTGCCAGTTTCGACAGCTCGAAAGCGAGCTGGGGATCGTTTTTTGTCTCCCCGGGCTCGAAACGGGTGTTCTCCAACACCAGTACCTCCCGCGGCAGCATTTCCCCCACCATCTTCTCCACTCCTGGCCCAACGACGTCGGGCGCCTGCCGCACTGGAAAACCTCCCAGCGCTCCTAGTCGCGAGCTGACTGGGGTCATCGAGAAGTCGGGGTCTCGACCCTTTGGTCGACCAAGATGAGAGCAAATCACCACCTTGGCACCGCCCTCTCTCAGCATGTTGATAGTCGCCAGAGCCGCCTCGATGCGAAAGTCATCGGTGACTACGCCGGCCTCCATTGGCACGTTTAAGTCGCCCCGGACCAGTGCGGTTCGGCCGGACACTTGCAGGTCGCCGAGGGTCAAGAAGCGAGACGTCTCTATCGAGGTCACCAGCGGCGACCCTACCAGCCACCATTTCTGGCTACGGCTCGGGCGCGAATCGCCTATTTGGAGGTCGCCTCGACGTTCCGATTTACTTCCGTGGTGCCATCCGAAACTATGACCAGTGCAGGCCTGGATTGGATCGAGCAGAGCCGACCCGATATCACGGGCGTCGAGTTGGATCTGGTCAGCGAAGCATTGACTTCAGGAAAACTGGGTGGAGGTGGAACGTTCACTCAAAGGGCAGTGAGGGAACTAGCGGCCGCTCTCGGTCCGGCGGATGTCGTGTTGACCACCTCTGGAACCGATGCGCTTGAACTCGCTGCCTTGCTGCTCGACGTTGGCCCAGGGGATACCGTGATTCTTCCTTCTTTTACCTTTGCCAGCGTCGCTACTGCCTTCACTCGAGGCGGAGCGCGGATTCGTTTCGCCGACATAGAACCGATCACTCTCGGGATCGACCCCGAGTCGGTGACTCAACTCCTCGACTCTTCAGTCCGCGCCGTGGTTCCTGTCCACTACGCCGGCGTGGCGTGTGATCTGCCTGGACTATTGAAGGTGCTTGCCGAACACGAT
>DATEDX010000122.1:0-4984 GCA_035281425.1 Acidimicrobiia bacterium
CGAAAGTCCTCCGGACCGTACGCCCCCAGGGGAGAGATAAGGTGGACTCCCTCCGGCTGAGCCAAGCTCGTCAGGACTTCGTGCAGTTCTGCCAGGGCAGCCTCGCCACCCGGCTGTGCTTTGACGTAATCGTTGTGTACCGGCATCTCCACCAGTACCACCTCGCGGCCCTGAGCCAGGGCCGAACCAATCAAGCCCTCCAACGCCGACAACTCTTCCCCGCCGATGGCGAAGTGATCGAAATGACGGGTCCTCCACAATCGATGCCATGACTCAGAGTCGTTGTAAGTGAAAGCACTGTCATCGATAGGCTCAGAGCCATAAGGGCCAGGTGGTGGCTCGGAAGGGCCGCTTTGACCCATCAGGTGCCGCAGGATGGTCCCCGGTTGACGAAGAACGGGTCGGAGTCGGAGCAGAGCAGACGTTTGTGAGGCTTCGTTTACCCATTTCCAGAGTCCGGTCTGGAGCCGAATATCCCGCAACCCTCGTGATGCCGCCAGACTCCTGAAGAACTCCTCTTGTGAGGTGCCGCCATCATTTAGATCGCGGGTGGTAATGCCCACAACGACCACGCGGGGATCGAGGCTGGGAAGTACGAACTCTTCAGCCCACAACGCCGCCGCCTTCATTGATGCCCCATCCAACGCAGCGTTATATCCGGTTAACTCTTCGGCGGTGCCGTTGAAGGCCAGGGGGTCTATTCCCTCGACTACGACCGACGAACCCAGAAAGACAGCATCGACCGAAGATCCCGCGGCCTCTAGGCCCATGATCTGGTCTGCCTTGACCGCGGTCTGGTCGGTGGGCCATGGGTTGGGGGAGGGAAGCAGGGGCTCGAGTGCCCAAGCCCCCAGCTCCGCCATAACCAGAGCGACCGCCGTGATGGCGGCGATACGGCGCCATCGCTGAGGACTCGTTGGTACTAGGGGGGTGTTCTCTTGATCCATGCCTAAAACTGGAAGTAGATGAAGGGTGTGATTGGGCCTCCACTAAAGATGACGATGGCAACTATGAAGGTTGCGTAGGCCAAGCCCTGCCAGCTCGGTCGCCAGCTGACCATGACCTCGTGCTGGCCGGCATTGCGCTGAATGAGATCAAGGGTGAGGACCGCCACGGCTGCCAGTCCGAGCAGAATGGCGTGGTTTGGATCTGGAAGCCCCAGCCTGAGGTCGAATAGGTTTTGCACATAGGACGCGGCTCCGGTCAGGCTCCCGGCCCGGAAGAAGATCCAGGCGAAGGTGACTAAATGAAAGGTGAATAGCGCCGGGATCAAGTCCCGCCGGACCACAAAGCGGCCCTGATAGCCCCTGGGGACATAGCCGCCAAATGCGCGATGGACCGCCAGGTAGAGGCCGTGGAGTCCTCCCCAGATCACAAAGGTCCAGGCAGCGCCATGCCAGAGGCCACCTAGCAGCATGACCACCATCAGGTTGCGGTAGGTGTTGAGCTTTCCCTTGCGGTTCCCGCCGAGCGGGATATAGAGATAGTCGTGCAGCCAGGTGGAGAGTGATATGTGCCAGGTCCGCCAGAAAGCGGTGATGTTGCGGGAGAGGTAGGGCTGATTGAAGTTCTCCATCAACTCAATGCCCATCAACCGCGACGATCCCCGGGCGATGTCCGAGTAGCCGGAGAAGTCGCCGTAGATCTGGAGCGAGAATGCATAGATCCCCGTCATCAGCGCCAAAGCCGGCTGCGTATCTGGTGAGGAGAAGGAAGCCTCCACGATCGGAGCCATCACATCGGCGATGGCAACCTTTTTGAAGAGCCCCAGCAGAATCAAGACCAGCCCCGAGGAAACTTGCTCGGGAGAGGGACGGGTGCGATTGCTCGTGATTTGAGGAAGTAGGGCTTGCGCTCGTTCGATTGGTCCCGCCACCAGTTGCGGGAAGTAGGCGACGTAGAGCGCAAAATCCAGCAGGCTCTCCGAGGGAGGGATGCGTCGTCGGTAGACGTCGAACGTATAGGACATCGATTGGAACGTGTAGAAGGAGATACCGACCGGGAGGATGATGCGAAGCGTGGGCATGTTGGCGTTGAGCCCGACCTGTTGCAGCAGGGAGGCCGCCGAGTCGACGAAGAAGTTGAAGTACTTAAAGAAGCCGAGCACTCCGAGGTTTACAGCGATGCTGACGATCAGGAGACGCTTGCGGGCACGCTCCTCCTCCATTCGCCCGAGTTGGAGGCCGACCCAGTAATCGACCACAGTGGTAAAGGCGAGGAGGGCGAGGAACCGGTAGTCCCACCAGCCGTAGAAGAGGTAGGAGGCCGCCAGGAGGAGCAGGTTCTGCTGCTTGTGCCTGAATCGCCAGTAGAGCAGCAGCACTAGGGGCAGGAAGATCGCGTACTCGAGCGAGTTGAAGATCACAGTCGGTGCCTACCAAGCCGACTAGCTGCTACCGACGACGTCCGCGGCTCGCCGACATATCTTGTCCCATGCGAAAAAAGCTCGCCCACCCTGTGCCCTTTGGTCTCCAGCTCCCGGGCCAGAATCTAGTGGGTTGCGCGCGGTAGAAAAGGAGGAGATTTTGGCGTTCGCTCAGTCTGGGTGACGGCTACGGCTGAAGGCGCGCCACCGCCGACACAACCGCCTCGATGCCTCGGCGGTCGGTGAGGTCGAGCCACTGGAGGTAATACCGGTCGACTCCGGCTTCGGACATGGCCGCTAATGCCTCGAGCGCACGACCCGGGGAACCCATAGGGACTCCGTTCTTCGCCCAGCGGTCGGTCAACTCTTCGACGCTGATGTGACGGAAGTTCGCTGCCTGGGCCATCAGTGCCTGGAATTGGACATCCCCTTTGGCGATGACGGCCGGACCCATAAGAGAAACCAAGATCTGGTCGGGAGAGCGTCCTGCCTGCGAGGCTGCGGCCCGCATCCGCTCGATTTTGGGGGCGAGGAGAGACGGGTGGATGGCGAATTGGTTGTATTCATCGGCGTGACGTCCGGCCAGCGCAGGTGTGCGCTCGGGGCCAGACCCACCCACGATTATTCGGAGGCCCGCCGGGCGAGGCAAGGAGTCAGCGGTGAGGCGGTAGAACGTTCCTTCGAAAGGCCGGCCGGCGAAAGCGGCACGAAGATAAGCAAGGGCCTCTTCCAAGCGCGCAAACCGTTCTTTCATGGAAGGAAACGGCAGGCCGTAAGCTTCGTGTTCGGACTCCATCCAGCCGGTGCCGACACCCAGGTCGAAGCGTCCGTTGCTCATCTCGTCCATCGTGGCCGCACTCTTGGCGATCACCGCCGGATGGCGAAACGTGATAGGGGAGACGAGGACGGAGAGGCGTATGCGGGACGTTTCCTTGGCCAGTCCACCAAGCGAGGTAAATGCATCAGTGGTTGGCCGAGCATCGCCACCTGTCCAGTAGTAATGATCGGAGCGGGCAAATCCAGATAAGCCAGCATCTTCTGCAGCGTGAGCTGCCCAAGCGAGGTCCTGGTAGCTCCCGCCGAGCTGTGGTTCCGTCATCAAGTAGAAGTCCATACAGCAACCGTACCCGTGGCGAGCGCTGTCTAGTGGAGCGCCGGCGACTGGCCCACACCGATGCGGTCACCCATGCCGGTCAAGTTGCGCCTTCGTGGTCGTTGTCGTAGAGGCAAGGTGGCTGTCGGGCTAGAGCGCACACCGCCACAGCGTTGTATATGGTGGCGTCCGGGAGGCAATTTGGGCGCACCTGGCGACCTGGAGAAGGCCAGCACCGCAGGCAGACGAGCGCGTCCGAGATTCGGCTGGAACGTCGTCTCGGGTGGAGTGATTGACACCGCCTGCGCAGCTCTTGCCAACTTCGTAACGGCCGCCTATGCCGTCCGCAGTCTTTCTCCCGCCTACCTGGGCATCTACGCCTTCTGGATGGCGGCCTACCGGTTGGCAACCACCGTACCCGCCCAGTTCGTGTACGTGCCGAGCGAGATCGAGTCACTGGCTCTTCAGGGCAACGATCGCTTGAGGGTGATGCCGCGATCGTTTGAGCGAGCGATTGTCCCGACGCTCTTGTCGACGCTTGGCATAGCCATGGTGGCTTACCAGCTCACTCCCTCGACCGAACAATCGTCGTTGCCGCTGGCTGTAACTGCGGCTCTCGCGTCTTTGGTAACTGCCGGCCAAGAGCACCTGCGGCGGGTATTCCACCTAGCAGGACATCCATATCGGGCATCGATTGTTTCTTTTACCTGCCTGTTGACTGCGGGCCTTGCCCTGGTCATCAACGAAGTACTTTCGGGTGATCCTTCGTGGGTCCCGCTGGGAGCGCTCGCCTTGGCCTATGCACTATCTGGGCTGGTGGGGTGGCTGATGGCGATGCACCTTCAATCTGGAGGAGACCCCGTTGAAGTCCCCTGGCACCGGATGCAAGCCTCCGGCCGTCCCCTGTTGGTGGCGGGCATGGCCCCTCTGATTGCCGGCTTCGCCACCGCCGCTCTGATCGGCCGATTGGCCGGTCCGGCTGCTCTCGGCTTCGCGGAAGCCGCGCGGGTCATCTCCCGCCCTGTCTTCGTAGTGGTACTAGGCGTGGGCAACGGGCTCCGTCCCCGCTCGATGGAGGCTGGCAAGGTCCGTGATTACTCCTATGCGCGACGAACCTCACGGAGGCTTCAACTCCTGGTCTTGTTCGCCACGTTCGCCTACCTCCTCGGGGCAGGGGCCGCGTTTCCCTGGAATCCATTTCCACTCCTCTTTCCCACCGCCTATGAGGTGCCTTGGCTGGTGGCATTGACCGTCATCGCCGCCGGCTTAGATGGTGTTGCACTCCCCTATCGCTACGAGTTGCTTGGCTCCCATCTCGAGCGCTTGTATGCAAGAGTGGAACTGCTTGGCAGTGCCATTAGGACGGCGATCGCCTCGGCGAGCCCATGGCTGCAGTCTTTTGCCATGCCGATCGGGTTGATGTCCCTTGCGCTGCTGCGCCTCATCGGGTACCGGCGGGGGCTGGCTACGGCCTACAAGACGGAAATCACGCTCGATCTCAGAGCACCCAGCGAGGCCCGGAAGTC
>DATEDX010000123.1:0-21186 GCA_035281425.1 Acidimicrobiia bacterium
CGGGTCATCGGCCGGCTGGAAGAACCGCTGCTCGAACCGGACTGGGAGAACCGGGACGGTTACGTCCCCAACGTGGTCTACTCCTGCGGGGCGTTGCTCGATGGATCACTCCTCGTCCTCCCCTACGGAATCTCCGACCGGGAGGTCGGCATCGGCGTGGTTGAGGTGGGCGAGATCCTCAAGGCAATGGTCCCCTAGGCGTTTTGGCGCGTAAAGGCGACGCCATCGCGTCGCCTTTACGCGCCAAAACAGAGGAGGCCGAGCAGTGCCCCCAAGGCGGAGAGGGTCGATTCGGCCCCTTGGTTCAGATTCACGCCGCTGGAGGTGAGGCCGTCGTAACAGCCGCCGGTGTGGGGGTCGTAAAGCGGCACCCCTTGGTCGTTGTTGCCCATGAACCAGGACACCGCCGTACCCGCCACAGACAACCAGCTCCGATCACCGGTGATGGCGGCGGCGCGGAGGCAGGCGTCGGCCATCGCCCAGGCCTCGAGCGGCTGCTGGTCGTAGGCGGGCTGGGCACCCCCGGGACCTCTTCCCCCCGCGGGGGTGAAGCTGAAGTGCCCCTCCACCGTCTCCGTCTCCACCAGCCACTCGAGCAGCCGGACTCCCTCCGCCATCAGGCGGGAATCGTCCAGCAGCTCGCCTGCGGCCAGCATCGCCTCGGGGAGGCGGGCGTTGTCGTAGCGGAGGCGAGGCTCGGGCCACATCCACAGCCCCGTTTGCGGGCGGGGAAGCAGAGAGGACAGGCGGGCCGCCGCCGCTTCCCAAGGGCCATCGGGATCAGCCTGATGGGCAGCATGCAAACCCAACAGGGTGTAGGCCGGGGGATGCCAGAAAGGGCTGGTGAAACCAAGTGACTCCCCCAGAGTGGCCCGAGCCCGTTGTTTTCCCCCGGGCTCGGGCCACTCTGCGGTCGCCGCGCCCAGCCCCCACAGCGCCCGACCAACCGCGTCGTCCGACTTCATCGACTTCCAGGAACCATCCCAGCCCCGCCGGAACCGCCAATTGCGTCGCCGAGCGCTGGTGACGAAGTCGAGACAGCGATCTCGAAGTTCGGGCGGAAACTCGATCCCACAACTGGCGGCCCGGGCGATTACCACCAGCGCTCGACCGTTGTCATCCAGGCAATAGCCATGTTGGAGGAGAGGGCGGTTGCGTTCGGCGTGTTCAAAAAGACCCCCGGACCCTCCCAGAGCTTTCAAGTGTCCAAAGCTGATCTGGACGGTATGCATCAGGCTGCCTCCATCTCGGCCAGCGGCTTGGCCAGTTCCGCCTCCCAAAACTCGACGAAGCCCTCCTGATCAGGTCCGACCTGATGGAAATAGAGGTGATCGACCCCGGCCTCAATCGCTTTCTGGGCCGCCTCCAGGATCGGTTCGGGATTGGGTCCGCAAGGCATGTCGACTGCTACCTGCTCGGGGGTAACCAACTCTACGGCTTGTTCGAAGTGAGCGATGGTGGGGAGGTCCTGGTTGAGCTGCCCGGGGAGCGAAGAGAAGCTCCACAACTCGTGGGCGGTGGCAATCGCCTCGGCTTGGTCCTCTGCCCATGACAAGGTCAGTTGCGAATAGACGGGCCCTTCCCCGCCGGCTTCCCGATAAAGCTCGATGGTTTCGCTAGCGGCCCCGGTGATCCAGAGCCCGTCACCCAGCTCGGCTGCCTTGGCAGCGGCGCGGGGGCCGAAGGCCGACACGATGATGGGCAGATCCTGGCGGGGTGGATCGAAGACCCGAGCATCTTCCACCCAGTAGAAGCGGCCCTGGTGGCTGACTGACTCTTCACTCCATAACCGGCGGATAACGGTCAAGGCTTCTTCCAGCATCTCCAACCTCTCCTCGTGGGGAGGCCAGTGATCCCCAAAGATGTGCTCGTTGAGGGCTTCGCCGGTACCTACTCCCCAGACCAGGCGGCCCTCCAGCAGAGCGTCGGCAGTGGCGACGGCTTGGGCGTAGATCGCGGGATGGATCCGCATGATCGGGCAGCTCACGCCTACTCCGACCTCGACTCGTTCGGTGCTAGCCGCTACTGCCCCCAACACTCCCCAGACGAAGGGGCTGTGTCCCTGCGCCGATAGCCAAGGGTGGTAATGATCGGAGATGGCAACGAAGTCGAAGCCAGCTGCTTCGGCCAGCTGGGCCACCTCCACCAAGCGGGGAGCGTCGTGCTCTTCACTGGACAGGGTGAGGCCATAAGAGACTTTCATCGGCTACTTGGTTTCGTGTTCGACGGGGCCTTCGGGGGCTGGTCCCCCAGCTTTGGTGAAGGTCCAGTCGCGGAAGTCCCACACCGTGTCTGCACCTGCCTCCTGGAGGATCTCGGCGGCGTCGGCGTCACCGCCCTCGACGACGATTACCTCCCGGCCCGCCTGAAGGGCATCTTCGATGGCTTCGAAGATTCGGAGCTCGTCGCCAAAAGCCGCGGCCGCCTTCTCCACCGCCCCTTTGAGTCCTGGCTTTTCGGTTGGCAGCACAAGATCTTCAGGGGTGGTGATCTCCTCCACCTGAGCACCGGCCTGTCGCAAGGAACGGGCCGCTTCCGACGCCTGGCCCGAACCAAGGATGGCAACGACCTTGTTGGCGAGCACCAGGGGTTCTTGTCCGCGTTCACCCATTAGGCATCAACTACCCCTCGACGGTAAGGCCTAAACCCTGGCGCTCAAATGTGGCTCAGGCGACTCTCGAGGACTTCCTGATAGACCCGCACGTATCCGCCAGCCATAGCCTGACGCGAAAAGCGACTGCTGCCATGGCGAACCTGGACCGGGTCGAGCTCCCCCACTCTCGCCACCGCCTCCATTGCCTGCTCCACCGAATCGACCAGAAAACCATCGACACCGTGGTTGATCAACTCCGGCATCGCCCCCCGCCTCCAGGCCACCACCGGGGTGCCCAGGGCCATTGCCTCTACTACCACCAATCCGAAAGGTTCATCCCAGCGGAGCGGCATCAGCAAGGCCCGGGCCCGGCCCACCACCTCTCGGAGAGTCTCCCGGGGAACGTCCCCCAGATGCTCGATCTTCCCGTTCAGATGGGGAGAGATCTCCGATTCGTAATAGTCGCGGTGTTTCTCCTCGAGCTGACCAACCAGCTGCAGCGGCAAGCCTGCCTGGCGGGCGACGGCGATCGCCAAGTCGGGCGCTTTCTCCGGAGCCAACCGCCCCGCGAAGACTAGGTACGGCTCCTTTACGGACTGGAGCGGAAATTCCTCCAAAGCGATCCCGTTGTAAACGGTTGCCACATAGTTGAGCTCGGGGAGGAAGCGCCGTTCGGCGTCGGAGATGGAAACGAAGGACTGCTGGCGATAAAAGCGCAAAGCCGGATGATGAGCCTGGTTCCAGGCAGCTCCATGCAACGTGCTGACCATGGGAAACGGGATCAGCGGGGCAAAAGGCAAGGCATGGACATGGAGATGAGAATGGATGACTTCAAGGTCGAGGTCGCTACCGGCTTGCATGGCTTGGCCGATATGCAACTCCTCCGTCAACCGTGGATCCTGGAGGCTCCCCTCCAGGGGCGCGGGGCAGGTCGGCCAGAGTCGGGCTGAGGTACGGCTTCCTTCTGGAGCGAAAACGGTGACGTCGTGTCCCAGTTCGACCAAACCCTCGGCCAGGTCATAAGCCACCCTCTCCCAGGGTCCATAGCCTGGTGGGGGCAGAGGATGGGTGACAGGAGCCAGGACACCGATGCGCATACCGGTCTTATTGTGGCGACCCTCCGAACCCGTGTCGGCGGTCGGAGGAGTTCGGTCGTCCGGAGCTCGGAGAGTCGCCTGTGGACGCTTCCTACCCGGGTTCGACCCGGGGTTAAACATCAGGGTGAGGCGTTGCTCAACCGACCAAGGTTCGGTCTTCGACCGTGCGTACGCCCTCCAGGTTGGCGATTTCTTCAACCAGGCGAGGACGGGCGGCGTCGCTGACCCGGCCGGTGAGGATCACCACCCCTTGATTGACATCCACCTCCAGCCCGCTGGTATCGGAGCGGGCGGGACCAATTACCTCGCTCTTGATCCTCTGCAGGAGATGCTGGTCGTCGCGGGGGCGGTCGGGGTCTTGGTCGGGAGTCAGCTCGTGAAGCTTCCCTTGCAGGCGTCCCTTTTCATACCGGAGCCGTCTCCCCGCCTCGGCCCGGGCATCGCGGAGCCGGGCTCCGAGCTGGTCAGCGACCCGGGCTCGCCGGGAGCGACCCATTTCGGGGTCGTATAGATACTGGATCATGGCGCCAGTGGCGGCGCCGGTGAGAAAGCGGATCCGCTTGCCCATGAATCCTCCTCAGATCGGTTAGACGGGACGTACCCATTCCCCGCCCGCCAAAACCTCCAGGTTTGAGCTGGTTCTAGTTCGGGAATGATCACTGATGACGAGCTGCGCGCCTCGTCGTGGGGAAGGATGGCAGAGGGCTGTCTCCGACCGGACAGGGCTCTCCCATCCTTCCACCACGGTTCTTTCCCTAGCCACCCAAGAGAGGGCGGTCGATCAAGTGATTCGCATCGGTGTTTCCGGGTGGTCTTACCAACACTGGCGGGGATTGTTTTATCCCGCCGACCTCCCCGCTCGTTCTCAACTCGACTACGTGATCGAGAAGTTCAACACCGTCGAGATCAACCGAACCTTCTACTCCCTGGGACGACCTTCGTGGTACCGCAGCTGGTACGACAAGGCTCCCGACAACTACCGGTATGCCATCAAGGGCAGTCGCTTCATTACTCATCTGAAGAGCCTTCGAGATGTTGATGTACCTCTCGCCAACTTCTTCGCTTCAGGTCCGATCGAGCTGCGAGCCAAGCTGGGCCCAGTGCTGTGGCAACTCCCCGCCGAGCGGGATCCGGGGATGGAGGCAATCGAGAAGTTCTTGGCTCTCCTCCCTACCTCCTTGGGCGAAATGGGTCGGCGCGCTTCCCATCATCAGCTGAAGGGTGAGGCCTCGACCAAGCCGGCGATTCACGGTCATGCCGTCCGTCACGCCCTTGAGCTACGGCACCGGCCCAAATACTTCGACTCGCTCCTCGAGCTCCTCACCGCACGCGGAGTGGCGCTAGTGGTTTCCCACTCCTCGCGCTGGCCGTGTTTTGAGCATCACACCACCGACTTCGATTATGTCCGGCTCCATGGACCGGGAGCGCTCTATGCCAGCGCCTACCCCACCACCCAACTGGAGGAGTGGGCTTCCAAAGTGCTGAGATGGTCAGGGGAGACTGATCGGCCCTCACAGGGCGCCCGCGATGTATATGTCTATTTCGACAACGACGGCCATGCCTACGCACCAAGGCAGGCCGAGCAACTCGCCTCCTTGATTGCCGGCTCGTCGGACGGGAAAAGAGCCGCGTATGGCTAAGCCCAGGAGCAAAGCTCGACTATTGGCGGAGATAGCTGCCGCCAGCAGGCAATGCCAAGCATGTCCACTCTACGCCTCCGCTACCCAGACCGTCTTTGGCGATGGACCAGCCTCTGCCCCCCTGATGCTGGTCGGTGAGCAGCCAGGAGATGAGGAAGACCAAGAGGGTCTACCGTTTGTGGGACCGGCGGGCCGTCTCTTGCGCCGGGCCCTGGAGGAGGCCACTATCGATCCGGCGACCGTGTACCTGACCAACGTTGTCAAACACTTCAAGTGGAAACCCGGCGCCGGCTGGAAACGGCTCCACCAGAAGCCCAACCGGCGGGAGGTGAGCGCTTGTCTCCCCTGGCTGAAGCAGGAAGTCGCTCTGGTCAACCCGGCACTGATAGTCACGCTCGGGAGCACCGCCGGCCAGGCCCTGCTGGGGGCAGGGGTACGAGTCACTCGGGACCGCCGCTCGTTGCACCGCTGGGGCGACCATCCAGTGATGATCGGGGTCCACCCGTCGTCGGTGCTGAGGGCCCGAGACTCGGCAAGCCGCCAGACTCAATACCTCGACTTGGTTGGGGACCTGGAGGCAGCCGCGGCTTTCCTCCGCCAAGAACCGAACGCCACCGATGGCGACCATGACCACAGGGCAGGGTCCCATGCCCGTTGAAAGATTCATTGCGCTGGCGACCACTGAAGGCCGGCGGGTCCTCGACGTCATCTTCCGACATGCCAGCGAGGCCGTCACCGTGCAAGAAGTGTCGGGCCGGTTGCTCTACGCCAACGACGCCGCCGCCGCCTTGGTTGGGTATACCAGTGGGGAGGAAATGCTGGCAGCACCGGTCGAGGACCTGATCAACCGGTTTGAGATCATCGACGAGTCGGGAGAACCGATGCCGCTCACTGCTCTTCCCGGCCGGCGGGTGCTGAGCGGGGAGCCCTTCGTCGAGGAGGTGGTGGGATATCGGCGACGTGGATCGACTGACGTCCGCTGGTCGCGAGTCCGGGCTAGTCCAGTCAAGAACAACGCCGGCGAGGTCATCCTGGCCATCAACTACTTCCTCGACACAACCGAAGCGCGGGAAGAGGAGGAAAGACGCCGGCTTCTCACCACCGCCTATGAAGCCCTCGGCTCGTCGCTCGATTCGCGTACCAGCCTGACGGCGCTGGCAGAAGTCATCGTTCCGGCCCTGGGAGAGTGGTGTCTGGTCCACCTCATTGAGGGTGATCACCTGGTCTTGGCGGCCAGCGCTTCCATGGATCCCGAGACCACCGTAGCCCTGGTGGAGATGGGCCAGCAAGAGTCGATCGCTTTGGACGCCGACCGGGTCCAGGTTCGGGTAGCGAAGTCCCGCCAGCACCAATTGGTCAACAGAGTGACGCCCCACCTACTCGAGGAAGCCAAGGAACGGTTCGGCGAAGACTTCGCCGCCCTCGTGCAGAGTCTCAACCTGCACGCGGCGTTGTGTGTGCCGCTGGCGGTTCGCGACCATGCGGTGGGCACCATCACTGTCGCCCGAAGCGAAGGCGGCCCCCCTTACGATCCGGATGATGTCGAATTGCTGCTCGGCATCGCCGACCGCGCCGCCACCACCATCGAGAACGCTCGCCTCTATGAACGAGAACATGAAATTGCCAACACGCTCCAGCAGGGCCTGGCAGCTCAGCGTCTTCCCGAGATTCCGGGTATCGAACTGGCGGCGCGTTATCGACCGCTGGGACATCTGAGCGATGTGGGCGGCGACTTCTACGACGCCCTTGAAGTCGGGGATCGCTGGGTGTTCTTCGTGGGAGACATCGCCGGCAAAGGCATCAAGGCCGCCGCCGCCGTCGGCCTGGCGCGCTTCACAGTGCGGGCCACTGCGCTCCTGGATTCCGAGCCGGCCACCGTCTTACCCCACCTCAATGCCGCCCTGAGGACCGAAGATCCGGAGCGCATGTGCACTCTGGCTTATGCGGTCCTCGAACCTGGAGCCTCCGGCTGGACCATGCGGGTATCCCTGGCCGGCCATCCCCCACCGTTGTTGCTACGCGGCTCCGAGTCCACGTTCCTGGGGCAGCCGTCGCCTCCGGCCGGACTCTTTGACTCACTCGATGTAACCGAAGAGACCCACGATTTGGTCCCCGGCGATTTGGTGGTCATGTACACCGACGGATACAGCCTTGCCAACCTGGCTCCCCCAGAAAGCGTGGAGCTGGGTTTGGGGGACGGGGCATTCTCCACGGCCGAGGCCGCCCTCGACTCCCTTCTCAAGCGCCTCGAGGCGGAACCCACCATTCGCGACGACGTGGTGTTGTTGGCCCTGCGCATCCTCTGAAGCTGCCGCGCCGGCCGACCAGTTTCCCCCCACCCCCAGCGTGGTTTGGGCTACCGCCGATCGGGGTACATCGGTGGTGGGTCGGAAGAAGGGAGATTCATGAGCTACGAAAAGCACACTTACGAACGGGAAACCGACACGTCCCCGGAACGGGACACTGTGGTGGTGGCGGATCGCTCCAGTGGAGCGGGACTAGTTGCCGGCCTGGTGGTGTTGGTAGTGATCCTGCTCCTGGTGTGGATCTTCGCCGCCGGAGGCGGTGGCACCGCACCCGGAACTACGGGAACGCCAACCGAGACGTCGGCGCCGACTGAAACTTCAGCTCCGGCGGTTACCTCCGCACCGACTGAGACCACGGTACCGGCGACAACCGAAACCACCAGCACGGAAACGACTGCTCCGACTACCACGGCTCCCTAACGGAGCTTGGTGACGGGAATCATGGAAGGCCACGCCCAAATGGGCGTGGCCTTCTCGAAGGAGAGAAGCAAATGTCGGTGAACTGGAGCCTGGGTGCGGTCGTGGCCTTGGTCGTGATACTGGTGGTGGTCCTGGTGGTGTTGGTTCGCCTGAGGCACCCGGAGAAGCTCAAAGGAGAAGGCGAAGCTGCGCCCCAAACGAACACGGCCCCGGCCGAACCGGGTGCCGAAGGGATGAACCCCGAGGAGGCAGGGGAACCCTCCACCGGACCAGGCGAAGATCGATTTCCCTAGGCCAATGCCGAGGGAGCTCCCCGACCCCCTCCGCCCCTCCGGGGCACCTCCCCCAACACTCACTTCGTTCGCTGGGGGAGGAAGAGTCCGCCCCTCCGGGGCACCTCCCCACGACACTCACTTCGTTCGCTGGGGGAGGAAGAGTCCGCCCCTCCGTGGCACCTCCCCACGACCCCCTCCGCCCCTCCGCGGCACCTCCCCCAACACTCACTTCGTTCGCTGGGGGAGGAAAGAGCTTCGAAACCCCATCAACTCCCCGAGCTGGCTAGAGGCGATAGGTTCAGGCGGTCGTGCAGATATTTCCTCGCCGCCGGAACCGAGGACAGCAGCGGCAGTAGCTCACCGAACCCCGAGATTTCAACAGTCCGGCGGATCGTCTCCGATGCCCGAGCAAGAGCCAGGCCGTCCCTCATCGCCTTTCCCACTCCCACAAACGCCCCCAGGCCGGACGAATCCACGAACGCCAACTCCGCCGCGTCCACCACGATGTGGCGGGTGAACCCATTCGAAGAGCGCTCCACTTCCTCCACGAAAACCGGGACGGTGGCCATGTCCAGTTCGCCTCGGATTCCAACGAGCAGGCAACAACCTCGAGGCTTGCCCAAAACGTTAAAGGAAGCGATAGTCACCCAGGGCCCTTCTCCGGATGGCCCCCTGAAGAGGCCCTCGGTTTTAGGTTACCGTCTGAAAAAAGACCCTGTGGAGCGAACTTTTCGTGGTCTCAGGGGCTAATCCCCACCTAAATCAACCCTTGGGCTTCTTACCTACCAGTTCCTCTCGGGCCTGCTCGGCCCGGGAAGCGCCGATGGCGGTGGTGACCATCTTCTGCTCTTCGGGTGGGGGCAGAACTGCGGGCATACCCAATGACTCGATCCACAACTCCCGCGCCCAGCCCATGGTGTGGTACAGGTGCTGGTCTTCCTGTTCCTCCACCTGCTCGTAGGCGTCTTGAAGGACCGACGCCATCTTTCCGGAGCCTTTCTCAGCTATCTTCCCGATGAGCTCCCAGTTGGCGTGGTCTTTGGTTTCGGCGTCCACCACCGCCTCCGCCGCCACCAGTTGGGCCGCGGCCGGATCACCTGCTTTTAGTGCCATCTCCATGGATTGGACCAGGGCTTCTCCCTTGTGCCGGACGATCTGACGGCCGGACGTTTCGGTGGCTGGGTCGAGGCCGAGATCGGCAAAAACCTGGCTCACGATCCGAACGTGATTTTCCGTCTCCTCCAAGTACTTCTCCCATTCGTCGCGCAGCTCTTCGTTGACAGCACAGCGAATAGCGGTTTGATATACCTGAACCCCGCCTAACTCGGTTTCGAGTGCTTGATACAACAACTCGTGAACCTGGGCATCTTTCACGGCAACTCCTTCTTGAGGCTGGCCCGTCGCACTACCCAGGATCGATCGACTGCAAACCTCGAGTGCCGCGAAGCGAACCGCCTCTTATGGTTCGTCTGCCGGACCGTGCCCACGGTCTCAGATGCCGTGGAAATAACTCCGTGCCTCGTCAAGGGTGTCGAAGGTCAGAAGCAGCTCCTCCAGGCCGGTGATCTCAAGCAGGCGCTCGAGCTGACTACCTCCGGCACACAACGCCACCTGGCCTTGGAACGCCGCCTTCGCTTCCAGCAAAGCCTTGAGGCCGCTCGAGTCGATGAACGCCAAGTCGGTGCAGTCGACCACGAGGTGTTTCTTTTGGGCTTGGTCCGACAACCAAGCTCCAAGTTGGGGGCTGTTAGCCATGTCGACCTCGCCGGCCAAGGCAACGAACACGCAGCATGACTCCTGCCAAGTCGATACGGTCAACCCCGGAAGGCTTACTGTCTCCAACCGGCTCTCCTCGACCTTTTAGCGGCGTCAGACTTTAGACGCCAGAGCTGGACCTGCGCCAGCGAGAGGCCGTGGTTTGACGAAGAGGATCCGACGGGTAGGGGGCCCACGCCTTCAGGTCGGCTTCATAACCAGAAAGTAGGGATCAATGCCTCGCTTCACCCTCTCCGATCGAGATGAACAACCTTTCCGGTCCTTGATCGAGACCTGCCACCGTGCCGACACAACGGTAGGGATAGCCGAGTCCTTGACCGGCGGCTTACTCGGATACCTCCTGATACGCCAGGAAGGAGGTGGTGCGGTTGTTACCGGGTCGCTGGTCACCTACCACAGTCAAGTGAAGCGGAGGTTGCTAAGGGTCGGTCCTGGTCCCGTCGTTTCCGGGGCCGCAGCCGGAGAGATGGCTATGGGTGCTCGCCGGCTCCTCAACGCCGAGTGGGCTGTCTCTCTGACGGGAGTGGCCGGGCCCGAGACTCAGGACGGGATGCCGGTAGGCACGTTGTTCGTCGGGCTGGCTGATCGATCCAGGACGCCGCGAGTCCTGTCGTTCCATCTGCAAGGCGAGCCCGATGAGATCCGCTGGGCTGCTGCAGTTCAGGCCGCGGAGGTGGCTAACGATGTGATTTCCGTCAGAGGAGAGCCGTAGTCAACCCGGCGTTGGCGAGAAGTCGATCTCGAACCAGACGGCTTTGCCGCCATCCTCCACCTCATAGCCCCAGCGATCGACCAGAGCAGCAACGATTCGAAGACCTCTCCCCCGCTTTGACTCGCCTGGGGGATCAGTCGCTTTCGGCGGCGACGGGGATTCGTCCACCACCGTTACCCGCAATCGCCCTTCCCCTGGTATTACCTTCACCACGAACGGTGTTTGGGCGTGAACCACGGCATTGGTGACCAGTTCAGAAGTGGCGGTGGCAAGCCGGGGGCGAAGGTCATCGTCAACCGGCTGGGCCGCCAGGACGAAGTGGCGAGCACTGGTTACAGACTCGGGGACGGGATCAAATCGACGTTGCCGCACTTCTTTCGAGGTTTGATGGTTTCTCATTGTCTCACTAGCTGCCCGTCTAACACAGCATCGACTCTCTTCCGTTCCAGCCAAAGGCAAAAACGGGCCTGGGGTAAGGTGTTGAGGACCATCTCCGGCCCAACCTCGGCCCGCTGGAGGACGGCAACGGCGTGCGCAGTGTTCTCGTGCTCGGTGGGGCGATGGGCGTCGCTGTTCACCAAGAGCTTCACTCCCCTCTGCACTGCTCGGGCAGCGTAGGCACCGGGTAGGTCGAGGCGGTCGAGGTGACCGTTGACTTCAAGGGCGGTTCCGGCTTCAGCGGCGGCCTCGAAGATGGGGTCGAGGTCTACTTCGATTGGTGGACGGACTCCGATCCGCCGGCCCATCAGATGGGAAATGGCATGGATGAGTGGATTTTGCACCACTCGGAGCAGCCTCTCAGTCTGTTCAGTGGCTGATAGCCCAAAGTGGGAATGAATTCCCGCCAGTCGGAAGTCGAGCATCGCCAAATCGTCGTCGTCGACATCGATGGCACCATCCCGCCCCACGTTCAACTCCGCCCCGTGAAAGATGGTGAGCTCGAGGTTGGCGGCTCTCGCCAGCTCCAGTTCTTCTTTCTGCCTGCGTAGCCCTTCTCCGCTCAGCCCTCCGAATCGAAGGCCGTGGGTGTGGTCGGTCACTGCCACGTAGTGGCGGCCGAGACTACGGGCGGTGGCCGCGAGCTCGGCCAACGACTGGCGCCCATCGGGTGACCAGTTCGAATGGAGGTGGAGGTCTCCGGCTAGATCGCGGTCGTAAATGACGGGAACGTCCAAGGGAAACCGTTCCGAGCGGGCCGGAGGCGGAAGGGGTGGACTGGAAAGTCGCTCGTAGAACTCTTCCTCGGTGGCGGCGGGCCACCACCCACTCAAACCGCGGGCCGCCCCTGCCCGCTCCAGCGCCGCGAGATGGGTGTGGGGACCGGTGCTCAGAACTAAGGCAGTGCCCAGCCGAGCGGGAGCTGTCTGCCGAACCACCGCCTGACCTTCTAAGGTGTCCAGTCGCCACTCGCCGTTCATATCCTGGAGCCCCTGTACCAGGGCCGATGCCGCCAAGAAGTCGATCGCCGCCTGGTTTCCCCACAGCAGAAGCGCAACCTCAGACACCCATTCTTCCAAGCGACGGACTTCTCCCACGGGAGTCGCACGCGATCCCGGCACGTGGCGTTCTAGATGCTGGGCTAATCGCACGGCAAACGCCCGGGCCCGGTAGATGGGAATACCGGCGTGCTCCTTGCCCGCCTCGAGCCGGTCCCTCCAGGCACGGCCGGTGGCTTCGCCCAGTCCCCGAATTTCTAATAACCGTCCCGAGTCGATGGCGGTGATCAGGTCGTCAGCGGTCTCGATCTTCCCGAGTTTCAGGGCTTGTAGGCGGGAAGGGGTCATGCGAGGAAGCCGACTGAGCACTGCCGCCTCGGTGGGGAGGGTTCGGGTGAGGTCCTCGAGTCTCCGCAGCCGGCCGGTTTCTTTGAACTCGGCAATAAGTCCGGCGATCCCCCTGCCGATTCGGGGTACAGCCATCAACTCATCGGAGCCCTCCACTAGGCCGGGCGAGAGGTCATCGAGAGCCCAGACCGCTTCCCGGTATGCCTTGGCACGAAAAGAGCGGCGAGTCGCCATGGCACGTTCGAAGCCGGCAAGGTCCCAGAGCAATCGAGCAAAACGCTGCTTGGGACTGCGCTCCACGGCGGCGGCCCTCCTTTCTGACACCGGCCGGCTGCCCGCGGTGACCGCGGGAGCCGGTGGCCGGTGAGACTCAGGTGACAAGCAGGATGATGATGATGATCAGCAGGAGTGTGCCTAAGCCGATATACATGTCAGCTCCTTTCTCCGGTCGACGCCACTACAGCCTCGTCGACCCGGCGGTTGTAACGCTCGCCCAGCAGGCCACCGAGGTAGCCGCCTCCCAGGGCCGCGGCGCTGAACAGGACCATCAACAAGATGGCGGCGGCCGACCTGGAGTCCGACCTGATGGCCGAGAACCAGTCCGGTAACCCGGCCGGTCCGAAGGCGTTGTACTCGGGGCCAACTAGCGCGCCGAGCAAGGCAAACACGGCCGACAGAACCAGCAGCCACAACCCGGTGCCGAGACCATTCATGGCCCCGTCATAACGAGCCATCCGCCCTGCCACCCAACCACCAAAGAGGAAAGTCAAAAACACGACGAGCAGCGCCACTACGGCCCCGATCATCGATGCTTCCAAGATCTCCCCTTCGAGATCGATCAGGTTGAGCTGGTACTCCAGCTCATTGGCACCGGCCGCCACCAGAGCACCGACAAAGGCCAGCGCTCCTAACCCGGCGAAGAACCCCGCGAGGGAAGCCGCCAGGTCCGGTCCACCAAAACGGGCGGCTGCCCTTTCTCGAGCGCGGCCCGCCTGCACCTGACTTCCTATGTCCGTCACCCAAACCTCCTGTTTGGTTCAGGTTGTCTTACCCCATGATCACCAGCTTCAAACGAAAGCCAGTTCACGGTGGGTCGTCCGCGGACACGCGGTCCTGGGCCGTTTACCCACGGGCACTTCGGGGTAGGCAAAAGCCCTAGTTTCCGAGCGAGGAGGCACTGTGAACCGCAGGCAACTTGACGAGTTGCTCTTTCAGGCGATCGAGACCGAGCTGGGGGGAGAACAGGTCTATTTGACTGCCCTGGAATGCGCCATGAATGTCGACTTGAAAGAGGAGTGGCAGAAGTACCTGGATGAGACCCGAACTCATCAGCAGATCCTCCAGGAGGTGTTTGAAGCCGCAGGCCTCAACATCGAGCAAATGACGCCCGGTCGTGAAGTCGTCCGGCACAAGGCGACGGCCCTGGTGGAAGCAATGCGTCTCGCCCTGCAGGCAGGCGAACCCGAAGCAGCCCAACTAGTGGCAGCGGAATGCATCGTCGAAGCCGAGACTAAGGACCACCAGAATTGGGAGCTCCTCGGCCAGATGGTCGAATACGCCCCGGACAATCTCCGCAAGGCCATCGAGGACGCCTACGACCAGGTGGCCGATCAGGAGGCGGAGCATCTCCTCCACACCATGGGCTGGGCACGGGAGCTGTGGCTCGACTCGCTGGGAGTACCGGCAGTGTTGCCCCCTCCAGAAGAGCAAAAGGAAGTGACCACCAAGATCGGGGCCTCCCGGGCGGAACAGCAGCGGGACGACTACATCGACTGAGGCCGCCTGTGGACCCTACTTCCACCCTCCCCCGCACAACCCCTGAGTCGGCTCAGGTCACCAGCACGCGGTTCCGGCGACTCGGGGTGGGGTTGCTGGTGGCCTTCGTATTGTTCGCCTCCCAACTGGAGGTGGGCGAGAAGACCAGGGTGGAGAGCGCGGGCGATCTCTCGGCGACACTCACTTGGTCGACCCTGGGACGACGTGGCCTGGCAGCTCCACTCACCATCGAGGTTGTGGTGCCCCCCGAGGTGTCGGAAGTAACGGTGATGATCAACTCCGACTACCTCAGCAACCTGGATCACAATGCCTGGATCCCTGAGCCCCGGGAAATGCATCGCCAAGGGGCACTGACGGTGCTCATCTACGAGGCTGCCGGGGGGCGTCTGGTGGCAGAGCTCGACTCTAGATTCGCCCCCTCCACCTCTCCCGGCCGCCACCCCTTGGAGGTGCAGGTTGAGGCAGCAGAGGACCGGGTTAGTTTCAAGGCCTCGACCTGGTTGGTGCCCTAATGGACGTCATCCTCCGAGCCGGTGTCGCCTTTTTCTTCATCTGGGTGATGTTCCGAGCCATGGGTCGGCGGGAACTGGCCCAACTCTCGGCCTTTGAGCTGGTGTTGCTGATGGTGGTCGGAGACTTGATCCAGCAGGGCATCACCGGCGAGGACAGCTCTTTGATCGGAGGGCTGTCGGCCGCCGCCACCATGGCCCTCCTGGCTTTGCTCCTCTCCTATGTGTCATTCCGTTTCCCCCGCTGGCGTCGATTCCTCGAAGGTGATGCTGTGGTCATCATCCGCGACGGCAAGATCGACGAAGTGCACCTACGCCGCCACCGCTACACCGTGGACGAGTTGAAGATGGAAGCCAGGCTGCAGGGATTAGCGGATCTAAGCGAGGTGGAGGCAGCGGTGCTGGAGCCGGACGGCAGGATCTCGTTCGTCAAGAGAGGCGGCGAGGTGCAGAGCCAGGACCGCAATCACCTTGTATAGACGGAAGACGTGACTTCCTCCCCCAGCGAACGGAGTGAGCGTTGGGGGAGGTGCCCCGGAGGGGCGGAGGGGGTCCTAGGGAGGTGGCCCTTCTGATGGATCAGCCCACGGCCAGGGAGGCGGAAAGCCGGCCGAGCAACTCTTCGAAGCGCCGTGCAACCTCTGGCCAGGCGAGACGCCGAGCCTGATATCGGGCTTGGGTCACAGCCCGGCGATAGGCGATGTCATCACTGAGCAGGGTTCTAATCGCCTTCCCCATCTCCGCGGGATCGTCGTGAGAGACCAGGAGGCCGGCTCCGCTCCCCAGTAGCTCGACGGCGTGGGGAAAGGCGGTCGCCACCACCGGCCGCCCGGCGGCGAGAGCGTCGGTCAGCACCCCCGAGCAGGCCTGTTCGTTATTGTCATAGGGGATCACCACCAGGTCGGCGGCGGCCACGATCTTTTGCAAGTCCGTCTCTGGCTTGTATCCGTCGTCGAGAAGTATGCGATGTTCCAGTCCTTGACGGCGCACCAACCCCTCCAACTGGCTGCGGTAGGCGAATCCCTGACGCTTCAACACGTTGGGGTGGGTCTGACCCACGATCCGATATGAGATCGGCGGCCGCAGATCGTGGAGTTCACCTACCGCGGCAATCGCCCGCTCGATGCCTTTGCCTGGCCCTAGTAGTCCCCAGGTGATCAGCCGATGGCGGTCACCCGACGATTGCTCCGCTGGTTCCCAGGTGGAGCCGTGGGGAAGGACCACTGCCTGGTCGGCCGTGATTCCGTAGACGTCTTCCAAACCGACCCGGGCGGCATGGGATGGCACCACCAGCACGCTGGCGCTTTCGGCCAGGGAATGCAGAATCTTCCGCTGGGAATCGGAAGGTCGGAGAGGGACGGTGTGAAGCACCACCATTACCGGGACTTTCACTCCCTCCAGCAGATCGATCACGGCGCGGCCATCGTCGGGGCCAAAGATGCCGAATTCGTGCTGCACCATGACCACCGGATACCGGGAGAGAGCCCGCTGCGCTGCCTCGATGCTTACCGCTGAAGCCGGATTGAATTCCATGACCACTCGAAGATCCTGGGAGGCGGCCTCTCCGGACTGGACGATACGAAAGATGTCAGTCTCTCGGCCCCACAGTAAAAGGCTGTCGGCCAGAGCAGCCGAATAACGGGCGATTCCGCAGCGCGTGGGCGCATACGTAGTCACCAAAGCCGCGACTGAACGAGTCACTTCGTCTCCTTTTCGGTCCCCAGACAATCGACTCGCTAGTACCCGAGCGGAGCCAGCTCCAAACCTACTCGTTTGACCGCGCTAGTTGACCGCCGGGTCTCTCCGCCCCGGCCTCCATGCCTTCCAGTGGCTGCCGGGCACACCTGTTTATTACTCCCCCGCAGCGGGTAGGAACGCCCGACCCACAAAAGGAGAGAGACGATGCAGGAAGTGATCGGCCTTTTCGCTTCGCGCCGGGAGGCGGAGAACGCCATCGATGAGCTCTATCGCCTGGGATACGGCGACACCGAGATTGGCTTCCTCGACCGGGAGGAAGAGGTGTGGGACGAGTCCACCTCGGCGGTGGAGGAAGCCGCCAAAGGGGCGGCGGGAGGTGCTGTGGGAGGAGCCGCGGTCGGAGCCGGAGCGGGACTGCTCGCCTCGGCCGGTGTTCTCCTCGTTCCCGGTATCGGTCCTTTCCTGGCTGCCGGCACCCTGGCGGGCACCCTCGCTGCCACCGCTACCGCCGCCGCCGGTGGAGCCGCGTTGGGGGGAGTGGTGGGCGCAGTGTTCGGCGACTCTGACGAGACCGGCAGCCGCTATCGGGAAGGCGTTGATCAGGGGGGTGTATTGGTAACAGTGGCGGTCTCCGAACATCAAGCGGCCGAAGCCATGGAAGCGATGCGCCTGGCCGGAGCCCAGCGGGTCAACATCTACCGGGCGGACGCCGGCTGGGAACTCTGAGCACAAGTTTGAACCCCGGACGCGATGGGTACGTGACGCTGGCCCATCCATCAAGGAGGAAACCTTGGGAATTATCGTATGGCTCATCATCGGGCTGCTAGCGGGTTTCATCGCCCGTGCACTGGTGCCCGGAACCGACTCCATGGGAGTTGGGGGGACGTTGGTCCTTGGTCTGATCGGATCGTTGATCGGCGGCTTCCTCGGCAACCTGTTCGTTGAAGGACAGCTCGATTTGGAAGCGGCCGGGATCATCGGCTCGATCATCGGTGCCATAGTCGCCCTGCTGATCTACCGATCGATGGGGGCCCGCGCTCGGGTCTAGGCTCCCAAAACTCACCACTCTGACCGCCACCTGCCAGGTGGCGGTCTCTTTTTGCCCCCGGTCTGTGAATACGGCCGCCACTAGCCTGCCCTCGGTTGCTGATCCTGACCTACAACGTCAACTCGCTCGGTGCCCGCCTCCCTCGACTCCTCGCCATCCTCGAGGCGTACGGGCCCGACCTCGCCCTGCTCCAGGAGACCAAGTCGGGACCCGAGTTCTTTCCTCACCTGCCGCTGCAAGCCGCCGGATACCAGACCGTCGATTTCTCCGGCGGACGCTGGGCCGGGGTCGCCATCCTGGTTCGCCAGGGTCTCAGCCTGGGGGAGGTGATTGCCGGGCTCCCCGGCGAGCCCTGGCCAGAGCAAGCCCGCTGGTTGGAGGCAGTGGTCGAAGGAACTCGGGTCGTCAGCGTCTACGTCCCCAATGGTCGCCTGGTTGGCTCAGGGGAGTTCGCCGGCAAACTTGTCTTCCTCGAGGCCATGGCGGCAAGAGCCGCCACCCTGGCTTCGGACCCGGTGGTGATCGCCGGTGATATGAACGTATGCCCAACCGACATGGACGTGTGGGACCCGCGGCAGGTGCACGGAGCCACCCACGTCACTCCCGATGAGCGGGAACGGTTGGCCGCCCTCGCCAGCCTGGGATTCGTCGACGCTTTCCGAAGGACCCATCCCCAGGAGCCCGGCTTCACATGGTGGGACTACCGGGCCGGGCACTTCCACAAAGGGTTTGGTCTGCGGATCGATCTGGCCCTGCTCAGTGCCCCCTTGGCAGGGCTCCTCGACTCCGCTTGGGTCGACCGTAACTATCGCAAACCGTCAGCGGTACCGGGGACCAAACCCTCCGATCACGCTCCATTGCTGGTACGCCTCCACTCCCTAGCGTGATTCGAATGGGGCAGCCGACCATCGAAGAACAACTGGAAGCCATCCGTCGGGCCGGCGCCGCCCGCTCGGAGCCCCTTCCACCGGTCACCATCCTCGGCGGCGGCATCGCCGGACTGGTCGCAGCCTTTGAACTGGAACAACTGGGCTGCGAGGTGACCCTGATCGAGGCTCGGAAACGCACCCAGGGTCGGATTCGGACCCACCGCTTCGGCGACGGCACCTATGGCGAGTTGGGGCCAATGCGCATACCCCTGCACCACGACGCCACCCGTCACTACGTGTCCCTATGCGGCTTGGAGTTGCGACCCTTCATCACCGCCCATCAGAACCTCAACGGGTTCTATGACATTGCCGGCATCGTCACCCGGATGTCGCAGGCGCCGATCCATCTATATCCAGCTTTCGACCTCTCCAGCAATCAACGGCAAGATGACATACCGCCCAAAATGCTGGGGCGAGCAGTGTCCGACGTGGTCGAAGGCTTGACCGACGCCGAACGGGAAAGTCTCCGCAGCCCCCATCTGGTCAGCGACCGCCTACGTGACCTGGACAACATGACCATCCGATCGTTCCTCGAGGAGAGGTGTGGAATCTCGGCCACGGAGCTGATCGGCCTTGCCTCCGGGCTGGAAACGATGTTCGACCGCTCGGTGATGATGTTGCTGCGGGACGCCCTGATCTCGTCGGGGGAAGGCTTCGACGAGATCGTGGGAGGGATGGACCGGCTCCCCGAAGCCCTGGCCGGGAAATTGGTCCGGACCAGAGTGGTCACCGGCGCTGAAGTAGTGGCCCTGCGGCGGGTGGCAACTGACCGCCTTGAACTGGTCCTCGACCGGCAGGGCAGCATATCCCGTGAAGTGGCTCAGCGGGTCGTGTGCACCTTGCCCTTCTCGGTGCTACGCCGGCTGGACATCGAAAACGCTTTTAGCCGCCCCAAGCTACGAGCCATACGCGAGCTCTCCTACATGAGCTCGACCAAAGTCCTCCTCCACACCCGCCAGCGCTTCTGGGAGTTGGAAGACGGGATCGTGGGGGGTGCTTCCCAGTCGGATCGGATCTGGCGGGCCTGCTATTACCCGAGCGACAACGTCGCCATCCAGCAGCCCGCCAGCCCGGGAGAAAGCAGGTACAACACCATGTATGGCGCCTATGAAGGCGGTGTTTACGTGGCTCGCGACCTCGAGGTCTCCAAACAACCGGCGGTCCTGCTCGGCTCTTATACCTGGGGTCAGGACGCTCGCCGCATCGGCGGACTCCCCCCCGATGACCGGGCGGATGTTGTCGTCCGGGAGTTGGCGGCGATCCATCCCGCCATCGCCGCCGAGGGCATGATCGATGGCCACGTCTCCATGTTCTGGGATACGGAGCGGTTCACCGGCGGCTCTTTTAGCGAGCCCGGCCCAGGAGACCACACCCGGCTGTATGCCGACACCATCAGCCCAGATGGGGTAGTTCACTTCGCCGGGGAGCACGCCTCCACCGACCCCGGATGGATGCAGGGCGCCATCATCTCGGCGCTGCGCGCGGTCGAGGAGGTCATGGCACAGACCGCGACGGTCCCCCCGTGACATCTCTTTCTTTCTCATCTGAATCCCCTCGCCTGGCTCGGCGTCTCGGCCTGCTCGACGCCGTGGTGGTGGGGCTCGGTTCGATGATCGGAGCCGGGGTCTTTGCGGCGGTGGGTCCGGCGGCGGGAGCTGCCGGCTGGGGAATGCTGGGCGGTCTGGCTCTGGCCGGAGTGGTGGCCTATGCCAACGCCACCTCCTCGGCCCAACTGGCGGCGGTCTATCCCGAAGCGGGCGGGACCTATGCCTACGCCCGGCAAGTGCTCAACCCGTTCTGGGGATTCCTGGCAGGATGGGGCTTCATAGCCGGCAAGACCGCCAGCCTGGCGGCAATGGCGTTCACTGTCGGTGCCTACTCCTTCCCCGGAGCTTCTCGCCTGGTCGCCATCGGCACCGTGGTGACCATGACGGCTATCAATTATTCCGGGATCAGGAAGACCGCTTTCGCCACCCGGGTGATCGTGGCGGTAGTCCTCGCCACCCTGGCGGTGGCGGTTACAACGAGTTTCAGCGCCGCTTCCTTCAAACCCGACTTCGCCCCAACGTCGGGCGGCTTCCCCGGCATCCTCCAAGCCGCAGCCTTGCTCTTCTTTGCCTTTGCCGGTTATGCCCGCATCGCCACCTTGGGCGAGGAGGTGGTAGAGCCAAAACGGGTGATCCCGCGGGCCATCCCCCTAGCTTTGGCGATCACTCTGGCTGTGTATCTGCTGGTGGCGGTTGCAGCCCTGACCGCGGTCGGGCCCGAGACGCTGGCAGAGAGTGACGCCCCTTTGGCTACGGCGGCGATGGCCTCCGGCTGGCCGGGTGCTGGAACCGTCGTCCGGGCCGGAGCCGTAGTGGCGGCCTGCGGAGTGTTGCTGTCGCTTCTCGCCGGGGTGAGCCGGACGATGTTCGCCATGGCCCGTCAGCGGGAACTGCCCTCCTTGCTGGCCACGGTCCACCCCCGGTTCCAAACCCCTCATCTCGCCGAGTTGCTGATCGGGCTGCTGGTGATCCTGGTGGTGTCGGTCGGCGATTTACGTGGCGCGGTCGGCTTCAGTTCCTTCACCGTGCTGGGCTACTACGCCATCGCCAATGTCTGCGCTTGGCGCCAACCTCCC
>DATEDX010000124.1:0-60583 GCA_035281425.1 Acidimicrobiia bacterium
CGCCACCTGGGCAACGGCACCGATCACATCCATGGAGGTAAAGGGATCGGGGAGCAACTCCAGAACCATCTCGGCGATCTCGTCGTCGGCTTCCATCTCCGCCAGCTTGGAGGCGAAGCTGGGGCGGTCGTGGCTGATCTCGGAACGGAGACCGGCGCGGGCGTAAGGCCCGGGCGGGGTCACCGTTACCTCGCCGTCGGCTGAAACCGATCCCTCTCGAAACTCGATCGAGGAGATGTGGCCCTCACCGATCGCACGGAGGCTAAGCAGGAACTGACCATCCTCGGTGGGTATGGCGGAAGGGTTGGTGAGAGCAGCGCCCTCGATGGCGTACTCCTGGGTGAAGGTGGCCCCGAGCAGCAATCGCAGGTTTCGATCGCTGATCGATGCCAGCCGGGGAACGAATCCGGTGACGATCTCCAGGTGGCGCTCCCAGACTGTCTCTAGTTGGCGATGACGGGCCCGGAACTTCTCCCGGAGGAAGCCCAAGGTGGCCTCGATCTCGACGCTGGTGAGATCGAGGAGACGATCGGCGACCTGTTCCAGCCGCTGGCCCTGGTCGATCAGAGAGGTGGTGTGGGCCAGGAACGGTTTGGCGATCACCCGCGTCGGATCGGGCGACAGTCGCACCCCACTCGGATTGACCGTTATCACTGAGGACAGGGTAAGCGGGGTGGGGCCTGAACTTGTGGACTTTCCTTAGGTCGTCAGGTTCAAGACGTGTGACGTGAGACGTGAGACGGATGACGTGAGACGGAAGACGTGAGATCTGAGACGTGAGACGTGAGACGTGAGACGTGAGACGTGAGTTTCAGCTCCGGGAAGTGCTGTCAGGTCGGCGGAGACGGCCGTTTGAACCAGCGGGCGGGGGCACTCACCACATGCCAGGCAGAGCCGATGGCGGCGTTGTAGCGAATGTTGCCAGCGTTTTTCCAGATCCGCTTCTTGTCGACTTTGTTGGCGACTACCTCGGGTTCACCCTCGACGCCGAAGTGGGCAGCCAGGGCCTTCAAGGTGTGACGCCACATCATGTCTTCACCCTTGCCCACCCCGAACAGAAATGCCAGTTCCCACAAGGGATCGTTGGGCCGGATCAGGACTTGCACCTGGCCCACGGTTCCTTCCTCGTCGAAAGCGGAGAAGGTGATCCAGCCAGCAAAGGGGTGGCCTTCTGGGGTCATGAATGCGAAGGAGGTGTCGTCGGCGTACATGACCAGCACTCCGGTGGAGAGGAGCTGCATCGACTGGATGTTGCCGACTTCGCCGGGCTTGATCCCCGCCACCGGGGCGTTGAAGCGTGAATAGGCCGGCCAGAAGGACCCGTAGTTGGCCTTCCACTCCGAGATGACCTTCTCAGGGGGCACCCCGGGAATGCGGATGCGGTAGGTCTTTTGCCACATCTGCCCAAAACCCTGTTGGGGACCGGTAAGCCTCCGACCGCCAACGTTGACGCCTCCCGCGGCCAGCCGCTCGATGGGGGCCGCCCAGTTGCCGTCGTCTCTACTGCTCATCTTTCCTCCCGAACTATCTGTATCAGTGATAACCAGGCAGCGTCACGACACCGTTACGACAGGGTGGCCTTGATGGCGTCTTCGTCGGGATGGATCTCGATGGCTTCGTCGAGTCGGGTGAGGGACAGGATCTGGCGATAGTGATCGTTCAGTCCGTAGGCCGCCAGCTTCTGGTTGTTGCGTTGCGCCCGGATCAGCATGGTGACGAGCAGGCCGATCCCGCCACTGTTCATATATTCGAGATCGGCGAAGTTGAGCGCCACCGCTTTGACGTCTCCGCTTGATGCTTGCGAGAAGGCCTCCGAGAACACGCCTTCCGAAAAGGCGGTGATCTCCCCTTCAATGTCGATGACCCGCAGCCCGGGGGTGGGCTCCCGTACGTTCATAGCCGTTCTTGCTTCCACGTTTCCTCCCTAACTTGCCGCTACTGCGGTCTCTTGGCTGTCGAACAGGTCGATGAAGTCGGCCAGCCTGGTGATTCTGAAAATCTCCTGATAGTGGGGGGTGAGCCCATAGGCCCGGACCGCTCTCCCCGCCGCCCGGGCCTTAGCCAACAGCCCGACGATGAGGGCGATGCCGGTGGAGCTGATGAAAGTGACGTCGGTGAAGTCGAGTACCACCGGTCCCCCGGATTGGGCCTCGGCATAGGCGGACTCCATCCCCGCTTGCGCCGACCGGTCGATGATTCCGCTCAGCTTGACGAGGTCGGCGTTGCCGATGGCACCCACCTCGGCCAGGAATGCTTCGTCGGCCATCATTCGCCTCCTTTCGAGGAACCGGCGATGGTCATCTCCAGTTCAATCGTGTGGTGAAGGTCGTCGCTTTCGGTTCTCAGCTCATCAACCATTTGCCCGATGAGAAAGAGCCCCCAGCCGCGGGGCGACTGCAGCCCTGCCAGCTTGGCGTCCAGGTTGGGTAGGGGTTGGGCGGTGAGGGGCCGTCCCCCGCCTTGGTCCCGGATCCGCACCAAGATGCAATGATCGTCGGTACGCACCGAGATCTCCACCGGGAGCTCAGGCCGGCTTTCGTTCCCGTGCTCAATGGCATTCATGGTGGCCTCCGCCACCGCCGTCTTTAGCCGCTCGACCCGGTCCGGGGCCAGCCCGAGGGGGGCCACCGCTTCCGCCACCCGGGCCATGGCAATACGTTCGTTCCCCTCCTCGGAGGGGAGAGTGAATTCGAGCACCGTTCTCATCTCGGCAAAGGATCGGGCGGACTCGGCGGCCGAAGCCACCCTGGTGACCGACACCAAGGTGACGTCATCTTCCGGTTCGGCGCCGGGGCCGACGAACCGGTCGAGTTCGCCCACCAGCTGGTTGATGATGTCGTGGTCGAAATTGCCAACTAGCTCCATCAGCCGGGGAAATCCGAACATGGTGCCATCAGGGCCGTGGGCCTCGACGATGCCGTCTGAGGAAAGGACCATTGAGGATCCCGGGCCGAGGCGGGAGCGCTGTTCGTCGTAGCGCATGCCCTCCATCAGGCCTAAGGGCATACCGGTGGCGCGCAGCTCCGCTACCCCATCACCACTACGAAGGTAAGGCAAGTTGTGGCCGGCGTTGGCAAAAACCAGGTCCCCGCTGGCGGTGTCGAGTACGCCGTAGAGGCAGGTGACGAACATGGCCGGAGGGATTTCGTTGACCAGGGCCTGATTCACCTCGGCCAGGACTTCGCCCGGGGAACGATGGGCGGTGGCGGCGCCACGGATGGTGGAACGAGTGGTGGCCATCACCAAGGCCGCCGGAACCCCCTTGTCGGTGACGTCGCCGATCACTAAGCCCAGGCGCTGATTGTCGAAGGGGATGAAGTCGTAGAAGTCGCCACCAACCGCCCGGGCCGGGCGGTAATAGGCGTCGATCTGCCAGCCGGGGGGATTGGGCAATTCTTTGGGCAGCAGTGTCTGCTGGATGAGGGCCGCCACCCGTAGCTCTTGTTCGATCCGCTCCCGCTCCTTGGCCTCCGCTTCCTGCTGGCGGACCAACTGGGCCACTCGAACCGCCGGCGCCACTTGGGCGGCGAGGCTGGCGAGCAATCGCTTGTCGTCGGTTGAATAGGGCTGATCCGAGAGCCGGGGCCCAAGGTTGAGGGTGCCAAGCAACTCGCCTTGATTAATGAGCGGCACCAGGAGCGAAATCCCGGCCGCTCGCAGCTCATCGAGCGCCATCGAGCTGAGATTGAGGTCGGTGAGCTCGACCGGCCCTCCCGAGTTGAGCAGATATCCATAGAGAGGGTCGTTGCGGGCAATCTCCACCCCCGGCGCGGTTTCGATCCCGGGGGGACTGGCGCTCTCCTGTTCTTGTCTATGGCTGCGGCGGAAGCGAGCCACCATGGTCACCTACCTTTTCTACCCGGCCTCCGTTCCGGAAACGTTACGGAGATGGCTGCCTCGCCGGGTGAGGCCCAGCGACGTTACCGTTACGAACCGGCTCATGGTGGAAAAGTCGTCACGTCTGTCTATAGCTCTGCTGGGGCCACCGGTGGTGACGGTGGGACGGGACCCGCTGGTGGTGGACACTAAGAAAGCAGTGGCTCTGCTCGCCTACTTGGCGGTGGAAGAGAGCCGCCCCAGCCGGGATCAGCTGGTCGACTTGCTCTGGAGTGAATCCGATGTCGAGCGGGGCCGGAGCGCCCTTCGCCGCACCCTCTCGGCTCTTCGCACCGGTTTGGGCGGGGGCCGCCTCCAAGCCGATCGGGATCGGGTGTGGCTGGAGAGGGCCGGGCTGACGGTCGACCTCGAAGAGGTCGACCGGCTGCTTCATCAGGACCACGGACATGCCGTGGACTTGGTGTGCCCCGACTGTGTGAAGCCGCTGCAGCGTGCGGCTCGGTTGCACCGGGGAACCTTCCTAAGCGGTTTTCAGATCAAAGCGGCGCGGGGTTGGGAGGAGTGGGTCAGGCAGGTGGAAGGAGAGCGCCGGCGAGTGAGGCAGTTGGTATACGACCGGCTCACCAGGGCCTACGCCGCGATCGAGGATTACCGGGCGGCGGCCCGGACCGCCGAGGAGCGGATCGCCGCTGACCCCTTGGACGAGGCTGGTTACCGGCATCTGATGCTGGCATTGGCCCACGCCGGAGATCGCAATGGCGCCCTTCTCGCCTATCGCAAGTGTGTCCAGGTGCTGGAGACCGAATTGGGGGTGGCGCCCTTGGAGGAGACGGACGACCTCAACCAGGCGATCCTGGCCTCGGACCTGCCCCGATTCCCCGGAGTCCGCCGGAGACCGGCGGCCGAGGCAGTTCCCAGCCCCCGGCGAGACTTGCTCGGTCGTCGATCCGAGCTAGCCGAAGTCGAGACTCTGCTGGGGGAGGCGTCATCCGAGGGCCGGGTGTTGCTCATCAACGGTCCGGAAGGGATCGGCAAGACCCGGGTCCTCGATGAGCTGATCCACCTCGCCCGACAAGGCCAGCGGGTGGTGGTAACGGGCCGGGGTTACGAGTCGGAGAAGGAGATGCCCTACGGGGTGGTCGCCCAGATAGTCGACGCCGCCCTGAGCACAGTCAATTTCCCACCTCGGGAGGTCCCCTCCTGGGTGCTGGCCGAGGTTTCCCGCCTGGCGCCGTCGCTGGGGGCGGCTCCCGCCCTCGAACTCGAACCGGGCCCGGCGGAGCGCCGGCTGGTCGAGGGGCTGAGCCGTTTTCTGATGGCCCTTCCTGCCGGCGGTGTGGTGGCGGTCGACGCTGTCGAGGCGGCCGACCCAGCCTCCCTGCAGGTCCTGGCCTATCTGGCCCGTCAATTCCATCAGACCTGTGGCTTGCTCGTCTTGAGCGGGCGCTACCAGGACCTGGCCGCCACTTCGGCGCTCCGCGCCTTGGCGAGCTCGGCGCCGAGTCATGTCCGCCATCTGGCTTTGGGTCCCCTCGACGCCGCCGCCACTGCCGCCCTCGCCCAAAGTCGTGGTCTGCCCCGACTCTCCCCGGAGGAGCTCATCCGGAGGACCGGAGGGATACCTCTCTATGTGGTGGGGGAGATCGACGCATCAGGAGAGGAGGCGGCCCGGGCCTCAGTGAGGAGACGCCTCGACCAGCTCTCCCAGTTGGGGATGCAGACGGTGTCGGCACTGGCCTTGGCTGAGAGGCCGGTCAACATGGAATGGCTGGAGCCGGTCAGCGGCCGCTCGGAAGAGGAACTGGTCACCGGGTTGGAGGAGAACATCCGGGCCGGGTTGGTCCAGGAGCTAGACGATGGAACGGTCGACCTGAGCCACGACCTCGCCCGGCGCCTGGTTAAAGAACGAACCACCCTGGCCCGCCGGCGATTGCTGCATCGCCGGGCGGCGCAGGCTTTGGGGAGTGATCCCGCCCACGCCGCCTTGGCGGTGAGGCATCTACGGGAGGCGGGCCGAGAGGCAGAAGCGGCGCAAGCCGCGGTGCGTGCTGGCCAGCACGCCCTCAGCCTCTTCGCTCTTCGGGAAGCCAAAGACCATTTTGAGACCGCTCTGGCTCTGGGACCGGCGCAGCTGCCGCTGGTGCAGCGAGCCCTAGGCGACATCGCTCTGCTGCAGGGACGGTTTGGCGAAGCACGTCACCACTTCGAGGCCGCCGCCTCGGAAAGCAGCGGCGCCGATCTGGCCCTGGTCGAGCACCGGCTGGGTGATGTCGCTCGCCGGGTGGGGGATTTCGCCGCCGCCCAGCTGCAGTTCCAACGGGCGGAACGGCGTCACCCCCAACCGGCCCGGCTCCTCGCCGACCGGGCCCTGCTGGCTCGCCGGCTAGGGCATTTGGAGGAAGCCCGCCGGTTGGCGGAGAGAGCCCGCCAGCGCGCCGTCGACGAGGCCGACCTTGCCCGGGCACTGGGCTTGATTGGCATGTTGACCGAGGAGGCTGAGGAGGCGATCGCGCTGCTCGAACAGAGCCTCCAACGAGCCGGGGAAGATCCCACTCTCAGAGCCGCGGCCCACAACAGCCTCTCCTATGCGCACCAACGGGCGGGACACTTGGATGAGGCGTTGTTGGCTGCCCAGCGGGGACTCGATTTGGTGAGGTCGGTGGGAGATCGCCACCGCGAGGCCGCGCTACTCAACCGCCTGGCCGACGTTCTTCACCTCCAAGGTCGGGTGGAGGAGTCCAAGGAGGCCTTGCGCCAGGCGGTCGGGATCTTCTCCGATCTGCACACCGTCGAGGCGCCGGTTCCGGAGTTGTGGCTCCTCACCGAATGGTGAGCCGGTCAGGCGGCGGGGGTGTCAACCAGCGGCGCCGGGGTGCAGTAGAGGAGGGCGGCTGCTACCAGCGAGAAAGCTCTCAGCCTCGCCACCTCGGGTTGGGTGCGATCGAGGAGGACTTTGGCAGCAGTGGTCGCCACCCGACGCTTGTGGGCCAATTCAGCTGTGGTGGCCAGCTCGGTGTCGGCTGCCTCTATTCCTGAGCCGGCGATCCGCCAACCCAGTTCGGTCAGATAAACATTGAGGTTCTGCATGTTTCTCGGCTCCTTTCGAGCCTCAACGTACGGCAAAACGTTCATCACGTCCAACGATGATTCCTGCTCGCTATGATTAGCGATACTTATGACTCTGGAAACGCTCCGTGATGTGGAAGTTCGGCACCTCCTTGCTCTGCAGGCGGTGGCGGAAGAGAGATCCTTCGGCAAGGCGGCCGACCGGCTCGGCTTCACCCAAAGCGCGGTAAGTCAGCAGATCGCGGCGTTGGAGCGCTTGGTGGGGGAGAGCCTCTTCCACCGACCGGGAGGCCCCAAGCCGGTCGAGGTCACCCCCGCCGGCCGGCTGATACTGGAACACGCCTCGGCCATCCTCGACCGGTTGGAACTGGTCGAAGACGAGCTCAACGGGTTTCGTAAGGGCACCACCGGACGCCTGGTGGTCGGCACCTACCAGAGCGTTTCGGTCAAGGTCCTTCCGGAGGTGGTGAGCCGCTTCCGTCTCACCCGTCCCCACCTCGACATCCGACCCCTCGAGTCAGACGACAACGACCTCCTGATGTCGCTCCTCGTCGAGGGTGAACTTGACATCGCCTTTGCGGTCGGCCCCACCTACCACGAACGGATCGAGTTGATCGAGTTGTGTGAAGACCCCTATGTCGTGGTTTCCACCCCGGACTTCGAACCCGGCAAGGCCGCGGTCCCGGTGGGGGCTTTGAATCACACCGGCATCGTCGGCTGCCGACCCGGGGATGCCTGCCAGGTGCGGATCGAGGCCAGCTTCCGCTCTCTCGGTATCAACCTCCGCTATTCCTTTCGGAGCAGTGACAACGCCGCCATCCAGGCCATGGTGAGGGCGGGGGCGGGACCGGCGGTGATGCCCCTGCTGGCGGTGGACACCTCCGATCGTTCGGTTGCCATTCGCCCCCTCGAACCCGAGATCCCTCCCCGGGTGATCGCGGTGGCCACCGTCACCGATCGTCCCCTGTCTGCCGCCGCCGCCGAGTTCATCGAGGTTTCACGCGACGTGTGTGAGAGGGTCCAGAGCGAACACCGCGCTGCCCTGGCCCCAGCCGCTTAGCTCCCCTCCCAGAAGGGTTTTTGGCTCGTAAAGGTGACGCCATGGCGTCACCTTTACGAGCCAAAACCAAAACAACCCGAAAAACACAGTTCCCGGTGTCGAGACCGAGGTCTCAACTCCGGGAACTGATGACATCTTTATATCCACGCCGGGTCCGTTTGGCAAACTGAAAGCGAAGAAAGATTTCGCGTTCTCGGCTCGGTGGCCTCCGGGTAGCCTCCGGCAATGGCATCGACGATTCTGGTCAGGCTGTCGGGCCCGGACCGCCCGGGCATAACCGCAGGGCTGATGCAAGTCCTTGACGCCGGCGGGTGCGAGCTCTACGACGTGGAACAAGTGGTCTTGAGAAACCGCCTCAACCTCAGTGTCGTCATCGCCGTCCCCGAGGGAGAACCAACCATCCGCGACGTCCTCTTCTACGCCTGGGAACAGGGCTTGCAGGCCGACTTTGAGGTTCTCGAAGAAGAGGTGCCCCAGCTGCTTCGGCCCCGCTTCGCAGTAACGGTCATTGGCGGGCAGGTGGGACCGGCCGCCTTCGGGGCGGTGGCTACCGCCATCGCCTCCGCCGGAGGCAACATCGACTCGATCGACCGGCTCTCCCGGTACCCGGTGGTCAGTTATGAGCTGGCGGTGAGCGGTGGGGATCAACAGCTGATGCGGTCGTCGCTTCTCACCACCGCCTCCGAGCACGGGATCGACGTCGCCGTCCAAGCCGAAGGGTTGACCCGCCGCTCCAAGCGCCTGGTGGTGCTCGACGTCGACTCCACCCTCACCCAAGACGAAGCCATCGATCTCTTGGCGGTGGAGGCGGGGGTCACCCAAGCGGTAGCTGATCTCACTACCCGGGCTATGAACGGCGAAATCGACTTCGTCGCCGCCCTCGAGGCGAGGGTGGCGCTGTTGGCCGGGCTCTCCGAGGAGGCCCTGGAACGCACTTGGCGTCAGCTCCGCCTCACTCCTGGAGCCCGCACCCTGGTGCGGACCTTGCGCCGTCTGGGGATGAAGGTAGCGGTGGTGTCGGGGGGATTCACCTATTTCACCGACCGCCTCAGAGAGCAGCTGGAGCTCGATCACGCCTTCAGTAACGAGCTCGAGCTGGTCGATGGTCACCTCACCGGCAAGTTGGTGGGACCACCGATCGACCGGGCCCGCAAGGCAGTCATCCTTCGCCAAGTTGCCGAAGAGGAGGGAGTGCCTCTCGACCAGACCGTGGCCATCGGCGACGGTGCCAACGACCTCGACATGCTGGCGGCTGCCGGACTAGGGATCGCCTTCAATGCCAAGCCGGCCGTTAAGACCGCCGCCGACACCTCGCTTTCGGTTCCCTACCTCGACGCCATCTTGTTCCTGCTTGGCATACGACGGGAAGAGATCGAAGCCGAGGCGACCGATCCCATCACGCCGGTGCCGGTCGCCGGCCTGCCGCCGATCTGAGCTCGAGTGCGACTGATAGCGCCGGCAGGTGAGCCTGGTTCGTTAGCTTTCCGCCGGTGACCGACGTCGAGACCCTCATGGCTCTGATGGTGGGTGGGGCCTTGGGGCTGGTGGTGGGGCTGGAGCGCCAACTCACTGCTCCCGACGACGATGGATATGCCGGTGCCCGAACCTTCGCCCTTTACGGGGCGATGGGAGCGGCCTCCGGCCTTCTCGGGGAGCGATACGGGGCAGCCGGCTTTGTCATCGCTGCCGCCATCTTCGCCGCCTTGCTGCTGGTGGCTTATGTGACCTCCTCCCAGCAGACCGGAGATTGGGGAGTGACAACAGAAACCGCAGCCCTGCTTGTCTTCTTCGCCGGCTGGCTGGCCTTTGAGAGTCTCTGGGTCGCTGCCATCGGATTGACGGTGGCGGTGACGGCAGTGCTCCGGGGCAAAGACCTCCTCCACCGGCTCAGCACTCGATTTTCCGACCAAGACGTACGGGCGGTGATCCAGTTCGGGGTAGTGACGGCGGTGATATTGCCCCTGGTTCCTGACCAGGCCTTCGGCGCCTTTGATGGTTTCAACCCCCGCGAGGTTTGGTTGATGGTGGTGTTCGTGTCGGCCATCGGGCTGGCCGGTTACGTAGCGCTGCGAGTCCTGGGCATGCGGGGCCTGGCCCTCACCGGGTTGTTGGGGGGTTTGGTGTCGTCGACCGCGGTGACGCTTTCATTTAGCCGGTTGAGCCGGGAAACCCGCCACTCTCCTCAGGTGGTGGCGGCCGGGGTTCTGGGGGCGTGCGGGCTGATGTATCCCCGGGTGATGGTGGAAGCTTTGGTCCTGGCCCCCGATCTGGCGATGGCCCTGGCTCCCTGGCTGGTGGCCGCCTTCGGTTTTACCGAGGCGGTGGCCCTGGTCTACTGGCTGCGTTCGGCTCGCCGGCCTCAGGAGTCCGCTGGGGTGGAGTTCAGCAACCCTCTCACCCTGACAGTGGCGATCGGCTTCGCATTGGTCTATGCCGTGGTGGCTTTTCTCTCCCGAGCGGCGGTGGCCCTGACCGACGACCGTTCGCTGTCGCTGGTCGGGGCTGTCAGCGGCCTCAACGACGTCGACGCCATCACCCTCTCTATGGGCAACCTGGTACGGACCGGATTGGATGTTCCGCCCGCGGCGGCGGCGGTGCTGGCGGCGGTGACGGCCAATGCCCTGGTCAAAGCCGGGTTGGCGTTCTTCCTGGGACGGGGACCGTTTCGCCGCCAGGTGGCCCTCATCCTCGTCGCCGCCGCCGGGTTGACTGCCGTCGCCTGGTGGATGATCTGACGGATCAGTGCTCCCGGCGTGAAGCCAGGACCGCTGCCGCTAGCACCAGCCCCACCCCGGCCAGCGCAGCTGGGGCGACCCGGTCGTTGAGGATCAGCACCCCCAACAGCAGCGACACCACCGGGATCAGATAGGTGATGAAGGTAGCCCGCGGCCCTCCCACCCGGCCGACCAGCGAGGCCATGAATGCAAACGCGAAACCGGTTCCGACCACCCCCAGCCCGGCGACCGCCAGCGCCGCGGGCCAGGTGAATTCAGACCGGGTCAGCCCCAACAAACCAAAAGGAGCCGTCCAAATCGTTCCCAGGGCCAGCATCTGCGCCATCACCGGCACCGACCCGTATCTCTGCTGGATGGAACCGGCCAGGTTGGTTGCCAACCCGTAACAGAGGGTCGCCCCCAGAGCCATCAGCACCCCCAACGCGGCCGTCTCCCCTTGGCGGCTGGAGCTCAGGCTGACCAGGGCGATGCCCACGAAACCCACGGCGATCCCCAGTCGCTGGGGGCCACGGGGGACTCGCTTGAAGAACAGTCCGCCGATGACCCCAGCGAAGAAGGGGGTGGCACCGTTGAGCAGCCCGGTGACGGCCGAATTGATGTGCTCCTGCGCCAGGGGAAAAAGGGTGAAGGGGATGCCCACCCAGACGACGGACAAAACCACCAGCCGGGCCCGATCAGCGGGCTCGATTCGCCGGCGGGCAGAAGGCAATACCCCCAAGGCGAGGGCGCCGAGACCCACCCGGGCCCAGGTGATCAAACCGGGATGGAAGGCCTCCAATCCCAGTGCAATGAGAAGGAAGGAAGACCCCCAGATCAGGCCGACCAGCGCGAACAACATCCATTCGGTCGGACCAAAGGCTTCGCGATCGGAACGGGCGGCGGAGACGGTGGGAGCAGCCATGGAAGGGTCACACGATAAGAGACCGCGGCGTTAACCGATCCGAAACGGGGCTTGATCGTCGATGTTGCCCACGAACTGGGGCAGCCGTTCGTGTCCGAGCTGCTGACGAATAGCCATGTTCTCCCCGGTGTGATACCAGTAGTGGTAGATGACTCGTTGGAGCAGGTTGCCGTAGGTGCGCTTGAGGGTCCTGCCCCGGCTCACCACCGGCCCCGCCAAGTCGGCTGAGTTGAGCCGATTGAGGAAGGGATCCGCCCCGCGGGTGATGTCGCGCCATGCCTCGACCACCTCGGCCAGGGGAGGGGTGCTGGCCGGCGCCCCAAACGCAAACCGATCTACTAGTTCGGGACGCACTGATTCACCGGTGGGGAATGAGATGAAGTATCGCTGCTCTTGCCAGGCCAGGTGACCAACATTCCAACTGAGCGAGTTCATGGGGAGGACCCGCTTCACCGCATCGGCCGGATCAACCCCCCGGATCGCCCGCAGAAACTCCTGGCGGGTGAAGCGAAGCTGATCGACCAGGGGATGAGGCATCGGGCCAGGGTATCGGGGGTCGAGGACAGCTCTCGTCCTCAGCTCTGGGCCAGTTCCAGTTCGTCGGCGAAACACCACCCCCAGTCTTCACCCGGTTCCTCCGACCTGACCAGCGGATGACCCCCCTGGTGCCAGTGGGCACGGGCGTGGCGGCGGGGGGAGGCGTCGCAACAGCCGACATGGCCACAGGTCAGACACATCCGCAGATGAACCCAACGGGTCCCCTCCCGGAGGCAATCTTCGCATCCGCCCCGGGTGCTGGGAGCCACCTCCGCCACCTGACCGATGTGAAGGCAACTCTCAGTAGTGGGTCGTCCCTCTCGATCGGCTACCACTATCCAGCCCGCTACCGTCCCTGGTTCGTCCATGCTCTGAATTTAGGCGGGAAGGAAGAGGTATGAGCCGGTTCGTCCCCTCCATTCCAACCCTGTGACCTCCGAACTCCTCTTCATCCTCGCCACCACCGCCTTCGCCTTTCTGGTCAAGGGGATCGCCGGCTTCGGGGGCCCCCTCCTCGCCATTCCCATTCTCGCTCCCAGCATGGGGGTGGAACACGCGGTGGTGGCGGTTTCGCTCGGCAACGTCGTCGCCAATCTGATGATGCTGGTCGAGCACCGAACCGGCTGGGAGGCGACCAAGAGCCTCCTGGTGAGGCTCCTCGCCGCCGGAGGCTTGGGGACCGTGGCCGGTACCTGGCTTCTTACCCGTCTCGACAATCGCCCTTTGGCCCTGGCGGTGGCGGCCATGGTCATCAGTTACATCGTGATCGCGGTGCGACGGCCCGGCTTGCGGGTTTCTCCCGAACTGGGGTTGCGGTTGACCTGGCCGGTGGGCGCCTTCGGCGGGCTGGTGCACGGCGCCACCGCCAACAGCGGTCCGGTGTTTGGAACCTTCATGCACAGCCTGGGCTTGCCCCGGTCGGCTTTCGTCTTCTCGGTGACGGTCCCGTTTCTCGTCTTTGGCAGCATCCAGGTGCTGACCCTGGCCGGACTGGGATCGTTCACGTCCGATCGGCTGGCCCAGTCGCTTTGGGCCATCCTGCCCGTACTGATCGTCATACCGATCGGCACCCGAATCGCCCGCCGGCTCAATCAACGGACATTTTCGAAGATCGTGCTGGGGTTGCTGGCCGTCGCCGCCCTCCGGCTGGTCCTTTCGGCTTTCGGTATCTGAGTCCTCAGCCTGCCTTAAGGACCCTGTTTACGGTGCCGGGAGATGAGACCTGTGGCCTGGTTGCTGGTCATTGCGGTTGGCGCCTGCGGGGGAGGGGAGGGCACCGGTCCCCCCACCACCACCGACGCCTTGACCCCGACGTCAACCACCGGCATCGATGTCGGACCCGGCCAAGGTCCCACCACCACCTCGGGGATCGGTGCGGGTACGGCCTGTCCCACCGACCGGATCTGCGAAATAAAAGTCCCCTTGCGGGAAGTGCCGCTGGAGGGAGAGGGAATCTCGCTCACCGGGGGAGAGGAAGACCGTGCCCTCGTCGTCACCAAGGGCCGGATAAGCCAGGTGGATCTGGTCTCGGGAACGGTGGTCGACACGATTGACATCCCCGAAGACGGCCTCGAAGTGGCGCCAGATGGCGATGGCTTCTGGCTGGTGGCGAACGAGTTCGGTGGGGGCCGGCTGCTCAGACTGGCTGCCGACGGATCGATTACTGCCGAAGTTGAGATCGAGGTGATTGGGGGCCCGCGGTCACTGGCCGTGGGGGAGGGGGCGGTGTGGACGGTGGTCGATGGGAACGGGCGGGTAGCTCGGGTCGACCCGAGTGACAACACCGCCACCGTCATCGAAGGCGCATCGGAGACGGTGGCCGGCAATATCGAGACCCCGATCGCCATCGGCCACGGCTCGGTCTGGGCCAGCGACGCCTCGCGGGGTGCGGTCCAAATCATCGACCCCACCAGTGTGAGCATCACCGACGTAGTCGAAGATCTGGGTTATCTCGCCTCCACCGAGGGGGACACCACCACTATCTACGCCTGGGGCGCGATCGGGCTGCAAGCCGGGGAAGCGGGGATGTGGGTGTTGAGCCAGACTGCCCATGAGGAGGAGGGCAGTCAGGTGCAGCGAGGGGCCGTCTTCCTCCTCGACCCGGTGGGATCCATTGTTAGACGCACGGATCTCAAGGTCTCGCCGGTTTATGCCCGCCCCGCCCTGGCCGTCACCGAGGGCGCTGCCTGGTACATCGGTCCCGACGGTCACCTGCTCAGAGCCGACCTTGCCTCCGGCCGCCAGGTCATGATCCGTACTCCCGGCTTCGGCTTCCTCGCCACCGGGGTGATCGCTAGCGTCGGCCGGATCCACTTCTTGACTGATGGAGGTTTCGAGGGCCGGGCGACCTTGGTCAGCGCCGATCTGGCCGAGATCGAAGGGGCGGTGGCCGCGCTGGGCTGATGGCTACCCGATCTGGTAGCTGACGGTGCCGTCGGGCCCCACCAACCCGGCCAGTCGGGCCACCTCACCTTCCAGTCCGGTTCGGGCCGACCGGCTCAACCCGCCCACCGCGACCTCGATCACCGCCGGGCGTCGCTGCCGAGGGCGATGGAGCTTCCAGGTGCCGGCGAAGAAGCCGTCGATCAAGACCCCGCCGACCCAACCCGCCGGTTGGGGCCCGTGGGGTTGGAAGAACCGAGCACGATCGGCGTGGCTAAGTAGCAGGTTGTCGTATTCGGGCAGGAGCCGGGGAGGCGCTTCGGTGTCGGGAGGGGGCCGGGGTGCGTCCGGTAGGTCGAACAGTTCGGTTCCGTTCTCGTCGCGGAAGGTCAGCAACTGTGGTCTTAGCTGTTCGAAAGCCTCCCGGAGTTGGGTGAGGCCGGACCAGGTGCGCATGTCTTGGGGGGCGGCGGGACCGAACGAAGCCAGGTAGCGAAGTGCCAGGTGCTGGCGGGTGGTGCCGGGTCCCAGGGGTCGTCCCAGCCAGCTCTCCACCGTGGTCCAAGCGGCCGGCCCGGTCGCCCCCCAGACTCCCCGCGGTGGGACCTGGACCAGTGACAACAGGTAGGTGGCGGTTTGGGCCAGCGATGCTCCCACCCGGTGGGGAAACCGCTCTTCGAGGAGAGGAGCCAGTTCGGCCCGGGTGCGGGGACGCTCCTCCAGCAGAGTCCGGGCCAGTTTGAGGAGGGCGGCCTGGTCGACGCCGGCAGTGTCCTTGGCGAACTGGGTGGAGCGGTGCGTCCGGACCAGGACCGAGCGGGTGAGGGGAACGATGGCCTGAGCATCTTCGGCGGTTACCAGATGGATGGTGGAACGCAAAGTCTGCATCCGCACCACTTCCCGCCGTTGCATCATCCCCGCCAGGGCGGCGGGGTCAAAGTTGTCGAGCCGGGCCCATAAACCGAAGTAGGGGTCGAGGGGATTCTGCGCCTGCATTCCCACCAGGTGTTCGATGGTCTCAGCAATCGGCCGGGTCTCGCGGGCCAGCAACAGCTGACGACTCAAGGTCGCCCGGTTGAGGGAGCGGCGGTCGAGGACCACCTCGGCTACGACGGCAACTCCCGCACCGACCGCAACACGAGGCCGATGCCGCCGAATAGAAGGATGAGGATCACGATCAGGTCGAAAGCTGACATCCCAGCAAATGAGAAGCGGACGCTGGCCACCGCTCCCACGATCAAGGCCAGCAGTGAGGCCCCGGCCAGAAACCACCCATACCACCGGCTGGAGTCGTAGAAGATGATCCCCACCCCGATGATGAAAGGGATGAGGATCATGCCGCCGGTGAGACGGAGTCCACCGAAATCGTAGAGGGCACCGCCGAATCCGTTTACCACCCGCAGAGAGTTGAGCAGCAGGTAGCCGCCCCCGATGGTCATGGCCACACCCAGCAAGAATGGCCCCACTCCTCCCGGGGTTCCCCCGGCACCCCGGACGGGCAATTTGGATTCCGCCATGGCGGCGATGCTAAATGCCGCCGCCGGGGATCTTCGGTTAGAGCAGCAAGAGGATCATGCCAGAGGCTGTCGCCCCCAGTCCGATCACCGCCCATTTGGTCGGGGTCATCACCTCAGGTAGGCGGGCTGCCAGCAGCGGATCAAGAATGGCCGCCCCCGCAATCACCACTCCCGATATACCAACGAAGAGCAACAGAGCCGTGAGCAGGCCCGGGGCCACCACCCCCAGGGCCACCACCGCCACTAGCAGGCCGGCCAGTAGCTGAACCCGGCGATCCCTCCACTTGAGCTGCCACCTCGCCTGACGGCGGGGCTTGGCAGGTTTGCTCTGGCGAGGTTTAGCTGCTCGAGCCTCTGCTCGATCCTTCCGCCTGGACTTGGATTCTTTGACCGGTTTGACGGGTTTGCTGGCTTTGACCGGCTTGCCGTTGGGGGCCTTGGTACGAATCCCCACCCCCAGGGCATCAGCCAGTTGGGAGCGGGCGTGGGTCATGAAGATGAACTCTTCACCGTCCACCCGCATGTGGAACCCGTCCGGTTCGATTTGAACGGCCACCTCTTCGAGAGGCCACTCACCCACCTCATGGTTGCTAACGATGAGGGCGACCGAGCCCTCCCCGACTTCTAAATCGGCGCCGACCACATTGAGAGGGTCGGCAAGAAGACGCATCTTCCCCTGAAACTCCGGCACGAACTCCCCTAACTCGAAGTCAACAGGCTATCGGCCCCCAGCCGATCCGCCAGCCCCCTTTTGAACTATTTCGGTTTGACCGCCTCGATGAGGCCATCGGTGTCAACCACGGTGACGGTGAGTCCGGCGTGCCCCGGTCCTGGAGGGAGAATCCGGGGTATCGGCTCGACGAAAAGAACGCATACCCCACCCCTGGCCGTGGTGCCGAAAGTGAGTCCGGAATCGACCAGGGAGGCGCGAATGCCGATCGCCTTCCACCATTGGTAGGGACCGGTGAACTGGGCGCAGTCGATGTTGGAAAGCGGGGTGTCCACCCGGTAGCGGCCGTAGGTGGCGATAAAACGGCCATCAGAGGTGAGAGTTACACCGTCCCGGCCGGGACGGGCGCCGAGGGTTCTCCATATCAACATGTAGCGGTAGTCGAAGCGGTAGGGGAAGAACCGGTCCATGGAGGAATCCTATTGATGGCAGCGGTGTTGGTGTTAGTGCTTTCCTTCCCGACGGAGAAACCCCTTGGAACTAGGCATCTACGACTTCGGCGAAGTGTTCCCCGACCCCCACACGGGACAGGTCATCACGGTTGAGGAGCGTTACCGGAACCTGGTTGAACAGGCGGAGCTGGCCGACCAGGTAGGGCTCGACGTATATGGCCTCGGTGAACACCACCGCCCGGACTTCCCGGTGTCAGCTCCGGCAGTGGTGCTGGCCGCCATCGCCGAACGCACCCAGCGAATCCGCCTCACCAGCGCCGTGACCATCCTTTCCTCCGACGACCCGGTGCGGGTCTTTCAGACCTTCGCCAGCCTGGACCTCCTCTCGGCGGGGAGGGCTGAGATCATGGCTGGACGGGGTTCGTTCATCGAGTCATTTCCTCTCTTTGGCTATGACCTCGACGACTACGACGACCTGTTCCACGAGAAGATCCAGTTGCTCCTTCAGATCAGAAGCCGCGAGGTGCTGACCTGGAGCGGGAAACACCGGCCGCCGATCGTCGAGCAGGGTATTTATCCCCGACCGCTCAATCCGCGTATCCCTATCTGGATCGCGGTGGGGGGAAATCCCGGGTCTGCGGTTCGGGCCGGGGTGCTGGGGGTACCGATGGCGGTGGCCATCATTGGAGGACAGCCGGCCCGGTTTCGGACCCTGGTCGACCTCTACCGCGAGTCGGGGACTCGGACCGGGCATTCATTGTCCGATCTGGCGGTCAGCATCAACTCCCATGTCTTTGTGGCCGACACCTCGCAGGAGGCCGCCGACCTCTTCTATCCGTATTACGCCGAGGTGATGACCCAATTGGGCCATGAGCGGGGCTGGCCGCCGATGACTCGCCTGCAATACGAAGCCGGCCGGGGCCCTCAGGGCCATCTGCTGGTGGGCAGCCCGCAACAGGTGGCGGAGAAGATCCTCTGGGAACATGAGTTGTTCGGTAACACCCGTTTCTTGGCCCAGATGTCGGTGGGCACCGTGCCCCACAAGGGGATGATGCGGGCCATTGAGCTGTTGGGAACCGAGGTGGCTCCGCGGGTGCAGGTTGGGCTAAAGCCCTCCGAGGGGGAGCCCTCCTCGTCGGAGTAGGGTGCGCGGGTAAATGATCACCTGGAGGAAAACGGTGACGGTGGAGGCCAAGCCAGAAGATCAAGCCACTGAGTTCACGGATCTGACCATGCCGGTCCTGTACCTGAGCCACGGTGCTCCACCCCTGGCCGATGATCCGCTGTGGACCTCTCAGCTGGCGGACTGGTCGGCGGCTATGCCCCGGCCGTCGTCGATCTTGGTGGTTTCCGCCCACTGGGAGGAAGATCCACTTACCGTCTCTGCCACCACCACGGTGCCGCTCTATTACGACTTCTGGGGCTTTCCCGAGCACTACTACCAGGTGCAATATCCCGCTCCCGGCGCCCCGGCCCTGGCCAACCTCGTCGGAAGACTCCTCCACGACCCCGATCAAACCGTCCGCCAGGACCCGACCCGGGGACTCGACCACGGCGCCTACGTGCCGCTGGTGGAGATGTACCCGGCCGCCGACGTCCCCGTGCTGCAGATCTCGATGCCCACCCTCGATCCCCGCCGGCTGTTCGACATCGGGACCAAGCTGGCACCCTTGCGCCGCCAGGGGGTGCTGATCATCGGCAGCGGCTTTTCCACTCACAATCTGCGGGCCATGAACTGGCATCTGCCCCACGACGCCCACCCCCCTACCTGGTCGAGCGAGTTCGATGACTGGCTCAACCGGACGGTGGCGGCTGGCGACATCGACTCTCTCATCGACTTCCAAACCAAAGCCCCGGCGGCGGCGATGGCTCACCCCCGCACCGAACACTTCGCGCCGTTGTTCATCGCCCTGGGTGCCAGCACCGATGGACTTGCCCAGAATCGGGTGGAGGGCTTCTGGTTCGGGCTCTCCAAACGGTCCCTCGAGTTCAACTGACAACGTTTTGCGCGGATTTTTCCGTCGCAGCGACGGAAAAATCGACACGGAAGGGTGCGGCTGCGGGTTCCGTGCAGGTTTTTGCGTGGCAGCGACGGAAAAATCCGCGCAGAATGATGGGGGCCCTGGCTTTGCTGGGGATCACGGGGCTGGATAGAGCTCGATCCCGGCTCGACGGCCCGCTTCGGCAAATTGGGCGGCGAGTCCCTCCACGGTTTGATGGGCGTTGAGGCCACTCGGGTTGCCTGCCACCATCAGCTCGGCGCCGGCCAGGCGGTGTGGTTGCCAGCCCAACTGTGCTCGGGGTTCCGAGAAGCCGACTCGGTAAGCGGTCACCCCCAGGATCACCACCACTTGCGGAGCGATGGTCGCCACCTTGGCAGCGAGCTGGCGGCTTCCCGCTGCGAGCTCGTCGGGTTTGAGCTCATCTGCCCGGGCGGTGGCTCGGTTGACGAGGTTGCTGATGCCGATTCGCTGCTCGATCAGGTGTAGGGCATCCTCCGGGTCCATTCCCGCCGAGGCGTCGATCTGGTAGCGGGTCAACCCTCCCCGGTGAAGGGCCTGGTAAAAGCGATTGCCCCGTTTAGCAAAGTGGGCCTGGGCCGCCGCCGTCCACAGCCCCGGGTTGATGCCGACGAAGAGCAAGCGACAGCCAGGCCCAACCAGATCGGGCACGCTCCTCCCGGCTGCAGCCAACAGCTCCTGGCGGGTGAATCCCACGTTCAGGAGGGTGGATAGAGATCCAACTGACGGAGCAACCCCAGTTCGTCGCCGAAGTACCAGGCCTCGGCAATCAGATCGCCTTCCACCCTCCACAAACCCACCTCGATGACATCGATCGGCTTGCCGGTAGCGGGGATGCCGTAGATCGAGCCGGTATGGGTGCCGGTCACCCGCCAGATCCCCCACACCTTGTCGTCCTTGGCGGTCAACTCGAGGACGACATTGCGGCGGTCGGCCACCGCCTCGTCATTCATCCCGTGACCGGAGAAGATCTCGCCGATGTGGGTGAACCCTGCCCGGTGACGCTTGAAGTTGGGAGCCAGAAACTGTCCCCGTTCGGAGTGTTTGGCCTGGCGATAGGCGGTGATGAGGGCGAGGTTGCTCGCCTCTTCGTCGGTGCAGGTGCATGAAACCTCGCCGAACAGCGAGACGTGTTGATGATCGATCATGGGCCGGGAGGATAAGACCGACGGCTGCCGCCAGGACGATCAGGGAGCGACTTGGCCCGAGTCGGGATCCACCATCAGAGAAGAGACATCCACCGCCTCGAAGGCCGAACCGGGCACTTCTTTCAGCTCGCGGAGCAGATCGTTGTCCCATCGTGGATCGGGAGCACCGGAGATGTACCAAGCGGAGCCGTTATCGGCCAGCATCAAGCCGTATTCCTTCATGGCTCGGAGGATCACCTGAACCGGAGGTGAGAAACCTTCGATGTTGTAGGCGGCCTTGAGACGGAAACGCTGTCCCATCGGGGGAAGCGACGGGTCGGAGGAGGGAGAAGCGTGATGACGGGCCGGCCAGACATGAGCTGCCTGGGTGGAAGGGGCGGTGAAGCGGAGGGCGTGACCGATGAAACCCGCCGCCACTTCCTCGAAGCGGACCAGGCCGGGGAAGATAGGAAGGCCGGCGGCGTCAGCCGAAGTCCAACCGTCGGGTCGGAGGCCGGAAGAGTCGAGGGGGAATCGGGCCCCGGAAGCGGCTAGCCAGGAGGAGTCGGGGGCGGGATAGGCGCTAAACAGTTCGAACAGCTCACAACGGAACCGGTCCACCACTATGACGTGTCGATCTCCTTCGGAGTCGGGGCCGCCTTCGATGGGGGCGTCGAGAGGAATCGGGAATGGCCCCGGGTCCGATTCGTCCCCATACGCTGTGTAGGTGATGGTCACTAGCGGGGTATCGGCCGGAACTTCGAGGTAGGGGATGCCGATAGGGCTGTTGGAGCCGGGAGGCCAGACGCCGGAGCCGAAGTCGGGGTGGAGGGTGGCGGCAGCGCCGATGGCCGCGACGTACTGGTCGGAGCGGGGATGCACCGGCAGGGAGTCGACGGGCGTGTTCCAGATGTCGTCGGCGGGCAAGGTGGGGCATCGGGGAGGAGGCAATTGGAGGGTGAGGCCCAGCGCCCGAGCCAAGAAGCTCGCCATCTGATCGCGGGCGATGGGGTCATCGGGACAGAAGCGGTCGTTATCGGGAGGGTTACATCCTTTGGTCACACCGGCGGTGGCGATGCGTTGGATCGAGTCTTCGAAGAGGTGACCGTCGTCGTCGACGAACCGATCACCGTCCCCAGGCGGATATTGGAAGGCTCGAGCCAGCATGGCCGCCATTTCTCCCCGGGTCATGGCCCGGGTGGGGCAGAAGCGATCGTTGGCGGGCGGATTGCAGCCTTTGGTTACTCCGGCGGTGGCCAGACGATTGATGGAGTCTTCGAAGGTGGTTCCGTCATCGTCCTCGAAGTGGTCCACAGTGGTGCCGGGGAGATCAAAAGCCCGGACCAGGAAGGCGGCCATCTGTCCGCGGGTGACGCTGTCAGCGGGGCAATAAAGGCTGTTGACAGGCGGGTTGCAGCCGTGGGTGATGCCCTCGGCGGCAATGGCTTCGATGGCACCTTCGTGGATGTTGCCGTCGTCATCGGTGAAGGTTCCGCCGGGAGGGAGGGCCAGCAAAATCAGCCCTAACCAGGCGAGCTTTTTCACCGACACTTATCGTCCGATGACCTCGGTTCCTCAACCTCGGCGAGGTGAGTTCAATGTCCGGGGACGGCCGCCGCCAGCCGGGCCGCCACCGTTTTCAGGATCTTCACCCCCACCTGGGGATGGGCATCGATCAACTCACTGAACTCGTGCTGATTCATCACCAGCGCCGAAACGAACGTGTCGGCCCGCACACTGGCATTGCGAGGCAGGTTGGTGACCAGGCTCATCTCGCCCACCACATCGCCGGCGGTGATTTCCGCCACCTTGCGTCCGTTGCGGCGGACGGTGGCTCGACCGGCCAGGATCACCAGAGCTTCCCGTCCCACTTCGCCTTCATAGGCGAGGAACTCCCGGGGAGCGATCTCGGTCTCGGTCACCAGGCGGGCGATCTGTCCCAACTCCTTCTTGGAGAGCCCGGAGAACAGGGGCACTCCCGCCAGGACTTTGATCTTGTCGGCACGTGTTGCTCTGGCGATGGCGGACCTTTCGGTCGGTGAACTGTAACTACCCCGGGTAGAGGCGGGAGGGTGGATGGCCCCCGGCATAATTCGCAAAAATCCCCGTCGATTTCGCCTGGCGTGGTTCGTTCTTGTATTAGTGACCCGACATGAAGGACGTCGGGCAGAGATCAAGGAGGCGAGATGCGCTATCTGTTGCTCATATACGGAGCCCCCGGGGACCCGGCGACCACGCCCGAAGAGCAGGCGGCGTCGATGGAGGAGTGGGGCGCCTACACCGCCGACCTCCTCCGTCGGGGAGTGATGGAAGGAGGCGAAGCGCTGGAGGAGGTTGAAACCGCCACCACCGTGCGGGTGCGGGATGGTGACGTCCTCACCACCGATGGCCCCTTCGCCGAAACCGCCGAAGTCTTGGGCGGCTACTACGTACTCAAGGTCAAAGACCTCGATGAGGCCATCAGCCTGGCGGCGGCCTGCCCCGGCGCTCGCCGTGGCTCGATCGAGTTGCGACCCATCGTCGAGTTCGGTGAGGAGTATCAGCAGTCCGTCACGGAGCGTGCCGGCATCGCCTGAATCCCTGCCGGTACTCACCGGTGCTTCATTTGCCGCCGAGGCGGCCCGGCTCTACCGCCAGGTGTGGGGCCGGGCGCTGGCGGCGCTGGTCAGGCAGTTCCACGACCTCGACACAGCCGAAGATGCCCTCCAAGAGGCGTGGCTGGTGGCGCTGGCTCGCTGGCCCGAAGAGGGGATCCCCGCTAGCCCCACCGGTTGGTTGCTCACCGTCGCCCGGAACAAAGTCGTCGACCGGTGGCGGCGGGAGCAGACCCTCGCCGCCAAGCAACATCTCCTTGCTGAGCCCCAGATGAGCGACGATCCCTACGCCGACGTTACCGGCTCCCAGCTGATCGATGACCGGCTGCGGTTGATGTTTGCCTGCTGCCATCCGGCTTTGGCGCTGGAGTCGCAGGTGGCCCTGTCTTTACGGACCTTGGCGGGTTTGACGACTTCCGAAATCGCCGCTGCCTTCCTGCTTCCCGAGGCGACCTTGGCCCAGCGGCTGGTGCGGGCCAAACGCAAGATCAAGGTGGCGGGGATTCCCTTCGAAGTTCCCCCCGATCATCTTCTTCCCGATCGGCTGCAAGCGGTGCTGGCCATGATTTACCTCATCTTCAACGAGGGCTACGCAGCGTCGGCCGGCGACGAGCTGATCAGGTCCGAACTGTGCGAGGAGGCGATCCGCCTCGGCCGGCTGATGGCGGAACTTATGCCTGACGAGTCGGAAGTGCGGGGTTTGCTGGCGTTGATGCTGATCCACAACGCTCGTCGTCCTGCCCGGCTGGACGAGTCGGGCGATCTGGTACTTCTCGAACAGCAAGACCGACTGCTGTGGAACCGAGCGCCGATCGAGGAGGCCTTGAGCTTGATTGGTCCCGACCCCACCGGCCCCTACATGCTGCAAGCGGCCATCGCGTCTCTCCATGTGCAAGCCAGGACCTTCGCCGCCACCGATTGGGGGAAGATTGTTGCCTTGTTTGACCGTCTGCTGGCAGTATCGCCGACCCCGGTGGTGGCCCTGAACCGGGCAGCGGCGGTCGCCATGCGCGACGGCCCTTCGGCGGGCCTGGCCCTCCTCGATGACCTGGAGGGCGATCCCCGGCTGCGTGCTCACCACCTGTTTCATGCCGCTCGGGCAGATCTGCTTCGCCGGGCCGGATATCGGGACGAGGCGATCAGGGCTTATGAGGATGCGTTATCGATTCCTCAGAACGAGACCGAGCGCCGTTACCTTCGGCGCCGGTTGGGTGAGTTGAGGGAGGACGTCAGTCGGAGGCAGCCAGGACCGAACAGTTCCCATGGCGAATGATGGCGGCGGCGGTGGAGCCGAGCCGGAGGCGATCGAGGCCGGATAACCCTCGGGTGCCGATCACCGCCAGCTCGGGAGAGATGTGGCTCAGGTGGGCAAGGATGACACTGGTGGGGCGTCCGGTGCTGCGCTGCAATTCGGGCTCGATTCCCGCCGCTCGCAGGACCTCCACGGTCTCATCCACGCTCTGCTGGTCGATGCGACCATCGTCTACCACCACCATCGTTACCTTGGTGGCGGCCGACCAGGGCATCCGAGTTAGGGCTTCGACGGCCCGATGAGCATGGGTCGACCCGTCGACGGCCACTACCACCGTTTTCACCGGATGTGATGATCTCGGAACCAGCAGCGGGGAGGGCGGATCGGCCAGGAGCCATTCAGTGGTACTCCCCACCAGCAAGGCTTGCAGGGGATTGAGGCCCTTGCTCCCAACCACCAGCAGCTCGGCATCGGTGAACCGGCTGAGAAGGATTCGAGGGTCGGCGACCGCGGTGAGGAAGCGAACCGAGGCCAATCCTGCCTCGGGGTTGGCTTCCCGCTGATAGGGAGAGTCCCACTCCACCAACTCGGGTTCACCTTCGGCCGCCGGGGGGGCCAGGGGTGGTTCGGTGGCAGTGACCACCTCGAGTTTCCAGCCCGACCAAGGGTGGTTGTTGATCCACGTCCAGGCAAGATCGGCAGGCGGCGATCCGTCGTCACCGAAGACGATCTTTCCCGGCCTCGAGGTTTGGTCCGTGTCGCTCTCCATGAGGCGAGCGTATCAACCTCGGGTGATGGTGACGCCGCTTAGACCTCGAAGTCGCCCACCGGCTGACCGTTGAGCGTCACCTGGCGGCTTCCCGATTCGAAGTCGCCCAGGGGAATAGAAAATTCGAACGGTTCCAGCACCTGGGCGCAAACGGCATCCGCCTCGGCCACCGAGGCCAGCCGGGCGGCGATCGTGGTGCCATCATCTTCTACTTCGTAAGCCAGGCGGTGACAGGGGGTGGGGAGGTTGCCGGTAACTCTCAACACCACCTGGACGGGGAAGCTCTCCATGAGGATGATGTCGGTGCTGTCCACGAAGACGGGGCCGGCGTCGTCGGGGATGCTGTCCTCCACCGGGACGGTGGGGGTGGTGGTGGGGGTGGTGTCGTCGACGGGCTCGTCGGGCCCTCCGCCTCCGGCGCCGCAGGCGGCCAGGGTCAGGGCCAAAGCCAACAGGACGGTGATCTTCTTCATGACAATGAGACGGGCCGGGGAAGGTGGGCGGTTCCGCTCATCTTCATTCTCGGGGCTGGGAGTGATCAAAACGATCACCTGGAACCTGGGTTCGCTGGTGTTAGGGGAGGAGGTCCTCTATCCGGGAGACGGCCAGGTCGGGATCGCGCAGGAGTGAGGCTTGATCGGCCAGGACCAGCAACTGGCACAGGTGGGGGAGGGAGCGGGCGGTCTCAACCCCTCCCAGCATGCGGAAGTGGTCTTGGTGGCCGTTGAGGTAGGCGAGAAATGTGATGCCGGTTTTGTAGTGATAGGTCGGGGCGGTGAAGAGATGTCGGGAGAAGGGAACCGTCGGTTCCAGCCAGCGGCGATAAGCCTCGCGGTCGCCGCGGTCGAGGGCGGCGAGGGCCTGCGCCGCCACCGGGGCGATCGGGTCGAATACGCCCAACAGGGCATGGGAGTGACCGGTTTCGTCTCCGAGGACCAACGGCATGAAGTTGAAGTCGTCCCCGGTGAAGACTTCGACCCCGGAAGGCAGATTTCGACGCAGATGGATCTCCAAGGCGTCGTCGAGCAGTGAGATTTTGATCCCTTTGATCCGATCAGGGAAAGCCTGTGCCAGCTCGATCACCGTCTTCGCCGCCTGCCAGGGATCGTTGCTACCCCAATATCCGGAGAGGGCCGGATCGAACACCTCCCCTAGCCAGTGAATCATCACCGGCCGTTGGGCAGCACCGATGACGGCTCGGTAGACGCCGAGGTAGTCCTCCGGTCCGGAGGCGGCGTCGACCAGCGCTCGGGAGGCCATGACAATGGCTTCCCCTCCCGCCTCCTCCACCACCGCTAGTTGCTCCCGGTAGGCCACCTCAATCTGTTCCAGGTGGGCGGGACCGGTCAGCTGGTCGGTGGCTACCCCGAAGACGGCGGCTGTCCCCCGGGCGCCAGCTTCGGCGGCGGTGCGGATGATGAGCTCACGGGCCAGATCCCAACCCAGGCCCATCCCCCGCTGGGCGGTGTCCATGGCCTCGGCCACCCCCAACCCCTGATCCCAGAGGTAGTGGCGGAAGGCGAGGGTCGCTTCCCAATCGAGCTGCCCGGGGCGGGTGGGATCGGCCACCACATGGGCGGCGGCGTAGGCCACCCGGGAGGTGATGGGCTGAGCCGGTGGGGGCGGGGCAGTGCGGCCGGTCGGCTGCCAGGGAAAGCGGCCCCCCGACTCGTCGATGAGGTGCACGTTTCTCATTCCCCCGACATCTCCGCCTCTCGGGAATCGGACAGCAGGGGAGCCACCGCCGCCTCCATGACCGGAGCCGCGGTCGCAATTCCGGTCCAAAGGGCGAATGCCAGTGCTGCTTGTTGGATCAGCATCCCCCCTCCCCCCACGGCGGCGAGCCCGCGACCGCGGGCCTCAGCCAGGAGTTGGGTCTCAGTCGGAACGTAAACCAGATCGAAGACTGCGGCCCCATCCGGGAGAAGACCCACGTCGAAGGGCGGGCCGATGCTGGTCATCCCCACCGTGGTGGCATTGACCGCAAGATCGGCTCGGCCCAAAGCCGCCTCGAACTCGGTTGAGCCCAAGGCGGCGCCGGCCAGGCGAGGGGTGGCGAACTCCTCCACCAGGGCGGATGGAAGCTGGCGGGTTCCCACGGTCACCTGCTCGGCGCCAGCATGGAGGCAGCCGTAGACCACCGCCCGGGCGGCGCCACCGCCTCCGGCGATGACCACCTTCAAACCCGCCGGGTCGAGGCCGAGGTGGGATCGGAGCGAGGCAAGGAATCCACCTACATCGGTGTTGTAACCCGTAACCCGGCCCCCCTCGACCTGGGCTGTGTTGATGGCGCCGATGGTTTTGGCCTCGCCGGCCACGGCATCACAACGCGCCAGCGCCTCCTGTTTGTAGGGAGAGGTGACCTGGAAACCGAGCCAGCGGGGTCTTCTTGCTTCGGTGAAGAACGGGTCGAGGTCTTCGCTGGGAAGGGGCCGCAATTGATAGTGAGCGTCGATTCCGAAGTGGCGGAAGGCGGCATTGTGCATCACCGCCGAGTGGGTGCGGCGAAGGGGGTACCCGATCAGCGCTACCAACTGGGTCTCTTTCGTGACTTCCTTCAATGTTCTCCTGATCGGGCTAGATGACGCTGCCGGAGGTGAGGCCACGGGGTCTTATGTCTCCGGCCAGGGACACCTCTTCGGATGCTAACCCCTACGAATGTAGGGCGAACGCGGCGGTCAACGCCGCTAGCCGTCGGCAGCGAGCAGCTTCTGCAGCGCCCGCTCTGGCCGGGCCAGCCACTTGCTCCGGCGGGACTGGGCCCACACCCCCTGCAAGTCACCGCTCTGGTGGGCCTGTTCGATGGCGGGGTGCACATAAGCTTGACGGCACACAGCCCTGGTGTTTCCCAGCGCCAGAGCGGCCACGTCCACTGCTTCGCGGAAGGCCCGCGCCCGGTCGGGCGGCTCTGGGGCCATAGTTGCCAGGTGGTTCACCACCAGCGCCGAGGCCCCCCAGGTTCGGAAGTCCTTGGCGGTGAAGTTCATCCCGGTGGCTTCCCTGAGATAGGAATTGACGTCGTCGGAGGTAACCGCTGAGAGCTCTCCTGCCTCGTTGAGGTAAGAAAAGAGGCGCTGGCCGGCCAGCTCCTGACATTGGGCAACCAGCCGGGCCAGGCGACGGTCGGCGACCGCCACTTCCTGGGGCTGCCCACCCTTGCCGTCGAAGGCGAAGCGAACTACCCCCTGTTCTACATCGGCGTGGCGGGGCGCCAGGGTGGTAAGACCAAAGGAGCCGTTTTGTTGGGCATACCTCTCGTTCCCGATCCGGATCAGAGTCTGGTCGAGGACGCCGGTGCACAGCGCCACCACCCGAGACCTCGGCAGGCCGGGCCCGGCCAGATCGGAGATGATCGACTTGCGGAGACGTGGCAGGCATCGGGCGAATTCGAGCATGCGCTCGAACTTGACTTCATCCCGGACCTGCTCCCACTTGGAGTGGTAGCGATACTGCTTGCGCCCCTCGGCGTCGCGGCCGGTTGCCTGAATGTGGCCCTCCGCATCGGGGCAGATCCAGACCTCGGCCCAGGCGGGGGGAATCGCTAGGTCCTTGATTCGCTGCCGGTCACGCTCCTTCACCCGGGCTCCGCCGCCTTCGTGCGCATAGGTGAATCCCTTGCCTCGCCTGATTCGTTTGATCCCCGGCTCCTGGTCGGAGACCCAGCGCAGATTGGCCAAGTCGGCCAAGTTGGCACCGTTCAGTTCATGTTTCTCGGTCGCCGTCCCGACCACCAAGGCTCCTTCCGGGGGGCTGCATGGGCCTTCCCGTAATGGGTCCTGCCCAAACATCAGGTTTGGCCAGGTGCTGCCCCGGGGAACTCGACAGTGATATCTGAAACTCGCCAGTTCGGCGACGACTGGCGACCTAAAGAAAGCCGGCAAGGCATGCGAAAGATCGGGAGACTGTTGACCGCGGCCGCCAAAGACTGGGTGGCGGACAAGGCCCCTCGCATCGCCGCCGCCCTCTCCTACTACACCATCTTCTCGCTGCCTCCGCTGCTGGTGGTGTTGGTGGCGGTGGCCGGTTGGGTTTTCGGCGCGGAGAACGTTCGGACCCGCCTCTTGGCGGAGATCGCCGAACTGGTGGGGGAACAGGCAGCCGCCTTGCTGGGCGAGGCTATCGAGCGGGCCGGGCAGCCCGGACAGGGGGCGGCCCTGGTGCTGGGGGTAGGGGCGCTGCTGTTTGCCGCCGGGGGGGCATTTGGACAGTTGCAGGAGGCCCTCAACTCGATGCTTGAAGTAGAAACGCCACCGGGGAGGGGGCTGTGGCGGATGGTTCGTAGGCGGCTTCTCTCCATCGCCGCGGTGGCCGGCGCCGGATTCCTGCTGTTGGTCTCACTGGCGGTGTCGGCCGCCATCGCCGCCATCGTGGAGGTGGCTTCCGGCGTAGAGGCGATGGCGCCCTTTCTCGTCCTGGTGGACTGGGTCACTTCACTCGTAATCACCACCACCGTCTTTGCTTTCTTATTCCGCTATCTCCCCGACACCCGCCTTCCCTGGCGGGGGGTATGGGCGGGGGCGGGCCTCACGGCGGTGTTATTCGTAGCCGGGAAGTTCGCCATCGGTTTCTACCTGGGAACGAGCGAGGTGGGCTCGGCCTATGGCGCCGCCAGCGCTCTCATTACCGTCCTGGTCTGGGTCTATTACTCGGCCCTCATCCTCTTCTACGGGGCTGAAGTGGCGCATCAAGTGGCCACGACCACCCCCAAGACACCGGCGTCGATCTCCCCCCCAGGCCGGGCATCATCAGAAAACGACCAATGGCAGCCTTCCCGGCTGGTGGCGACACTTCTGTTCGTGGTCGTCTGGTGGTGGGACCGCAAACGAGGACCGGATTAGCCGGAGTCTTCGGGAAAGCGGACGTGGGGGATGATCTGTGTCAGCCAGTGCTCCAATTGACCGGGATCAGGGGTCATGGTGTGAAGCATGAACTTTTGTACCCCCGCATCGACCCGGGCCTGCAACGACGAGACGATCTCGTCGGGAGTGCCGAACAGGTAGACCTTCTCCAGGTAGTGGGGGCCGCGGGCGTCGCTCATCACCCGGAGGAAAGCTCGATGTTGTTCTTCCCGGGCCCGGGCGGGATCGCTGGTCGGCACGAAATGCATGAAGTTTTCGTGGGCGACGGTGAGGGTGGCGGGGTCGCGACCATGGCTGCGGAGATACTCCTGCAGCTCCTCCCAGTCGCGGGCGATGTCCTCGGGAGGGCAGGTGGGGCGAGGGATCCATCCTTCGGTGCGGAGGATGCGCTCCTTGACGGCGTCGACGAAGCGGGGCAGGTCGGGGGAGCCGGGGTCGGCTAACTGGGAGCCTCCCCCGATCCAGATCTCGGGCCGGCGTTGGGGGCGCGGTTCGATGAGGACCTCATCGATGGAATAGAAGGTGCCCCGGTAGCTGTGGGACTTGCCCTCCAGCAGAGGAATGATGATGTCGAGGATCTCATCGGTGCGGGGGCCTCGCTCCGACTTCTTGACCCCGGTAGCGGCATATTCCGGTGGGTACCAGCCGATGCCGGCGCCGAGGACGAGGCGCCCCGCCGAGAGGAAATGAAGGGTGGCGAGTTGTTTGGCCAGCAACACCGGCTCCCGGATGGGAACCACCATCACCGAGGTTCCTAGCTTCACCCTTTCGGTCACCCCTGCCACCAGGGAGAGGGCGGAGACCGGTTCGAGAAACGAGACCGAATAGAACTGGCGGGCGGCGAGCAAGTGGTCGGTGATGAAGATGGAGTCGAAGCCGAGATCTTCAACTTGGCGGGCGAAGTCGATCAGCCCCCGGGCTCGGTCGGGTCCGTCGCCCTCCCAGATAAAAGAGGGGAGGAATACCCCGAAGCGTTCGACGTTGTTCATAGCGCTCCTTCCTGTCAGCGACCCACAAAACGCGGCGGACGTTTCTCTTTGAAGGCGGCGACTCCTTCCCCAAGGTCTTCGGTGGCAAAGACGCGTTCGGAAGCGGCCAGACTGGCGGCGGCTGCCTCAGGGTCGAGGAAGGAGTCGATGAGGAGCTTGGCCTCCCTCACTGCCAGCGGTCCGCGAGCCGCGATCTCCTCCGCCCATTCTTTGGCGGTGGCCTCGGCCTGGCCGGTAGCGGTGACGGCGTTGACCAGTCCGAAGCCGTGGGCCTCGGCCGCGGAATATTCGGCTCCCCGCAAGATCATCTCCTTGGCCTGGGCGGGGCCGATCAGGCGGGGCAGGCGGTGAGTCCCCCCGGAGCCCGGGATCACCCCCAACCGCACCTCGGGTAGGGCCAGCCGGGCCGACTCGCTCGCCACCCGCAGGTCGCAGCAAAGAGCTAGTTCCAGCCCACCGCCAAATGCGATCCCCTCGATGGCCGCCACAGTGGGGAGGGAGAGCTGCGCTAGGCGGTCGTAGACCTGGTTCTCCCTGATCAACTTGCCTTCTCCCACCCTGCCGGCCAGGCCCGCGAACTCGTTGATGTCGGATCCAGCGGAGAAGGCCCGTTGGTTACCGGCCACCACCAAAGCGCGCATGCCCGGTTCAGCTTCGATCCGCCCCAGGGCTTGGTCGAGCGCCTCGGTCATCTGCCGGTTGAAGAGGTTGAGGGGGGGATGGTCGAGTCGCAGCAGTCCCACCTCACCCAACCGAAGCTCGATCATCGGCTTTCCCCGTTTTTGGCGCGTAAAGGCGACGCCAGAGCGTCGCCTTTACGCGCCAAAACCCCGAAGGAGGAGGCGAGACCCATCGGCTCGGGGGAGAAGAGGCGAGGGTCCATGGTGGTGAGATGGGGGGAGATCCGGGGGCGGAATCCCATCCGGGAGAAGATGTCGGCCTCGGGGTCCCGATCGGGAGCCACCTCGATCAGGGTGATGCCCTCCTCGTCCAGGGCGAATACCGCAAGGTCGGTGATGTAGTGGACCTGTTGATGCTGGCGTCGAGCCCGGGCGGCGGAGAAGGTGACCTCTTTGACTTGGGGAACGAACCGGGGGATGTCTCCGGCGGTGAGAGTTCCCACAAAACACAGCCGGGGAGTCCGCGCCGAGATGTTGGGAAAGCCCCCGGCGCCTCGCAAGCGGTGGCCAAAGGCGTGGACGTTGACGTTGCCCGCCCGGTCCACTTCGGCGAATGAAAGCGAGGCGATGTCGAGACCCCCGCCGTCGTAGAAGTCGAACATGGCGGTCTGATCAACGATGGCCTGGGGGTTGACCCCGGCGCCACCGTCGTTGCCACTGGCTGGCACTCCCCCGAAAATGCCTTGTTCCACGGTGAGGGTGAGGCGATCAGCCACCCCTTCTTCGCTGGCGATGGCCCCAATAAGTTGGGAAATGCCAAAGCCCAGGTTGCAGATGTCGCCTGGCCGGAACTCGAGCAGCGAACGGCGTGCGATGACCTTGCGGTGGTCGAAGGGCACCGTTTCATGGTCGGAAGCAGCCGCCCGTTTCTGCCCGGAGTAGAAGGGCGAATAGTCGGTCTGATAGGTCTGGGTTTGGTGGGGGTCGAGATAGGCATAGTCCACCAGGGCGCCGGGCACTGCCACCGCTCTTGGGGGAAGGCTGCCATTCGCCACCAGATGGCGCGCCTGGGCAATGACGATGCCGCCGCTGTTGTGGGCGGCCATGGCCATCGCCAGCACCTCGCCGTTGATCGCCTCTCCGCTCATGCTGAGGTTGCCTTCTTGGTCGATCTCCCATCCCCGGATCACCGCCACATCGACCGGGAAGGAGGGAAAGAAGAGCCACTCCTGGCCGGCCAGCTCGACCACTTCCACCAGGTCCTGGGTGGCGGGACCTTGTTTGCCTCCTCCCCGGCGAGGATCGACGAAGGTGTCGAGGCCCACCGAGGTGAGCAGCCCCGGCCGTCCGGCGGCGATCTCCCGGCACAGCTGCGACAGCACCCCCTGGGGGAATGAGTAGGCCTCTATCTCTCCGGCGGCGACCATGGCGGCCAGGGCCGGTTCGTTGCCGAGGTTGGAGCCGATGGTGCGCCTCATCAGTCCGGGGAGCGCCAGCTGGGAGAAGCCCCGGTCGGCGAAGTCACCGATCCCCACCACCCGCACCGTGGTCAGCTGGCGGGGATGGCCGGTCTCGGAGTAGACCCGGGCCAGTGTGTCGATGAAGAGTTGGGGGACGGCGTGACCAGCTCCGGAACCACCGAAGAGGACGGTGGCGCCATCGTTGACGAGTCCTACTGCTTCCTCCGGTTGCAGCAGCGACCTCACGGCATGTGGCTCCCGCCGTTGGGGCAGAGGGTCTGCCCGTGGTAGAGAGCGGCGGCCTCGGAGAGGAGGAAGATGACGGTGGCTGCAATCTCTTCCGGCTGGGCGAAACGGCCGGCGGGTATCTCCGCCAGTCGCCGTTCCCCGGCGGGATGCTCGACGATGCCGGCGGTCATGGCGGTGACGGTCACCCCGGGAGCGACGGCATTGACCCGAATGCCCTGGGGCCCAAACTCTCGGGCCAGCGACTTGGTGAGTCCCAGCAGCCCTGCCTTGGCCGCGCTGTAGTGGGCCACTCCCGGCCAGCCCACCTGGCCCAGCCGGGACGAGATCATTACCACTGCTCCCTTTCTCCTCCGCAACATCCCCGGCAGGGCGGCCTGGGTGCAGACGAAAGCCGCGGTGAGGTCGGTGCGGATGACCCGATCCCACTCCTCGTCGCTGATTTCGAGGAATGCGGTCTCGGGCATGATCCCGGCGTTGTTAACCAGTCCGTCGATGCGCCCGAAGTGCCGCTCCACCTCCTTCACCATCGACCGGGCCTGATCGCCGTCGGTCAGATCAGCGGCGAATATGGCTGCCTTGCCTCCCCGTCGGCTGATCTCCTCGGCCTGAGCCGAGGCCTGCTCCTCATCGTCGAGATAAGCAATGGCCACTTCGGCCCCCTCCAAAGCGGCGGCGTTGGCCACGGCGCCACCGATGCCGCCGGAGCCGCCGGTCACCAAAACCACCTGCCCCAAAAGGACCCCCGACATCCTCTTCTCCTGAGGGTTGAGGAAAGCGTTTGCCGCCCGACGTTAGCGGCTCGGGGGGGGAGCGGTAGAGGCCCTCACCACCAATGTCGGATTCATGGTCATGGTTTCCGGACTCGCTCCGCTCAGCCCCCCCAAAACCAGTCTCCCTCCCTGGCGTCCCAGCTCGACGGTGGGGACCCGCACTGTGGTCAAAGGCACTGGCCCGTATTCGGCAATGGTGAGGTCATCGATTCCCACTACCGACACCTGAGAGGGGACGGATACACCGCGATCGAGCAGACCTCGGATCGCTCCCAAGGCCAGCATGTCGTTGGCGGCCACTAGGGCGGTCGCTTCTCCCGCCAGCACCTGGCCCACCGCTTCCCGCCCCCCTCGGAGAGAGAAGTCGCCGGGGGTGATGAGGGCGGGGTCGGTAGCCATCCCGGCTCGTTCCAGGGCGAGGAGGTATCCCTCCAGGCGTCGCTGACTTACCGCTAGATGTTGAGGACCGGAGATGAATGCGATGCGGCGATGGCCCATCCCGAGGAGATGTTCGGTCGCCAGCTGGGCGGTTTTCTGGTTGTCAACTCTGGCCCCGGCGACTGGAAAGGGATGTTCGGAGAGGGTGACTACCACCCCGCCCCGCCTTTGATAAGACGACAGCACCTCCCACAGCCGGGCCACGTAGCCGGCGTCGACGATGGCCGAGGCGCAGAACACGATCCCGTCCACTTGGTAGGACTGGAAGGCCCGCACATAGTCGAGTTCTCGCTCGGGATCGCGGTCGGAGCTGGCCACCAAGAGCGAATAGCCACTGGCCCCGATGACGTCCTCCAGGCCTCGAAGGATCTCCCCGAAATAGGGGTCGGAAGTGTCGTGGACCAGGGCGGCGATGGTCTGGGACCGGGCCGTGACCAGCGCCCGGGCCAGACGGTTGGGAGCGAAGCTGAGCTGCTCGGCCGCGGCCAGCACCCGGGCCTTGGTGGCCGCTCCCACCGGATGGGTCGAGCCGGAGAGGACTCGAGAGGCCGTAGAAACCGAAACCCCGGCCAGCCGGGCAACTTCTCGAAGCGAGGTCTTGGTTCGGCTGACGGTCACCGCCGGGAGGCTAACTGAAAAAAACATGGAAAACGTTTGACGGCTTCCGCGCCCGGTCCATACAATCGTTTGCCGACGCCCGCAGCCTGCGAGCGCTGGAGAGGAGGAGCGATGCGATCAACCACACGGGTGTCTGCATTACTGGCGGTGCTGGCGTTGGTCATCGCCGCCTGCGGCGGCACCGGAGGGACCACCACTACTACCGGAGGAACCACCACCACCGGAGGAGGGGTTACCACCACAACCACCGGCGACGGGACCACCACTTCCGGCGCCACCGGCGAACCCATCGTGTTCGCATCGTCGCTTCCCCTGACGGGTGAGTTCTCTATTGCCGGTGTCAAACACCAACGCGGTTACGAGTTCTGTGTCAACGAGATCAACGATCGGGGCGGGATCCTGGGTCGCCCGGTGGAGCTGACGATCGAAGACAACCGGAGCGACAGCGAAGTGACCGTTCAGCAGACCGAGCGGTTCATCAACGTCGACAACGTTGACATCATCCTTGGGACCTTCTCCAGCCTGCTCACCTTCCCCGCCTCGGCAGTGGCGGAGCAGAACGGCTACGTGTATCCGGTGCCATCGGGAGGTGCTTACCGGATCTGGGCCCGTGGGTTCCAGAACATCTTTTACTTCCAGCAGCGTCCCGCTGAGTTCACCGGAGGGTCGATCGTCAGCCTCATCGATCACTACGAGGGGCAGGGGATCATCGATGCCCGGCCGACCACCGCCGCCATCGTTTACGCCGATGACTTCTTCGCCGCCGCCATCGCCAATGGCTTCGTCGGCGGTACCGTCACCATCCCCGACACCGGTGAAGAAGTGGACCTGGCGCCTGGCTTCCTGGCCGACGCCGGGATCGAGCTGGTATTCGAGGAGCAGTGGCCGGTTGGATTCACCGACTGGACAACGCTGGCCAACTCGATCCGCAACTCAGGTGCCGAGTTCCTCTCCATCTCCACCGCCTCACCCGACGAAGCGATCTCGCTGATCCGGGCCCTGCAGACGGTCGGATTCCAGCCCAGGATGGTGTATGCCTCCCAAGGCGCTCAGAGCGAGTTCCAGGAGGCATTGGGCGACGCCGCCGAAGGGGTGCTGATCCACTCGGTGTGGGCGCCCACCACCAACTTCGAAGGGTCGCTGGCGGGTGAGCCCTACGACAATGCCACCTTCATCGAGCGCTACACCGCCGCCAACGGCGCCGCCCCCGATGAAGACGAGGCCCTGCCGTTTGCCGTCTGCCAGGGGATGGAACAAGCCATCATCGGCACCGGCGGAACCGATAACGCCGCCATCAGCGAATGGATGCATTCCCGCACCGCCGAAGAGCCGGTGCGGACGGTCGTGGGTGAATTCGTCTGGGACGAGCGGGGTCTTCCCGCCGCCCGCGACTTCCTCATCAACCAGTGGCAAGGTGGTGAACTCGCCTTCGTCTTCCCCGTCGGTGAGTTCCCCGGCACCGTGGACATGATCTACCCCAAGCCGGAGTGGTAATCGTCGATCAGTCAAGGGGGACCCCGCCCGGGGTCCCCCTTTTCTACCCTCCGTGCTTCTACCCGGACGGCGCCGGCAGCGAAGGAGAAGTGGGGTGAATCTGTTGGAGGTGCAGGCTCTCCGTAAGGCGTACGGAGGGTTGGTGGCAGTCGACGACGCCACCTTTGTGGTGCCGGAGAAGTCCATCACGTCACTCATCGGTCCCAACGGAGCCGGTAAGACCACCGCCTTTGATGTCATCTCCGGGGTGGTGGCACCCGACTCCGGCTACGTCGGCTTTGAAGGGGAGGACATCACCACCCTGCTTCCTCACCGCGTAACTGCCCGGGGAATCGGGCGTACCTTCCAGATCACGAGGGAGTTGGGCGACCTGACCGTTCTCGAGAACATGGTCGTCTCCACCATTCGAACCGACCTTCCATCGCTGTTGCGAGGACGGGTATTGCCTCCGGAAAGGGAACGGGCCATGGAGTTGCTGGCCTTTGTCGGCATCGACCGGCTGGCCAATGAATATGCCAAGAAGCTCTCCTACGGGCAACGCAAACTGCTCGAGTTTGCCTCCGTTCTTATGTCGGCTCCCCGATTGGTGATGCTCGATGAACCCGCCGGCGGCGTCAACCCGGCCCTGATGGAAAAGCTGATGGATCACATCGAGGAGTTGAACCGCCAAGGCACCTCCTTCCTCATCGTCGAACACAACATGGATGTGGTGATGCGGCTGTCCCATTCCATCATCGTCATGGCCCATGGCAAGGTGATCACCCAGGGTCCTCCCGCCGTGGTCCGCGAAGACGAACGAGTGCTTGCTGCCTATTTGGGGGAAGTGTGATGCCCTTCCTGCAGGTGGCCGACCTCAAGGCGGGCTATGGGATCGGACCCGACATCCTCACCGACGTCAGCCTCGACATCGACCAGGGCCGGACCTATTGCATCATCGGGCCCAACGGTGCCGGCAAGTCCACCCTGCTCAAGGTAGTGGCCGGGCTTCTCCGTCCTCGCCAGGGCGCCGTCATCTTCGACGGGGCCGAACTAGGTGGACTCCGTCCCGACCAGATTCTCAGCCGGGGAGTCTGTTTCGTTCCCCAGGACCGCACCCTCTTTCCCGAGATGACGGTCAAGGACAACCTGATCATGGGCGGCTACTTGATCCGTGACCGGCGGGAAGTGAACGAACGGCTGGAACGGGTGATGGGGATGTTCCCGGTGCTGGCCGGGCGGGCCAGCCAGCTCGCCCAGACCATGTCGGGGGGAGAGCAACAGATGCTGGCCATGGCCCGGGCGCTGATGATCGAGCCCAAGCTGATCATGATCGACGAGCCGAGTCTGGGCCTCGCCCCGCAGGTAACGAACCAGATCTTCAACATCATCCGCAGCCTCAACTCCGACCTGGGCATCACAGTGGTGCTGGTCGAACAAAACGTCCGCCGCGGCCTGCAGGTGGCGGACTGGGGGTTCGTGCTCGACCTGGGAACCAAGCGCTTCGAGGGCCCTGCCGACCGCATCCTCGATGATCCCCGGATCCGCGATCTATACCTTGGCAAAATGGCCGGCGGGGGAGAGCAGCCATGACCGGCGTGATCCAGGTAGCCATCCTCGGCCTGGCCCTGGGTGGGGTTTATGCCCTCATGGCCTCGGGGCTGACTTTGATGTTCGGAGTGATGCGAGTCGTCAACCTCGCCCACGGTGCTTTCATGATCCTGGCCGCCTATGGCGCCTTCTTCCTCTGGCAGTTGTGGAACATCGACCCCTTTGTGTCGCTGGTGGTGGTGATGCCGGCGATGTTCGGGTTGGGGATGCTGATCTACCGCTCGCTCTTCACCCGGATCGAGGCTTCTCCCCGCTACCCGGAGATGACGGTTTTGATGACCTTCGGGCTGGCCTTCGTGGTGGAGGGGCTGATGAGCTACTTCTTCACTGGGATCTTCCGTACCGCTTCCCCGCCTTATGCGACCCAGGCCTTCTTGTTCGGGCCTTTCTTCGTGCCCCGGGGCCAGCTTTTCGCCTCCATGGCCAGCGTGGTGTTGCTGATTTTGCTGTGGGTCTTCTTGACCTTCACCCGTACCGGCTACGGGGTGCGGGCGACCATGCAGAACCGCACCGCGGCCCAGATCGTCGGGGTGGACGTGCGCCGGGTGTCGATGATTTCGTTTGGGGTGGGGATGGCGCTGGCCGGCGGGGCCGGGGCCCTGATCAGCTTCCTCTTCACCTTCTTTCCCAACCGGCACTGGCAGTGGATCGCCATCATGTTGTCCCTCATCGTCCTCGGCGGCATGGGGAGCCTCAAAGGGGCGGTGGTGGGCGCCCTCGCCCTGGCCGTGATCGCCTCCTTCGTCAGCGACACTCTGGGGTCTCTATGGGCCCCGATGACCTTCTTCCTGGTCCTTTTCCTGGTGCTGCTAGTACGGCCCCATGGGTTGTTCGGAAAGAAGGTCCGCCTGTGACTGCCGAGCCCACCACCGTCGCCCTCCCTCCCAGCCTGGAGCCGGTGGCTGACGGTCGTGGGACCCGCCGGATCTTCATCACCATCGTCGTGCTGGCGCTGGCATTGGTTCCGGTGGCCCGTTTCCTCCCCGCCTACAACTACATCCTCCAACTGGGAATTTCGGGGCTGATGTGGATTGCCCTCACCTCCAGCTGGAACATCCTCGGTGGTTACACCGGCTACATCTCCCTCGGTCACAACGTCTTCTTCGCCATCGGCGGCTATCTATCGGGAATGCTGCTCGTCTATCAGGGGCTGTCACCGTTCCTGACCGCGGTGCTGGGTGGGGCGCTGGCCTTTTTGGTCGGCCTGGTGGCTGGACTGATCACCCTCCGCACCCGGGGACCTGCCTTCATCATCTCCACCGTGGCCCTGCTCTTGGTGATCACCCTCTGGCTCGACAGCTGGGAGCTGGCAGGGGGTTCCAACGGGCTCAGCCTTCCCCTTCCTCCCTTCCCCATCCAATGGCTGAAGGTGCCGTTCTATTACGCCATGTTCGTAGCGGCGGTGGGAGCGGTGTTCCTTGGCTACCGGGTCCAGCACTCCAAACTGGGCCTGGCACTGCGGGCCATCGCCCAAGACGAGGTCAAGGCCGAGGTGGCAGGGGTGAATACCCGCCGGCTCAAGATCCTGGCCTTTGCCCTCAGCGCCTTCTTCCCAGGTGTGGTGGGGGCGATCTTCGGCTACAACCTCAGCTACATCCGCCCCACCGTCTTCCTCATTATCGGGGTGGCGGCGCAGATGGTCTTGATGGCCATCATCGGCGGGCGGGGTACGGTGGCCGGCCCCGTGATCGGAGCCGTGCTCATCGTCGCCCTCAACGAGCTCTCGCTGGTCTACTTCGGAGCCACCGAGCTCAACATCGTCATCACCGGAGCCATCATGATCGTGGTCTTGTTGTTTTTCCCCGGGGGGATCGTCGGCTACCTACGGGAGAAAGGAAAGCTCCCCGCCATCCTCGACTGGGACTAACCACCTGCGCGGATTTTTCCGTCGCTACGACGGAAAAATCCGCACGGAACCAGTCGACGGGTCCTTCCGTGCTGATTTTTCCGTGCCTGCCACGGAAAAGTCCGCGCAGACGTGTATGGCTCGATTACGGCCCAAGCCTCACGGACACTTCACCGAGGGGCTCGATGGTGAAACTGACGAGATCCCCCGGTTCCAGAGCCAGCGGCGGGACCACCGAACCGCAGATCACCACCTCTCCTGCCCGGAGGACCTCACCGAAGTGGCCAACCACCCGGGCCAGGTGAGCGATGACCTCGGCCGGAGGGCCGGTGAGTTGAAAGGAAAAGCCACCCGCAGCGATCAACTCGCCGTCCTTCACCACCCGGATCTGTAAACCATCCAACCCCCCGAGCGACAAGGACTGTGGTTGGCCGAGGATGACGTATCGATGGAAGATGTTGCCGGCCAAGATGACCTCGACCTCACCAGGAGGCGGATCCACGTCGGCCAGCTCCACCGCCGGCGCCAGCATTCCTACCGCCTCGCTCACCTCGTCCACGGTGGCCCGTGGGGACAGATCCGAAGTGAGGTAGGCGGCCAGTTCCGGCTCGGCCACCGGCCGCGACCAGCCGGCGATGGAGACCTCACTTCCCGCCGCCACCAGCGAACGATCGGTGAGAAACCCGACCAGCGGGCCCTCCAGCGAGAACTGTGTCTGCGCCGAGGGTGCCCCGAACCCGGCCTTCCAGCCGAGGGGCTGCTCGCCTGCCGCCAGCCGATCCCTCCGCTGGGCCAGTTGCCGCCGCATTCCCTGCTCGACTCGGGGATCGAGCGAGTTCATTCCGGGATCTCGTACCCGGCCGCCTCCAAGGACCCGGCCCCACTCCATCCCCAGACGAGAGTCACGTCTTCGTCCCCGGTGTTGTTGAAGCCGTGCCAGTTGCCCCGCCGGGTGAAGATCACATCACCGGTGGTCGCCGGCTCGTCCTCTCCATCGGTGTAAATGACGCCCTGCCCTGAAAGCACGATGAAGAACTCGTCGGCGTGAGGATGACGATGCCGTTCGTGTCGAGCGCCGGGGGGCAGCACCGTCCATCCCACCAGCAGTTGATCGGAACCGGCGGAGAGGGTGTCGATGAGGAACTGGACCTTCATGTCCACCCATCCCTCCTCCGCTTTCAAACCACCGACCTCCGGCACCTGACGGCGGTTGGTGCGATAGCGGTCGGTCACCGGGCGCCGCCCAGGGTTCGGTAGGCGTCAAAGACCGTGACGAAGTCGCGATGGCTGAGACCCAGTCCGTGACAGGCGTTGAGCATCTCGTTGGCCGCCGCCGCCAGGGGGACCGGCGATCCCAACCGACGCCCCAGGTCGAGCGCTAGCAGCATGTCTTTCTGCTGCAAGGTGACATCGGCCAGGGGCTTCTCCGGCATCCCCCCTTCGAGGATGAAAGGGCCCCGATAGCCCATCACCGGTGAAGCCACCACACTCTTCAGCATCGCATCCACGGCTACCGCCCGATCAACCCCACCCTTCTCAGCCAGCGCCACCGCCTCGGAGAAAGCAACCATCTCCACAATCAGGCAGAGGTTGATGGCGATCTTCATCTGAGCGGCCATCCCGCTTTCCCCGATATGGGTAACCGAGGGGCCGATGTCTTCTAGTACCGGCTTGATCCGCTCAAATGCCCCACGGTCGCCACCCACCATCAGCGAAGCCTTGCCCTGGGCGAGGGTGATGGGACTGCCGGAGAGCGGCGCGTCCAGCATGGTCAGGCCCGCCTCGGCGAAGCGGCGGCCGATCTCCCGTGACGCTTCTGGGTCGATCGTGCTCATGTCGGCGTAGATCGAATCGGGGCCCAGGCCGGCGATCACCCCCTCCGGTCCCAAGGCCACCGCTTCCACCGCTTTGGCGTCGGTAACGATCGACAGCACCACCTCGGCACCGGTGGCGGCCGCGGCCGGCGACTCGGCTTCCTCCATGCCCAGGGCGATCAAGTGCTGGGCTTTGCCGGCAGTACGGTTCCAGCCCTTCACCCGGTGGCCGGCGGCCAGCAAGCGGGGAACAATGCCCTGTCCCATGTCTCCCAAGCCAATGAAGCCAACTCGCAACCCGTCCCTCCTTGTCGATGAGCCTTCCCGGGAGGCTCAGGCCTGTTCGTGCATCCGCTTCGCTGCCAGACCCTGCGCCACCAATCGAGCCTCGCCGGTAACACCCAAAGCTCCCAAGAACACGTGCCGATCCAGGGTGTAGTAGCTGGCTGGCCCGGTGCTGCGCACCGTAGCCGTCCGCGGTACGTCATGCAGCAGGGCGATCTCGCCGAACACATCACCGACCACGAGCCGGGCCAGCTCCCGGTCTCCTTTGCTGACGGCGAACTCCCCGCCGGCGATCACGAAGAGAGTGTCACCGGGGTCACCTTCCCGCACCACCACCACATCACTCTCCACTTCATGGGAAGCAAGCTCGGCGGCTAGTCCCTCCAAGACCAGGGGGGAGAGGTGGGCGAACATCGGCACCTGGCGCAGCAACCGCAGTTCCGTCAGATGGAGGGGCACCGATCGGTCGACTTGGGCCACTTGTCGCCGCAGGGCGATCACGGCGGCCGGCAGCAGCGAACCAATGACCACCAGGGTGGCGGTGGCTCCGGCTCGGGAGAAGAGCAGCGACACGGTGATGGAACCAAGGGCGAGGCTGAAGGCGGCTAGACCCTCGTGAACTCCGAGCACCCTGGCCAGCACCGATGCCGGGGCGGCGCGTTGGAGCAAGGTGCGGACGATCAGGTCGATCCATTGCAGTCCCACCGCCGCCACGAACACCAGAAGGAGAGCCCCCTCAGATACCCATCCGAGCCCATAGAGAGGCACCGCGGCGAGCAGGACGGCGAGCTGCAATGCCCGCAGCAACCTTCGCCCTACCAGCGAGGTGGCGATCAATGCACCGATCAGGGCACCCAATCCCACCGCCGAAGCCAGTGCCCCTGCGCCTTCGTCACCCCAGCCGAGGACTTCGACGGCCAGGATCACCACCAGCACGTCCATCGCCCCCACCACCGTGTAATAGGCGGCTCCGATCGTGACCAGGCTGCGCAGACCGCGGTCGGAAGCCATGGCCCCGACCCCGGCAGCCAGCTGCCTTCTTGCCGGTTGCTCGATCCGTGGTGGTGGTACCCGGCCTCGCACCCCGACGGTAAGTACCACAGCGGCTGCCATAGCCCCCGCCATAAACAGGAAGACATGGCCGGGCGCACCGTCGATGAGGATCACTGCTGCCAGCGCCGGACCTAACAGCACTCCGAGGGCATCGGCGGTGGAGGTGACGACGTTGGCGGCGGTCACCTCGTGGGGATGGCTGGCCAGGTCCGGGATCAGCGACCCGTGGGCGGGTCGGGTCGAGGCCACCAGGGTGGCGGCCACGGTCGCCAGGGCGAGGGTCAAAACCAGTGGGCGGCCGGTAATCATCGCCACTCCCACCACGCCGTGAGCGACCGTCTGGGCGAGATAGATCCCTCGCAGCGGCCAGTCCCGGCGGTAGCGGTCGGAGGCGGCCGAGATCACCGGGGCAATGACCGCGGCGGGAAGTAGCTGCACCACCGCCGCCACCCCGACCATTTCGGCTCCGCCCTGACGGTGGGCGTAGAGAAGGACCGCTACCCAGGTGCCGAACTCGGCCGTGGAGGCGAGGAGGTAAGCCAGTTCGATCCTTCGGATTTGGGGCAGTCGGAGCACCGACCGCAGCGGGGAGTCAGGTTTCACCAGGCGAAGTTAGCCCTGGTTTTTGGCGCGTAAAGGCGACGTTGGGCCGTCGCCTTTACGCGCCAAAACAGGAGAATTGAGGGGCTAGTCCTTCTGGCAGCGCCCGAAATGACGCCCAGTGCCGGTGGCGCTCGAGGCCGATGAAACACCATGAGTCGCCCCTCACCCCGGGAAACCTCGCGCTGGGTCACGATCGCAGTGTGGGTGGCGATCGGCGCCGCGGCCGTATCCCTGATCATGGCTGCGGCCGTGGGCTGGGTGGCCGATGGAGCCATCCGCCTCGGGCACATCGAGCGGGCTACCACCGCCGCCGAACTCTCCCGGGTGCAACTGTCGGCGACGCTGCTGCTGGCGGAGCAGGCTCGTCTCGGTTTGGCCACGCCGGCGCAGGTGCAGGAAGCAGCGGAAGCGGTCGCCGCCAGTCTCGACCTCCTTGAACAATCGGTCCGATCCCTGTCCGACGAGAGGGCGGCGGCGGCGCCCTACCTCACATCCGCCCGCTCCTTATTGGCCGGGTTGGGAAACAGCCCCGAGCCGCCGGATCCTGAGGCGGTGGCCGAGTCGCTCGAGCAGCTCACCACGACTCTCAATGCCGGGCGCCTCGCCAATGAGCAGCAGCTGGTGGTCCTGCGGTCGGAATCCGCTCCCCTGATGCTGGTGGCGACTTTTGTGGTGGTGCTGGCCGGCCCCCTGGCCATCATCGGAGCGCATCAAAGCTGGGCCAACCGCCGCCTGGAAGCGAGTCAGCTACGCCAGCGGCTGCTGGCTAGCGAGGAGGTGCTGACATCGAAGAACGAATTCCTCGCCAACGTCTCCCACGAACTACGGACCCCGCTGACCGGCATCTACGGCCTTACCCGTTTGCTCGAAAACGAGTCCCTTGATCCCCACGAGCGGCGAGAGCTGATCGGGTTGATATCCCAGGAGTCGGGAGAGCTGCTGCGGATGGTCGATGACATCCTCACGCTGGGACGGTCCGACGCGGGCGTTCTTACCTACCAACCTCAGCTCCTCTCGCCGGGAGGCGAGGTGCAGTTGGTGCTGGAGAGCTACCAATGGCAGGAGGGACCAACTGCGGTCGACTGCCAGCCGGGACCGGTGTGGGTCGATCCCCTGCGCCTCCGTCAGCTGCTCCGCAATCTGGTGGGCAACGCGCATCGCCACGGTGGCGGGACGATCGAAGTCGTGGGCCGGGTGACCCCCGCCGGATACCGGTTGGTGGTTCGAGACGACGGGCCGGGAGTCCCCGATCACCTACTCAGCTCCCTTTTCAGTCGATTCCTCCACCGCGACTCCACCCCGCTCTTGGCGGGAAGCATCGGGCTCGGCCTCCACATCGCCCGATTGCTGGCTGAGGGAATGGGCGGAGGGCTCACCTATGAGCGGCGGAACGGATGGACCGAGTTCGTGGTGACCTTGCCCATGTCCGGTGCAGAAGCCGTGGCCGAGACCACCGAGTTGGCCTATGCGGTCTAAGGCCTCTCGGCTCCTCGCCGCGCTAGCTCTCACTGCCATTTCCATTGCCCCACTTCCAGCCGGTGCCGCCCCCATCGCACTGGGTGAGGTGGCGGTGGCGGGGGAGGCCGCCCAGTTCGTTGCCGGTGGGGAAGGCACCTACTGGGTTCGGGTCACCAACCTGGGACCCACCTCCGACCAACTCAACCTGACCCATCTACTACCTGGCTTTATAACTCTGATCGACTGGGAGGGGGAGGCTTGGGACTGCGGAGGTCAAGGCCACAACTTGGATTGCAGCCATCCGGAGGTGGACGCCGGAGCGAGCGCGGAGATGACGGTGCGGGTCTCCGTCGCCTCCACCGCTCCCCCCAGCGGTCAGATCAACCTTCTTGCCTCGGGAGCCCATCCGGGTAGCACCACCCACCACCAGATCGACTTTGTGGTGACGCCGATGCCAGAGGATCCGGCGCCCGACCCTGAGCCAGCACCCAACCCGGACCCTCGGCCTGACCCCTCTGAACCCCCGCCGGTGAATCCCCCCGATCCTGAACCCCCGCCGGTAACGCCGCCGGATCCCGACCTCCCGGCAAAGACTCCGCCCGATCCCGAAACCCCGCCCGATCCCGAGCCGGAGCCCACACCGGCTCCCGAGCCGGAGCCTCCCGCCGTGCCAGCCCCCGACCCCCAACCAGAACCTGATCCTCAACCGGCTCCGGCGCCGGAGCCTCCCGCGGTGCCTGACCCATCACCAGCACCTCCCACGGTGCCTGACCCACCCGCGGACACCCCGGCTCCGGTCGCGGAACCACCACCCGCTCAGGCGCCCCCACCAGCAGAGCCGCCCCCTGCACAGTCGCCCAATCCGCCCTCTGAAGTGCGCCACCCACCGGACAATCCAATGCCGGAAACCTCCCCGCTGCCACCCACCGAGCCGTTACCACTCGTTGTGGCTGTACGCCATGAGCCGGAGGTGGTGCCGTTCTCTCTCCCTCTCCCGCGAGTGGCTCCCGAAGCAACTCTTTGGGAGGCGGCGCCTTCACGGCCGGTCGGAGAGGTCGCCCTGGTGCTGGCGCCGGTGACGCAGTCGCTGCGGGCGGTGGCAGGAAGTGAGTTGGACTTCACCGTGCCAGGCAAAACACCCCGGTTGGTGGTATACCAGGGCAAGGGGGAGGTCCGCATCAATGACACTGGTTTCAGTTATGAGGCTCCGTCCGGCTGGAGCGGATGGGACCGATTTGGTCTTCTCCTCTGCGATCTAGCTGGGGATTGCGGACTGGGTTGGTTCGAGGTGTTGGTGCGGATCGCCACTCCTCCCATGTTCGGGCTGGGAATGCTCCCGTCTCCCCCCACTGAGGTGGGGATGGCCACGCTGGTTAGCACCGCGGCCGATCTGATGACCTCAACTGCCAGGATGGTTGCCGGTCCTCTCCTGGCCCTCGCTTTGGGCGTCGCCCTCTTCCCTGGTTTTTGGCGCGTCAAGGCGACGATCCACCGTCACCTTCACGCGCCAAAACGGAAAGAGGGTCAGGCGAGCGCCGCCATCGAACAGGCAGGGTGACCGCAGCCGCAGTCGAGGGTGTCATCGCCGGGGGGAAGCTCCGACACGACCACCGTCTCGTCGTCCGGCTGCTGGCGACAGAACGCACTGCAGAAAGGTTCGGCTTCCGTCACGAAACAGGTGCAGTTACGGTGTCGGCATTGCATAGGTCCCTCCTGTCCGAATGACCCTAGGCGGGCGCGGTCTCAACCTGCATCCGGGCCGGCGCTGGTTGCTGGCCACTCTCCTCGCTTGTTCCACCAGCACAGCACCACTAACCCCCGAACCGCCGTCGACCACCTCGGCTACCACCTCTACCACCACGGTGCCGGTGACCTGGTCGGTAGCCGAGGCCAAATCGGCGCCACCTCCCGTCCCCACCAGTCTCCCTCATGACCGACCCGCCTGGCTGGGTCAGGTTCCCTTGCCTTTGGGGCCCGACGGCACCGCCCAGGTCCTCCCCACCCCACCCGAACTGGAAGACCGCCGTCTCGCCACTCCCGACTATCTCCCGGCTCCGGTGGGCGACCAGTTTGAAGCCGCCATTTCCGAGGTTCCCCCTGAGGTGGCGGCTCGTTCCACCTGGCGGGAGGAGTGCCCGGTGGGCCTGGAGGACCTCCGCTACCTCACCGTCAGCTTCGTCGGGTTCGACGGGCTGTTTCACACCGGCGAGTTGATCGTGGCCGCCGTCTACGCGGAAGATGTCGTGGGTGTGTTCGCCCGGTTGCATGAGACCCGGTTCCCTCTCGAGGAAGTGCGGGTGATCTCGGTCGAAGATCGGGAACGACCCCCCACGGGTGACGGCAACGTCACCACCGGATTCGTCTGCCGTCCGGTGGTATTCGGGGAGTCCTGGTCAGAGCACTCCTTCGGGCGGGCGATCGACATCAATCCCTTCCACAATCCCTACCGAAAGGGAGACCGGGTGTTGCCTGAACTCGCCACGGCCTACCTCGACCGCGACCACGTCCGCCCGGGGATGGTGATGGCCGGTGATGTCGTCACTCAGGCCTTTGCTGACATCGGCTGGGGCTGGGGCGGCAGCTGGCGCACTGCCGACGACTGGATGCACTTCTCCGCCACCGGCCGCTGACTCCAGCCCCTCAAAGGGGAGGGGGTGATCAGGGGGCGGCGGGCCCGTACACCCGCACCCCGTCTTCGTCGATGAACATCAGCCAGGGGTCGTTGGTTTGGGGTCGGACCCCGAGGTGGGCGGGGCTCCCGGGATCAGCCGAGGTGAAAGGATCCCGCATCGGCTGCATCTCACTCATGCTTCCGTCGGGATAGATCTCCAGATACCCAGCCAGCTGCAATGACTCGTCGTTCTCGGCCGAGCCCACCATAAAGATGTAAAGCCCACCATCGATCCCACTGGCTACCTCGGTGGAGAAGAAGGCGTTCCCTCCCACCTGCCCGGCGGTCACTGGCAGGGAGATGGCCGCTCCGGCGTCGGGGAGCAGCACCTGCAGGTGGCCCGGCATCACCGTGATTCGGAAACGGTCGCCGGCCCGGGTCTGGAACCATTCGGCTTCGGTCGAGGTGCCGTCGTAGACGTTCACCTGCATCGGCACCGGCTCCTCTCCGATCGCGAAGCCGTACAGGGTGGTGCCGTCGTCGATGCGGGGGACGAAGTTGGCGTCGACCACCACGGTGTCGAGTTCCTCCCCTCGCCAGCGGAGCATGATGGTCTGGTCCCCGGCCAGCCGGTTGGCTACCAGCATTCCGTCGTCGAGGACCCGAGGCAGCTGGTACTGGAAGTAGACACCGTCGGTGAGTAAGTCCTCTTCCAGTACGACCTCCATCAGGAATTCTCCTTCGGCGGAGAACTGCGCCAGCCGGTATTTGGCCCCGTCGAGAAACCACCAGGTGCCGTCGGGGGACTGGGCCCCATATTCCGGTCCGATCTGGATCCCCTCGCCGTCGCCACCGAGGGAGGTGCCCAGGGTCTCGGGGGTATTCCCATATGGGATAAACAAGATCTCCTCCCACGGCACCGGCATCTGATCGGTGGCCACGGGGAGCACCAACTCAAGCGGAGCGCCAGTGGTGGTGGTGGCAGGGATAGAGGAGGTGGTGCCCGGCTGCGTCGAAGACGTAGTCGTAGCCAGGCTGGTGGTCGATGGGGGAGCCGTGGTCGTCGACGGACTCTGGCTTACACAGGCGGCGATCACCATCAGCCCGCCAGCCAGGACCAGTTGTCTAGTGGGAATGGGTTTCCGCCTCTGGGTTGGCTTCGACCGGCTCCTCGGGTTCCGACACTGCCTCGCTCTTGGTGAGCGAAGCTTCCCGCCGATCGGCGCGCAGAGATAACACGATGGCCACGGTTAGGGTCACCGCGATCACTCCCAAGCTGACGCTGGTGGGGAAGTGGTACCACTCGGTGATCAGCATCTTGATGCCGACGAAACCCAGGATCACTCCCAACCCCACGTTGAGATAGCGGAACTTGCCCGCCATCCCAGCGAGGAGAAAGTAGAGCGCGCGCAGCCCGAGGATGGCGAAGGCGTTGGAGGCAAAGACCAGGAAAGGTTCCCGGCTCACGGCGAGAATGGCGGGGACCGAATCGACGGCGAAGACCACGTCGGTGGTCTCGATCAGAATGAGAACCGCGAAGAGGGGCGTGGCCAGGCGGCGGGCGTTCTCTTTGATGAAGAAGCGCTGCCCATGGCTGTAGCTGGTGGTCATGGGGATGATCCGGCGGACGATGCGAAGCACCGGGTTGGACTCGGGATGGATCTCGGTTTCCTCGTGGCGGGCGATCCGCACCGCGGTGTAGAGGAGGAAGGCCCCGAAGATGTAGAGCACCCAGTCGAACCGTTCGATCAGTGCCACTCCGGCGAAGATGAAGATGGCCCTCATCACCAAGGCGCCGAAGATCCCCCAGAACAGGACCCGGTATTGATATTGGGGAGGAACGGCGAAATAGGTGAAGATCACCGACCAGACGAACACGTTGTCGATGGAGAGGCTCTTTTCGATCAGGTAACCCGCCAGGTATTCCCCGGCGGCCCCGGTCCCGAACCACGCCACCAGCAGACCGGCGAAGCTCAACCCGATGACGATCCACACCGTGGACTCAATTGCAGCCTCACGGAAAGTGATGACATGGGGCCGGCGGTGGACGAGAAGCAGGTCGATGAACAGCAAGGCGGTGATGCCCCCTACCAGGGCCAGCCAGCCCCAAGGGGGCACATCGATGCTGACGAATTTGCTGCTGGTCTCGGTGGCGGCCAGCAACGCACTAAATGTCAATTCGACCACTGCTCCCGGCTTGTTGGCGACGCCTTTGCTCCAGAGCCATTTTTACAGGGTTGGTTCAACACCGGAAAGCAGGCGGTTATGCCCCCGGCCCCTCGCCCGCCAAGCTGTGCCTTAGCCGTCGGCCCGGACGCACAACACCGGGCAGGGAGCGTCGTGGAGGATCTCGAGGGCGTTGCTTCCCAGCAACACTTTGCCGGTGGTGGTCCGGCGGCGAGTTCCGATCACCATGATCTCGGCGTCGAAATCGGTGGCCGCCTGGATCAGGTCCTCGGCCGGTGACTGCCCCCGGACGTATTCGTGAACCTGAAAAGGAACCCCGGCCTGAGCAAGGTTCTTCTCCACTTGTTCCAGAGCTTGGCGGGCCTCGATGTACTCCTGATCCGACTCCCGGTTCTCGCCGTACATGGAGTGCACCAACACCAGTTGGGCGGATCGCAGCTGAGCCTCGGCTATCGCCTGGTCAAGGGCTGCTCGACCGGCCGGGGTGTCGATGAAACCCACAACCACTGACTTCATTCCTCTTCTCCTTTGATCGACTGCTCCCAGCATGGTCGAGCCTTCTCCCCGGGGCCAGGGGCCAAGGTCCCGGCTGCCAAGGTCAGATCTCCAACCCGAACACCGCCACCGCCGTGGCCCCTTTGATCGCCTGGCGGTCGTTGTCGTCGAGACCTTCGACCTTGTCTACCAGGCCGAGTGGGTCGGTTTCGCTCATGTCGAAAGGAAAGTCGGTGCCCACCATCACCCGATCTACGCCGACTACCTCGATGAGATGGCGCAGGTACATGGGCTGAAAGACCATCGTGTCGTAGTAGAGACGCTTGACGTAATAGCTGGGCGGGTTGTCGGGGATGTGTTGGCGCGTTTCCGGCCTGACCGACCAGGTGTGATCGGCCCGAGCGGCGTAAAAGGGGAGATATCCGCCCCCGTGAAGAAGGACCAGTTTGAGGTCGGGCAGTTCCTCGAACAGCCCTGAGAAGATCATCCGGGTGACGGCGACCATGGTCTCGAGGGGGTTGCCGATGCAGTTGACCAGGAAGTAGTCGGAGAAGCGCTGGCTCTCGGGATAGCCGTTGGGATGGAGGATGACGGGAAGGCCCAGGGCCGCCACCGCCTGCCAGAACGGTCGGAAGCGGGGCTCGTCGAGGTTGTGGCCGTTGACGGTGCCGCCAATTTGGAGGCCCTTGAACCCGATCTGGCGGGCTCGGTCGGCCTCGGCGATGGCGAGGTCGACGTCCTGGAGGGGGACGGTGGCGCCTAGGCCGATGAAACGTTGGGGATAGTCGGCCACCGCTTGGGCGAGGTTGTCGTTCTGACGGCGGGCCAGGTCGGCCCCCAGCGGTGCCGGGGTCCAATAGAAATATTCGGAGACGAAGGTGGCCAACCCCTGGAGGTCGATCCCCATCTCATCCATCTTCTCGATCCGAGCGGCAGGGTTGGTGAGGTATTCGGCGATGGTGGGGAACATCACCCGGTTGTGCTCCTTCGAAGGGGCTCCCATGAAGAAGTCGTAGGGCTCGTACTCGGGCCGGAAGTGGGGGGCCGCTCCCTCCCGGGTGTCAGGAGTGGCGAGATGGCAATGGATGTCAATCGTCGGCGGCATCCCCTCCATTATGCAGAATATGTGACCGGGAGGCACCGGCACCAAACCCCAAATAAAACCGCCAACCCAGGGTTCAGGAGTCCAAAAGTGGACTCTGTGGCCCCGAGAAGCCCTCGGACTCAGCCAACCCGGGGGTGGCGGGTTTAGCCGGAGACCAGGCGGGCCGTCGTGGTGCGGACCAGAACCCCGTTCCAGTACCAGCGGCCTTGGATGGTTTGGTCCGCACGGAGAGTGAGCTCGGCTCGCCAGCGGCGGGTGGCGACGTTGCCGCTCTCCGTCACCCCGAGGTGGGTCACCCCCACCAGTTGCCCGTCCACTCGCAGCTCGAAACGGGTCGAGCCGCCGGTGAAGACCGACTCCTCATTACCGAGGTAGGGGAGCACCTGGTACCAGCCTTCGGTGAGGCGGTAGCGAGCCTGGGCGGAGACCGTCACATTGGCCGAACAGGTCAACCCGTTCTTGGCGCAGTTGTAGTCAACATGGTTGAGAGGAAGGACCCGCACCACCCCCGCCAGCTCGTAGGCCCGCGCCAGGAAGGTGGCCATCTCCGCTCGGGTGATGTTGCGGTCGGGGCAGAAGCGGTCGTTGGCGGGTGGATTGCAGCCCAGGGTGATCCCGGCCCGGGCGATCCGGTTGATGTCCCCCTCGAAGGTCGAGTTGTTGTCGTCGACGAAGAAGTCCTGGTTAGTACCGGCCAGATCGAGGGCTCGGGCCAGGAAGGCCGCCATCTGCCCCCGGGTCACGGTGTCGTCAGGACAGAAGCGGCTATTGGTGGGTGGGTTGCAGCCACGGGTGATTTCGGCTGCAGCCAGGCGGTTGATGTCACCTTCGAAGATGGACGACCCGTCGTCGCTGAAGAAGTCGACTCCGGTCGGTGACAACTCCTCGGCCCGGGCCAGGAAGGCGGCCATCTGTCCCCGGGTGACGTTGTCGTTGGGACAGAACCGATTGTTGGTGGGGGGATTGCAGCCTTTGGCGATGCCCTGGGCGGCAATGGCATCGATGGCCGATTCGTGGACCGAGGTGTCGTCATCGATGAAGGCACCCCGCACCGCCAGAGCCCCGGCGGGGAGCGCCGCCCCGGCCAGCATCACCATCCCCGCCAAAAGTGTGAGAACCCGCCGCTTCACGGGTCGATCTCCAAATGGGCCAGGACCTGCGCCACCGCCGGGACCAACTCGGCCCGGTCGACGAAGCTGCCGATCACCACGTAGAGGCAGAAGGCTCGCCCCGCCTCGGTGAAGAAGCGTTGCATTCCCCCCTGCCCGGCGATGGGACGTTGCAGCATCTCGCGGAGGAAGTCGCCCGGCACCGGGGCCCGAGGCAAACCTCGGGCGGCAAAGAGGGCGGTGGTGGCGGCGGCGGGAGAGAACTCCTTGAGGACGATGAGGATGTCGCCGGCACCCATACCTTCCACCACCGAGGAACCGAAGTCACCTCGAGCGGGGGGGAGAGGGAAGTTGGCGACATGAAGCACCGGAAAGCGTTCGGCCCCGTCGGCCAGCTGCAACGCCAGCCTCTCCCCCTCGATTGCTCCTTCCCAGCCGGCAGGAAGGTCGACCCTGATCCCGGCGCCGCTCAACGAGGCCATCTCAACCCACCAGTCCCAATATGGCGACGATCACCAGCAGCACCCCGGTGGCGGTCCGGGCGGGCGGCCCCAGCCGGCGCATCAGACGGTGAAAAGCGGTGAGCCGGCTGGGCCGGTCGATCCAGCCGGCCGCCAGCGGGGCCAGGGCTCTGCCCGCTCCGAACACAGCGCCGATCACCGCGCCGGCGATGGCGCTACCTGCCAGCAGTTCGACTAGATAGACGGCGTAGACGCCCCAGGTGACGACGAAGGTGGCTGCGCCCAGACCCAGCTGGGCTCCGAACCCCGCCCCATATACCCAGCCCCGGTACTGGCCGATCCAGCGCTCGTTTACCTGCCGGGCGGGACCAGGTGGGGCCACCCGGGTCAGGTCGAGGAGCCCGGCCACCAATGCCACCGCCACCAAACCCCATCGCTGAGCGGTCTCTCCCAGCGGCAGCCAAGAGCCGACCCATCCCAACCCTGCGCCGACTGCTGCCCCGGCGGCGACCGCGGCCAGGCTGTAGGCGGTGACGGTGATCACCCATCGGTTGTGGCGGGCCCGCTCCCCGAGCGGGTGGATGCTGGACAGCATCGACTCTCCTCAAGGTGACCAGTTGGAGCGGATGGCGGCCAGCAATGCCACCAGCGTTCCCAGCAGAGTGCCGGTCATTCGCCCTCCTGGGAAGGTAGAGGATTGTCGAGCAGGCTTCGGTCGCCAGGGAGAATCCCTGCCTGCCGCAACTCCTCCCCAGAGTCGCGGAGCCGTTCCCGGGTGGTGCGGCGCAGATCGCTCCGACCTGGCGAGTCGGCCAGGGCTCGGCGCATCAGATCCATCACCTGGGGCCAGCTGGCGGCCGAACCTTCCCCCACCGACACTCCCCGGCCGGCATCGATTAGTTGGAAGAAGGGAGTTCCCGGGACCCGAAAGGCATCCCAGGCATCCGTCGACATGAGGGTGGTGACAGTGGCCGGGGCCATCCGTCCCACCTCGGCCGGGCTTTCGCCCTCGCTCCCTTTGGTAACGATCACCGGGCGGATGTCGGAGGAGGGAAGGTCGGGGCGGCCGAGGCTCTCCCAAAAGGTGCGGCACGGGAGGCATCCGGTGGAGAGAAAGGCGAGGAGGACGTAGCCCCGCTGCCCGCTCAACGCCACCGACACCGTCCCCCCCGATGGGGTGGCGCCGGTGAGCTGAGCCAGGGGCACCGGTTGTCCGGCGATACCCCGTCTCACCGGGACGAGCGGAGCATTTCCTCGCGACTCTCCGGCGCCGAGGGCATCGAGGGTGCGGAGAATCTCGGCATGGGAGCGAAGCAGGCCTGCTACCAGCACCGCCAGCAGCAGGATCACGATCCCTTCGATGATCACCAATGGCAACATCTCATCGCTCCAGTCGGTGCCAGACGACCGGCCGGTCGCCCGTCTGGCCATGGGTAAAGGTGAGCAGGGTTCCCGACCCATCGACTTCGTTGGAAACCCTCCAGGTGCCGTCGTCGAACCGGCCCGGGGTGTCCACTCCATCGGCGTCCCAATCGCCCACCACCGGAATGTCCCCGGCGTCCCCGAAGGTGAAGTCGAAATCGGCGCTTCCTGCCGAAAGTGAGTTCCGCAGCAGCCACCGGGTGCCCCTCACCACTCCGTAGCCGTCGACTCCGTCGCCGTTCCAGTCGCCCACGACCGGAATGTCGCCGGGCTGGCAGAAACTGCAGGTGAAGTCGATGGCGGCGGTGCCCGGTGAGTTGTTGTTGCGTAGCAGCCAACGGGTTCCCCGCACCACCCCGATCGTCTCCACCCCCTCCCCGTTCCAGTCACCGACCACGGGGATGTCACCGGGGCTGCCGTAGGGGACGATGAGGTCGGGGTCGCCAGCTCCTTCGATCTGTCGCAGGTACCAGGTGGGGCCACTGCCAGAGATGCCGTGGCGGCTGCCCCGCACCACCCCCGCCGTGGCCACTCCCGCCCCGGTCCAATCGGCGGCGAGGGGGGTGTCTTCGGCCAGTCCGTAGGTGAATTGGGTGACCGGGGCCGAGCTGGAGGTGCCTTCTTTGAGGAGCCAGGTGTTGCCCCTCACCACCCCCGGCCGCGCCCGGTCGGCGCCCACCGAGGAGTCGGTGACCAGACAAGCTGCGAAGTGGGTGCGGGTGGCGTCTTCCCGGGCGTCTTCGTTGGTGCAGGTCGAATCCCATTCGAAGGGAGGGACACAGGTGACCACCCGGCAGATGATGGGGCCGATACAGTCGATCCACTGGTTGCACTGGCCGTAGCGGAAGCGGGTGCAACAGGTCCGCCAGTTGTTGCAGGTGTCGTCGTGGCAGTGACAATCGCAGTTGACGCAGCCGTTGCCGCAGGTGCCACTACCTCCGCAGCTACACCCTCCGCAACTGGCCGGGTGACAGTCCATGAAATACCGGGAGCCTCCCCCGCAGAAGTCGTCGTCGCCTTCGGCCCGCCACCAGCCTCCCACCACCGACCCGGGAGGGCAGGTGTTGGTGCCGTGAACCTTGCAGCACAACTCGGTCCAGGAGTTGCACCGGGAGTTGGTCGAACAGTCATCGGGCACCACCGCGGCGTAAGCCGTCACCGGCCGCAAGAGGTAGGTGAGGGGAGCGGTCATCACCGCCGAACCGGCAATGGCCATTCGGCGCAGGAATCCCCGGCGAGAGGTGCGGCTGGCCAGCGCCTTGCTGGCTGCTTCCACCAGACGGACGCTCACGTACTGGCGCTCCGGGCTCGCCTGGTCAACAAGGGGAGCCGGGTGAGGAGAAGAACCAAGAGATAGGTGGCGAGACCCAGATAAAAGAGATAGGGGAGGCCGGCGGCCGGCTGCTGACCCAGCACCTCAGCCAGGTCCACCCCTCCCTGGGCGGCCAGCGCCAGGGCTGCCGCGGCGGCGGTGAGGTTGACCGTCAGGTGGAGAAGGGTGGGAGGGGTGTCGGCACGGCCGAAACACCCGCAGGACTGGAGGGGGAGGTGCCGGTAGAGGGCGATCCCGACGAACCCGGCGAAGGAGGCGTATAACAGCCCGACCGCGAGGACCCCGGCGACCATCCCCCAGAGTCCGGCGAGGGCCGCTCCCACCTCGATGAGTCCCAGCAGAAGTACCACCAAGGTCGAGGAGGGAAGACCGGCCGCGGCCAGGGCGCCCCGGGTCGGCTGCGGATCCCGGACTTTGGCTCCCCCGCTTAGTGCCAGGAGGGCAGCGGTGACGAAGAACCACCCCTCGAGCATCGGTGAGGGCAGGCTAGTGGTGCCCAGCACGGACACCCATTCCCCACAGTTAGGTCCGGCGAACTGAGTAGTAGCGCGAGACGATCCGTCGCCGTCGACGCCGGTAGCGATTGCTGGCGCCGGCCAGCACATGTTCGACCGGCGGGCCTTGCCGGATCATCTCCCCGGTCACCTCCGAGCCGAGGTAAAGCGGCTCGACCGTCCCCGAGCTTTGGGACCACTCGGTCACGATCTGGACCGGCAACTGATCCGCTTTGTCGCCGTAGGTGGGGCGGCCCAACAGGCGGCGAAGACCATTGGTAACTCGGGGACCGAGGAGACGTTTGACGGCTTCCCGCCCAGCACTGGCCGTCAGGTGGGTGGCTTCCCGCAGGCTGCTCCCCGGCGCCGGTCGGAACGTAGCCGCCTCCTTCACCAGCAGGTCGGCGGTCTGGGCGGCCCCTCCCCTGAGGTTCTTCGGGGGTACCTCGGTGCAGGCCTCGATGAGGTCACGGCGTACCACCGGATCGGCCAGGGAGCTGGTCAGCGAGGCCAGCAGGTCGGGTTGGTCGGCCCGGGCCGTCAGGGCCAGACCGCGGTCCGCCAGCCATTGGGCTCGGGCCTCTTGGTCGTCGGTGAAGGTGACCGGGTTGGGCACAAACAGGGTGGGAAGAGCGGCGGGAATGAATTCGTGGACGGCGTTGTACCCGGCGGCGCTGATCACGGCATCGAAGGCAGCCAGGTAGCGAACCAGGGGATAGACCCCCTTCAGTTCGACGATCCGCTCCGGGTCGAGCACCGGCACTCCCTGGAGAGCGATGCTGGCCTTAGTGAGGCAGATCTGCCAGCGTGGGTCGGAGAGCAAGGTGCGAAGGACCACGGTGGCCGGTTCCGTGATGTCGCCCAGCCGTCCCGAGCCGAGAGTGACCAGCACGGTGAGGCGCTCGGGGTCGAGTCCCAGAGCCCGGGCGGCTTCCTCGCGGGGGAGAGGCTCGACGACGTCGAGCATGGTCACCGGCGACACCTTGACGGCATCGGTGAGGCCGGCGGTGGCGCCTCGATCGGCCTCCGCCGCCAAGTCCCCAGGCTCGATGATCAGATCGAAGACCTCGCCCCGACCCAACCGGTCGCGGTGTTCGCCCGGCCGCCACAAACCCCTTCGCATCCAGGTGAAGTGGACCCGGGGCAGGCGTGGCCGGGCCCGTATAAGTCCCGGGTAGGGCGCCACCCCGTCGAAGAGCAGCGCTTCGGCCTTGGTCTCCTTGGCGATCGCCACCAGTCGGTCGCACAGATAGGAATGCCAATGGGCACCTTTCACCCATTGCCGGTCGGACCCGGGGCAATATTCACCAGGAACTTCTCCGATCACCGCCGGCAGACCCAGGGAGAGGGAGAAGAGGGTGGAGGTGGCCCGCTCCTGACCGGCCATAGCGATGGCGAGTTGACGGGTGAGGTGTCCCATGCCCCAGCCGTTGCTGGTCACGAGCAGCAGACGGGTCTTGTCCTCACTGCCCGGCATGCGACCGCTCATCACTGGCCCTTCCGTAGAATTGTCCACCCATGACCCTCCCCGCCCCTGCTCCGGTCTATTACTCCCGGCGCGTCCGCCTCTACCTGGCGGACCTGTGGAGCAGGCGGGATTTTGCCTGGTTCCTGGCCATGGGCAACGTCAAAGCTCGCAACGCCTCCACCGCCCTCGGGCTCCTGTGGTGGGTGATCAACCCCTTGCTGCTCGGATTGGTCTACTACTTCGTCTTCGGGATCCTCTTTGAGAGTGCCCGTGACATCTCCTATCTGCTCACCGGGATGTTCGTCTTCCACTTCACCAGCCAGGCGATGAGCGGCGGCGCCAACAGCATCCTCCAGAACTCGAAGCTCCTCGCCAATCTCAAATTCCCCCGTCTGATCCTGCCCATCTCCAACCTGATCGAGGCCACGGTCGGCTTCCTCGCTTCCTTGGTGATCCTCTACGCCATCGCCATTCCGTTCAGCGGCATCTTTCCCGGCCCCTCCATCGTGTTGTTGTTGATCGCCTTACCGCTGCAGTTGATGTTCAACCTAGGGCTGGCCGCCATCACCGCCCGGATGGCGGTCCCCTTCCGTGACATCAACAACCTGCTGCCCTACGTCAACCGGGTCTGGCTTTACCTTTCGCCCATCATCTGGCCGCTTGAGTTCCTCAGCCGGATGTCTCCCACCGTGCAGACCATCGCTGAGATCAATCCCATGTTCCCCATGATCGAGGTGTACCGAGCGGCCCTGCTTGGTTATCCCCTTGACCTCACCCATCTGGCCTGGTTCGCCTTCTGGGCGGTGGCGGTTCTCATCGTCGGGATCGCCCTCTTCGTCAAGTACGAGGGACAGATCGTGAGGTACCTGTGAGCCGTCCCGCTCTCTACGTCGAGAACCTCAGCGTCCGCTTCCGGCCCTACATCGACCGCAAGCCCACCTTGCGCAAGTCGATCAACCGCTTCCGGGCCCGGGAACAGGTGGAGGTGGTCGCTCTCGACAACGTCTCTTTCCAGGTGGCGAAGGGCGAAGCCTTCGGGATCATCGGTCGCAACGGGGCCGGCAAGAGCACTCTGCTCAGATGCCTGGCCGGCACCCTCCGCCCCAACTCCGGGAAGGTGGTGATCAACGGCCGCACCTCCACCCTCCTCCAGCTGGGGGTGGGCTTCAACCCCGAGCTGTCCGGGCGCCGCAACGTTTACCTGGGAGGTCTCGCCGCCGGCCTCCGCAAGAGACAGATCGACGAGCTCTACGACAGCATCGTTGAATACGCCGAATTGGAGGACGCCATCAATCGTCCCCTGAAGACCTACTCCTCGGGGATGTTCTCTCGCCTCGCCTTTTCGGTGGGCATGCACCTCGACCCCGACATCCTGCTGCTGGACGAGGTGCTAGCGGTGGGGGATCTCGGTTTTCGGGACAAGAGCATGCAATCGATGCAGGACCTGCTCGATCGCAGCGGCACCATCGTTTTCGTGTCTCACAGTCTCGGCAGTGTCAAAGACTTCTGCGATCATGCGATCTGGCTTGAGCAGGGGCGTGTCCGGGAAGCGGGTCAGGCCGCGGAAGTCGTAGACGCCTATGAGGCGCACTCGAGATCCAAGAAGACCGAGGTGAAGGTCAACAATAAGTGAACCGAAGTAGCGGTGGCGCCCCGTTGACTGCCCAAGGTCACCTGTCACAGCTGGCACGCGGCGCTGGTCGTAGACGATTCTGGCTCTGGTTCGCTGTCATCCTCACTCTGGTGATTCTTGTGGCTTCGTTTGGGGAGCTAACAAGGTTCCCGGAGTGGGACGAGGCGGTTTTCTGGTCACAGTCTGGCGGATACGCCGGTAACGATGCCCCGCCTTCCGTCATGGCCGCCAGTCGAGAGCTTGGTCCACCTGTGCTGATTGGATGGTTGCGGCAGTTTGGCCTTTCTCTATTTGGTGTTCGACTGGCATGGAGTGCCCTCACGATCGCCGTCTTGGTTACCGCGTGCTGGCGTTTGGACCGGCACTTCGGCCCCTATAGCGGATTGGTAGCGACGGCGTTCATTGGGACGAGTTGGCTATTCGTCGCATATGCCGCTGGCTTCTACAGCTCATGCCTAGCAGCGGTCTTAGGGCTTCTCGTGTTTGCTCTATACCTCGACATTCGTACCGACCCTAGAAGCCGATGGATCTGGTTGTGGGGATTGGCAGCGTCAATGGCTTTGTGGATGAGACCGTTCGAGACAACCCTAATACTATTGGTTGTGATCGGCCACAGCGTCGTAGAAAGACCCCGCTTCCTCTGGAAGAGGAAGCCACCATCACTTATTGCGGGCTTCGCCATGATCCTGGTCCTATTCGCCATCCCCTGGATTGTAGATTCGATCAACAGGTTCGGAGGTGTCGTGGAGCGGTTAACTCTCGCCTCTGAACAGGGGTTTGCTATAGGTGTCGGATTTCGTCTTATGCCGTATATCGACTATCTCGGCGGTGCCCAACAGGCCAACAATATTTTTACGGAAATACCCGACTGGCCGGGAGTAGTGGTGGTGGGTTTCATCATAATCTGCGTAGCCTTGGCCGGGTTCCATGTTAGAAGGCGGGTTCAACCTCGTTCGGAGTGGATTCTCATGGGCGCTTTAGCAGTGGTTGGTTTCGCATTTTATTTCGTCTTCGCCGAGCAACTTCGCGATCGCTATTTGTTGTATGGTCTTGTATTCGTACTCGGATTATGCGGGTTCGCCGTGGCGCGTTGGGTACATGGATCGGCGAGGTCGCGAGTAGTGCTCACTGTCGGTGGACTGCTGCTGTGGACATTTGCAAACATCGCCATAGCCGGTCCGTACCAAAGGGCGCGCGCCATA
>DATEDX010000125.1:0-19842 GCA_035281425.1 Acidimicrobiia bacterium
GTGTGCACGGTGGATGGCTGTTCTTCTCGTTACCGGCTGCAACCCCACCACCTTGTTCCCCGCAGTCAAGGCGGATCCCACCATCCATCAAACCTCACCCTCTTATGTTGGTTCCACCATCACGTTGTGATCCACGGACTCGGCTTTCGACTCGATCCGAATAGTCCCCCGCGAAGACGACGGTTCATCCGCCAACCCCACTTGCGGGGACCACCCACTTAGCTGTCAGCTATCAGCTGTCAGCTATCGGCCAGATGCCTTCAACGGCTCTCGTGCCTCGTACGTTTTCCCCCTCCGTCGCCTTCGGCGACACCTCACCCAACGTCGCTTCGCCCCTGGGGGGAGGTAGCGGTCGCTTGGGCACCCGGGGGAGGAGGTCGTGTCTTCTCCCCCAGGAAACCATTGGACCGCCGTTGAAGGGGGCACTCTTGCCATGCGGGTTGACGGGCCTCCTGTCAGTTCGGTGGGTGATCAGCGAAGAGAGGACAGTTGCAGACTGTCGAGTCGGGCTCCAAGCTGGTTCTTTGGCGGCTTGGCCCGGCGCTCTCAGCGTTCAATGGTTTACCAGCCCCGTATCCGGGGCCAGCACGCCAAAGATGGCTGGGGGCGGGGTTGGGCCGCCAAGGAATCCGAAACGGGCCAACCGGGATGCTCGAGGATGCAATCCGTGACCCGTGTAGCGAGGTCACCCCGTTTGTTTGGCTGCTACCTAGTCGATTCCCGGCTCACCAGGGCCCGCACCCACGGAAACGGCGCAAGAGCGCGAAATTCTGTCCTAGGCGTTCGATAGGTTCCGTTCCATGATCATCGACTGTGCAACCTGCCTGGCCCGCAACGTGGCCTGCCAAGACTGTGTCGTCAACGTGCTCTTCCACGAAGGGCTGCTCGAACTGGACGAAGACGAAGAAGAGGCCCTCCGAAATCTGGCCGAAGCCGGGCTCATCTCCCGTCTCCAGTTCCTTCGGCCGCCTCCCCCGGTGGCCGCGCCCGAAGCCGACCGCCGGGGCGCCTAAAGGATCAGCCAAACGGGTACGGTCCTGATTCGTGGAGACCCTGCGCGAGCGCATCATCGAAGCCGGTCGGGGGGCAGGTCTCGACCTGATCGGGATAGCAGGCGCTGAACCTTTCACCTCGGTGCGCCTCGATTTGGAGCGACGCAAACAGGCAGGGATGGCCAACGGCCTGGGCTTCACCTATCGAGACCCAGCCGTTGCCACCGAGCCCCGGGCCAGTTTCCCCTGGGCGAGGTATCTGGTGGTCGGAGCCCGTTCCTACCTGCCGGCGGCGGGAAGCCCAGTCCCGCAAGTGGGCACGGGACGGGTGGCGCGGGTGGTGGTGGATGACGCCTACGTCCCGCTGCGGGCCGCCTTGGGTGAGGTGGCATCGGTGCTTTCGGGGGAGGGCTTCGCCGCCGAGGTCCTCTGTGACGACAGCCGCCTCGTTGATCGAGCGGCCGCGGTGAGAGCCGGACTGGGATGGTGGGGCAAGAACACGATGGTATTGAGCCCAGGATTCGGGCCCTGGTTGCTCTTCGGTTCGGTGGTCACCGACGCCGACCTCGAAGTCGATCAGCCGATGAGCCGGGATTGCGGTACCTGCACGGCTTGCCTGCCCGCCTGCCCCACGGGGGCGCTGGTGGCTCCCGGGGTGCTTGACGCCAGGCTGTGCCTAGCCGCCTGGGCACAAGCTCCCGGGATGATCCCTGAGCCGTTGCGGGAGGCGATGGGAGACCGACTCTATGGCTGCGATGACTGCTCCGAGGCCTGCCCTCCGGGACGGATCTTGCTCAAACGGGCCACTGCGACACGGGGACGGGTCGACCTGTCATGGTTGCTCCACGCCGCCGATGGCGAACTTCTCGCCGCTTTTGGTCATTGGTTCATCCCCAGCGGAGATCCCGACATAATCCGCCGGAATGGACTCATCGCCGCCGGGAACTCGGGCGAGGGGCGGCTGGCGGCCGAAGTGGCGCCCTACACCGCCCATCCCAACCCGATGGTGGCTGAACATGCCTGGTGGGCCCTGCAACGGTTGGGCGGCCCCGTCGCCGAGGCGTTGGCTCAGGTTTCTCCTGATGCTCCCAAGGGGAAATAGGCCAGGTTGGCGTACTCGGAAACCATGCGGTGGGAGGAGAAGGCGACCAGCGACGAGCCGATTGAGGCCCGCATCCGCTCCACCCATTTGCTGGAGATCCCGGTTTCGTCGCGGTCGTAGAAGAGAGGAACGACTTCGCTTTCGAGCAGGTGATAAAAGGCGGCGGCGTCGTCAGCATCTTCGGCTTCGATGTCGGGGCGGCCGTTGGGGTCACCAAATGCCCACCCGTTGTCGGCGGTGTAACCCTCGACCCACCACCCGTCGAGCACCGACAGATTGAGGGTGCCGTTGATGGCCGCCTTCATGCCTGAGGTGCCGGAAGCCTCCATCGGTGGGCGGGGATTGTTCACCCACACGTCCACTCCCTGCACCAGGAACCGTGCCACCCGGGCGTCGTAGTCCTCCAGCACCGCGAGATGTCCGGACAGCTCGGGGGTACGGGAGAGGAGCAGGATCTGTTTGATGAACTCCTGGCCCTGGCGGTCGGCGGGGTGGGCTTTGCCGGCGAAGACCACCTGCACCGGTCGCTCCGGATTGGTGACGATGGCCTTGAGCCGCTCCAGGTCTCGGAACATAAGCGTGGCTCGTTTGTAGGTGGCGAAACGGCGGGCGAATCCCAATGTGAGCCGGTCGGAAGGGAGGAGGTCGTCGATGCGGCGTAACTCCGCCGGCGAGGCCCCGTGGCGGGCGAACTGGCGGCGGAGCCGGCCCCGGGCGAAGCTGATCATTATTTCTTTGCGAGCCTGGTGCATTCCCCAGATCTCCTCGTCCGAGATTTCGCGGACCCGCTCTACCGCCGAAGGATCGGAAAGCAGCACTGTGGGCCAGTTCCGCCCAAAACGGGCGGTCAATATCCGCCCCCCATCACGCCCGATCCAGGTGGGGGTGTGAATGCCGTTGGTGATGGCATGGGCTGGTCCCCCAATCAGGTGTTGCCAGTCTCGGGTGACTACCTCGCCGTGGCGTTTGCTCACCCCGTTGACGACGGAAGCGAAACGGATGGCGAGAGCGCCCAGGTCGAACTGGTGGGCATCGCCGTTATCGCTGCCCAAGCCCGCCAACTGATCTTCGCTGAGGCCCATCCGCTCCCGGAGCGGGGTCAGGTAGGCGGTGGCCAGGTGACCGTCGAAGACCTCATTCCCCGCCGGCACCGGGGTATGAAGAGTGAAGACAATCTTTGCCTTGACTGCTTGTTGGGCCACCTCGAATGCGGCGCCCTCGGTCATCTGCCTTCGGGCTAGTTCCAGCACCGCCAAGGCAGCGTGGCCTTCGTTGATGTGCCATACCGCCGGGTCGACCGCCAGCGACTCGAGGGCCCTAACCCCTCCCACCCCCAACACCATCTCCTGGCAGAAACGCATCTCCCGGCCCCGGACATAGAGCATGTGCGTGATGGGGCGGTCGGAGACGTGGTTCTCGGGGATATCGGTGTCGAGGAGGAGGAGGGGGACCCGTCCCACCTGCAGGTTCCAGACCGCTGCCTTCACCGTCCGCCCGGGGAACTCGATGTCGACTTTGACTTGACCCCCGGTGGGTGCCGCCACCGGGCGGATGGGGAGCTGACGTGGCTCCAGCACCGGGTAGATGTGTTGCTGTTCGCCGTCGGCGTCGATCTCCTGGCGGAAATATCCCCGGCGGTAGTAGAGGCCCACCGCCACCATCGGAATGCCCAGATCGGAAGCCGATTTGAGATGGTCGCCAGCGAGGATGCCGAGGCCGCCCGAATAGAAGGGAACCGAGGCATGGACCCCGAACTCGGTACATAGGTAAGCAACGGGGCCTGGCAGCGGGGTTCCGGCCGAGTGGTACCAGTTGGACTCTTCCTCGTGGTACCGGTCGAACTCAGCCAAGGCGGTCCGGTATCGATCCTGCACCGCCTCCAGCTGCTCTAACGCCTGCCAGCGGCTGGAGTCGATGGAGGCCAGCAGCTCGACCGGGTTGTGGGTGCGCTCCCAAGCCACCGGGTCGAGGCTCGACCAGAGGTTGGCGCCGGCCGGATTCCATGACCACCAGAGGTTGTAGGCCAGCTCCACCACCCGGGAGTAGGAGGGGGGGACGGCGAACTCCACCGAGGGGAGGGTGGGAATGATCACCATCTACAAGATACTTGCTGCCGTCCACCGGAGCCGAACCGGACAGCCCAGGCTGGACAGGGGCCCGAGGCCGTAGGATCTGGCCCGATGGTGCGGAAGATCCACTCTCAAGAAGTAACGGAAGGTCCTGCCAAAGCCGGCGCTCGGGCCATGTTGCGGGCGGTGGGGCTGACCGACGACGACTTTCAGAAACCCCAGATCGGCCTGGTGTCGGCCGGTAACGAAGTCACTCCCTGCAATCTTTCCGGTCCACGTCTGGCGGAGGCGGCCCGGGTAGGCGTCCGGCACGCCGGGGGAGTGGGTTTGGTGTTCACCACCATTGCCGTCAGCGATGGCATTTCTATGGGGCACGAGGGGATGCGAGCCTCGCTGGTGAGCCGGGAGGTGATCGCCGACTCGGTGGAGCTGGTGATGCACGCCGAACGCTTCGACGGAATGGTCTCCATCGCCGGCTGCGACAAGTCGCTGCCGGGAATGCTGATGGCCGCCGCCCGCACCAACCTTCCCAGTGTCTTCCTTTATGGCGGTTCCTCGCTGCCGGGGCACTACCAGGGACGGGACATCTCCATCGTTGATGTGTTCGAGGGGATCGGCGCCTTCGCCCGCGGCTCCATCGATTTGGAAGAGCTGACTGAGATCGAACGCCACGCCTGCCCCGGGATCGGATCCTGCGCCGGCATGTTCACCGCCAACACCATGGCCTCGGTAGGGGAGGCCATCGGGATGTCACTTCCCGGCTCGGCGTCGGTGCCGGCCGGCGATCAGCGTCTCGACGACTATGCCGAGCGTTCGGGGGAGGCGGTCATGGCTCTGCTCGAGACCAACCTGCGGCCCCGCCAGATCATGACCCGTCCCGCCTTCGAGAACGCCATCACCACGGTGATGGCGCTGGGGGGGTCGACCAACGCCGTTCTCCACTTGCTAGCCATGGCCCACGAAGCCGAGGTCAACCTGGAACTCGAAGACTTCGACCGGATCAGCAGGCGCACACCCCACCTGGGCGACCTCAAGCCTTTCGGGCGGTTTCACATGGTCGATCTCGATCGCATCGGAGGAGTGCCTGTGGTTCTCAAAGTCCTGCTGGAAGAAGGCTTGCTCCACGGCGACGCCGTCACCGTTACCGGCCGCACGATGGCGGAAAACCTGGCCGCGATCGAGTTTCCTGAAGGACAAGAAGTCATCCGCCCCACCAGCTCCCCGCTGGCGTCCGAAGGCGGCATCGCCATCCTGCGAGGGAACCTAGCCCCGGAGGGAGCGGTAGTGAAAGTGGCGGGTATCCACCTCGAGGTCTTTGAGGGCCCTGCCCGAGTCTTCGACGGGGAGCAGGGAGCGTTGGAGGCTCTCTTTGCGGGCAAGCTTCGCCCCGGGGACGTGGTCGTGATCCGGACGGAAGGTCCCAAAGGTGGTCCGGGGATGCGGGAGATGCTGCAAATTACCGCCGCCATCAAAGGTGCCGGGTTGGGTCAAGACGTGTTGCTCATTACCGATGGCCGTTTCTCCGGCGGCACCACCGGTCTCTGCATCGGCCACATCGCTCCCGAGTCGGAGGTGGGTGGAACGCTGGCCTTGGTTGAGGAAGGCGACCGAATCCGCGCCGACATCGTCCGGCGACGCCTCGATCTGCTGATCGACGATGCCACCCTCGAACAGCGCCGGGCAGGGTGGAAACCCCACCCGCCTCGCTACCCGACCGGAGCTCTAGCCAAATACGCCAAGCTGGTCGGCTCCGCCGGCCGGGGAGCAGTAACTCACTAGACGGGAGACGGAAGTCGGGAGACGGAAGTCGGGAGACGGAAGCCGGGAGACGGAAGCCGGGAGACGGAAGCCGGGGTGCTCGTTTAGCCTGAAAGCGTGGTCAAGGTTTACGCCATCGTCTTGGCGATAGGCGTCCTCGCCCTCATCTTCTGGATCTTCGCTCGGTCGCTGGCCGTCAATGTTCCCGCCTGGAGCCGGGTCGACCCTGAAGGCCGTTGGGGGGTTAAGGGCAGGCGCGTAGTGGCGGGGATGGTGGGTTTCGGGATGGCGGGTATGTCAGCCGAGTTTTCACCCCGCGACCTCTCCTGGCCGCTCGCTCTGATCCTCGCTCTAGCAGGTGCCGCCGCCGCGGTTTGGTATGCCGGCTGGGTCGATCGGGCAGATCGGGACCAGAGCGCCTGAATGTTGCTGGTTTCCGATGTCCACGGTGAGTTCGAGGCCCTGCAAAGCCTTGCAGGATCAGGCCAGACCCTGCTCATCCTCGGGGACCTCATCAACCTGCTCGACTACCGGACCCGGGAGGGGATCATCGCCGAGGTGCTGGGGGAAGACTTCTCGGGCAAGGTGGCCGGCCATCGGGCAAGCGGTGACTATGCCGCCATGCGGCAAGCCTGGACCGAGATCGTGGGGGACCGGCGGGACGAGGTACGGGCCCAAATCGAGGCCCGTATCCAAGCCGAGTACGACCGCTGCCGGGAAGCCTTGGCTGGCGCTCGTGGCTATGCCACCTACGGCAACGTCGACCGTCCGGAATTGCTGGCGGCCGCCCTCCCCGCCGGGATGACCTTCCTCGACGGCGAGGTGACGGAAATCGAGGGGATCAGCTTCGGCTTCGTCGGGGGGGGAATCGCCACCCCAGTGGGGGCTGCCGGTGAAGTCACGGACGAACAAATGGCTGCCAAACTTGAGGCTATTGGGGAGGTCGAAGTCCTCTGCTCCCACCTCCCCCCAGCGGTGCCGGCCTTGTCTACCGACGTCATCACCGGCCGGCAGGAGCGCAGTTCCGCTCCCATCCTGGAATATTTGCGCCGGGTGAAGCCCCGGTTTCACTTCTACGGTGATATCCATCAGCCGCAAGCGGTGACCTGGCGCATCGGCCCCACAGTGGCGCGCAACGTCGGATACTTCCGGGCCACCAAACGACCAGTGGTGTTGGACGTGGAAGGCGGGGTTCCTTACCTCCGGAGCTAATCTCGGGAGCCGGAGGTGTGATGGCGGAAGCGACCGTCGAATCGATCGAGATCAAGGCCAGCCCCGAGGAGGTGTTTGCGGTGGCGGCCGACCTCGACTCGTATCCCGAATGGGCCACCGGGCTGAAAGAGATCGAGGTCCTGGCCCACGATGACCAGGGCCGCGCCGCCCGCGCCAGGTTCGTGGTGGACGGGATGATCAAGGAGATCACCTACGTCCTCAACTACCGGTACGAGCAGCCCCACACCATGAGCTGGGAGGCCGAGCCGGGCAGTCCCGACATAAACCAGCTCGAAGGCTCCTACACCTTCCGCGAGGCGGGCGACGGGCTCACCGAGGTGGTGTATGCGTTGAGAGTGGAGCCTTCCTTCACCATTCCCGGGTTCCTCCGCCGCCAGGCAGAGAAGCAGCTGGTAGGCACCGCCCTGCGGGGCTTACGCAAACGGGTGGAATTGCTCAACGGATGAGGATCATCCTCGTCACCGGGAAAGGTGGAGTGGGGAAGACCACGGTGGCTGCCGCCACCGCTCTTCATGCCGCCGATCGTGGTTATCGAGTGTTGGTTTCTTCCACCGATCCAGCCCACTCCCTCGCCGACGCCCTCGCCACCACCTTGGGCGACGAGCCGCAGCAGGTCACGGAGCGGCTTCACGGTCAGCAGATCGACACCCAAGCCCAACTCGACCGTCACTGGGGGTCGATCCGCGATCAGATCATGTCGGTTTTCGACTGGGGCGGCGTAACCGGCATCGAAGCCGAAGAATTTCTGGTCTTTCCGGGCATGGACGAGTTGTTCGCCCTCCTCGAAGTCAACCGCCACGCACGAAGCGGCGACTATGACGTGGTGGTGGTCGACTGCGCCCCCACCGCCGAAACCCTCCGCCTGCTGTCGCTTCCCGAGGTGCTCTCCTGGTATTTCGAACGGGTGATGCCGGCCGAGCGGCGCCTGATGCGGGCCGCCCGACCCCTCCTCACCAGGCTCACCGACCTGCCCGTCCCCGAAGACACCGTGTTCCAGGCCGCCCAATCCGTCTTCGAAGGGGTGGAGGAGGTGAAACGGGTGCTGGCCGACTCCCGGGTCACCTCGGCCCGGTTGGTGGTGAACCCGGAGAAGATGGTGATCGAAGAGGCCCGGCGGACCTTCACCTATCTGGGGCTCTTCGGGTACGGGGTCGATGGGGTGGTGGTAAATCGGGTACTACCCGACCTGGTCTCCGACCCCTACTTCGACCGCTGGCGCTCTATCCAAAAAGGCCATCTCGACACCATCGACGCCGCCTTCGCCGACGTCCCCCGGCTGCGGCTCCGGCTCTTCGACGACGAGATGGTGGGTCCGGAGCGGCTCCGTCAAATGGCCTCCGAGCTTTATGCCGACCTCGACCCCGTAGAGGGCTTGACCGCGCACAGCCCCTTCACCGTCACCGAAAAGAAGGGCGAGGTGGCACTGGAGATGAAGGTACCGTTTGTAGAGAAGGGTGACCTGGACGTGTTCCGCCATGGACACGAGCTGTACCTCCAGGTGGGACCCTACCGGCGCTCATTTCTCCTTCCCGACAGCCTTCGGCGCCGGCAAGTGACCCGGGCCCAACTCGACCACGGAGTTCTGCGGGTCACATTCGAAAGCCAGGCCAAGCGACCCCGCCGATGAGCAGCGACAGCGAGGTGGTAGCGGCTCTCCGCCGAGCCGGGAGGCGAGCCGCCGTACACCTGCTGCGGGCAGCCATCGAGGCCCTCCGAGCCTTCGAGGTCCTGGTTGAGGAACTGGCCCGGATCGGAGCCGACGGGGAGGACCATTCCGACGAGCCCGGCTCGCGCCAGCAGATCGACGTCGAGTGACCACCACCATCGGCATCGACATCGGCGGCACCCTCATCAAAGGTCTGCGCCTGGGAGAGGGAGGCGACGTCGAGGCCCGGGACACTGCTCCGGTCCCCGACACCCCCCAAGCCTTATTGGAGGCGGCGGGCGACATGGTGGATCTGATGCGTGACACCACCACCTCCTCGGTGGGAGTGGGGATGGCGGGACTGGTCCGCTGGCCCCAAGGTACTTTCGTCTGGGGTCCTCACCTTCCCTGGCTCGACCTGCCCATGGGCAGCTATCTGCGAGAGCGAATGCGCCTACCGGTCAGCGTCGACAACGATGCCAATTGCGCCGTCGTGGCGGAGGTGGAGCAAGGGTCGGCCCAGGGGGCCCGTCATGTGGTGTTAATCACCATCGGAACCGGGATCGGAAGCGGGCTCTACCTTGACGGCCGGCTTTATCGCGGGTCGTCATTCGCCGGCGAGTTGGGGCATTTGACCCTGGCCGCCGGCGGACCACCCTGCGCCTGCGGGGGTAGGGGGTGCTGGGAAACCGTTGTCTCCAATGCTCAGCTGGAGCCATGGCTGGAACCGGCCCGAGCCGGCGACGAAGAAGCCCGCCGTCAGTTGGCGCGCATAGGCGAATGGTTGGGCCGGGGCCTGACTCTGATCGCCACCGCCCTCGACCCCGACCTGTTCGTGGTCGGAGGCGGGGGAGGAGCTTCAGCCGGAGAATTCCTCCTCCCTCCGGCCCGCACGGCGGTGGCGCAGGCCTGGTCGGGTTCTCGGTTCCGAGAACCCATCCCGGTGGTAGCGGCCGCGGCTGGTGCTTGGGCAGGAGCATTGGGTGCGGCGCTCATGGCCCGGCAAACCCCCGGCTAGGGCCGCAGAGCGACCTATGCTCGCTGGAGCGATGGACCCAGTGAACGAGCCAGCCAAGAAACCCATCAATACGGCCGGCACCTCCGGCACCGTCCGGGCCGACGAGGTCATACCCCCGGGGGGAAGCGCTTCCCTGCAAGTGCGGCAACTGGCCCGTGACGCCGTCTTCTTGCTTCCCAACCTTTTGAAGTTGCTCGGACGCCTCATCAAAGACCCCCGGGTGCCGCGTCGGTCGAAGTTGGTTCTGGGCGCCGCCATCGCCTACGTCGCCTCTCCGGTGGACCTCATCCCGGAGGTAATCCCGGTGGCCGGGGTAGTCGACGACATCTTCCTCATCGCCTTCTCCCTCAACCACCTGATCAAACGTGCCGGCAGTGAAGTGGTGACCGAACACTGGGACGGACCGCAGGACTTGTTGGGCCTGATCAGCAACGTCCTCGACACGGTGGCCGATTTGGTCCCGGCTCGGATCCGTCGCACCCTGGGGCGCCTGGCCGGGGAGTGACCACCCCGGTCTCCCTGACCGTCCCCCAATTCACCGCCAATCCTGGCCCCCTGGCGGAACTGGCGGGCTGGGCTCCGACCGCAGGCATTGCCGGTCTCTTCGCTTTCGACCACCTCGTCCCTATCGGGGATCCGAAGCGACCGGTGTTGGAAGGGGTGGCCACCCTCGGACTGCTGGCGGCGATCTCACCTCCAGCACTGCGGGTGGGGTCGCTGGTGATGCGGGTCTCGTTGCGTCCGCCACCGGTAACCGCGGCCGTGGCTCAGACCCTCTCGGCCGTGGCTCTGGCACCGCCGGTCTTGGGATTGGGGGTTGGTGATCGCTTCTCGGAGGAGGAGGGGGCACGCTTCGATTTGGTTCCGCCGGGGCTCGATGAGCGGTTGGGACTACTGGAAGAGACCATCGGCCTGGTGCGGGAGAGAGCCCCGGCCGCCGAGATCTGGGTGGGAGGCATCCATCCTCGGGTCCGGCGGGCCGCGCTGTTGGCCGATGGCTGGAACGGATGGAGTTTGGAACCCGACGAGCTGACCCGGTTGACCGAAGAGTTGCGGGGGGAGAGTTCGGGTCTCAAGCTGACCTGGGGGGGCGGGGTCTTGCTCGCTTCCAGCCAGGCCGAGCTGGGCGAGATGTTGGAACGGCGGTCCGCCATCGCGGCGAACCAGCCCATTTCCGGCACCCCTCCTCAGATCGTGGAGGAGCTCTCCCGCCGGGCCCAGCTCGTCGACGAGCTGGTGGTGTCGGTCCTTCCCAACCGTCGAGCGACCTGGGACCTATTCGCCGGAGAGGTCTTACCCCACCTCGACTGAGGACCGGGCTGAGAAAGAGACTCTCCTTGACCACCTTCTGCGCGTAAAAGCCCGTCTCAGCGACGGAATTTCCCGCGCAGTTCAAGAGGGTGCTCGGTTCCGTGCGGATTTTTCCGTCGCTACGACGGAAAAATCCGCGCAGGTGGTTGGGCGGCGAAGCGGTGCTCGACGCCTGGCCCGGTAGCCTTGCCGGCCCATGGACTTCCGACGGATCGACCACCTGCCCCCCTATGTCTTCGGGGCGGTCAACGACCGTAAGCTGGCGGCCCGCCGGGCCGGGGAGGACATCATCGACCTCGGCTTCGGGAACCCCGACATCCCCTCCCAGCCCGAGGTGGTAGAGAAGCTGGTGGAAGCCGCCCGCAACCCTCGCAACCACCGATACTCGGTCTCCCGGGGCCTACCCAACTTACGCCGGGCGGTGGCCGATCGGTATCGACGTCGCTTTGCGGTAGAACTCGACCCGGAAACGGAGGTCATTGCCACCATCGGGGCCAAAGAGGGCCTCTCCCATCTGATGTGGACCGCGGTCCAGCCAGGCGATGTGGCGGTAGTGCCGGAACCCTCGTATCCGATTCATATCTACGCGCCGGCTTTGGCGGGGGCCGAGGTCCGGCGGGCCCCGGTGGCCTCCGACCAAGCCTATTTCGATCATCTCGGTGCCATCTTTGAAGATGCCTGGCCCCGACCTCGGGTCATCATTGTGTCGTTCCCTCACAACCCCACCACCACGGTTGTCGACCTCGACTTCTTTCGGCGGTTGGTCGATCTGGCTCGGGAACACGAAGTACTGGTGGTGCACGACTTCGCCTATGCCGACATCGCCTTCGACGGCTACCGGCCCCCTTCCTTGCTCGAGGTACCCGGTGCCAAGGAGGTGGCGGTCGAGCTCTACACCCTGACCAAGGGACACTCGATGGCCGGGTGGAGGATGGGTTTCGTGGTCGGCAACGAGGCGGCGGTGCAGGCGCTGGCCAAGCTGAAGAGCTACCTCGACTATGGGACCTTCCAGCCCATCCAGATCGCCTCCATCATCGCCCTCAACGAAGGCGACGAATATGTCGAGGAGGTCAACGAGATCTATCGCCGGCGGAGAGACGTACTCGTGGAGGGGTTGGAACGCAACGGGTGGAAGATGGACAAGCCTCTCGGAACGATGTTCTGCTGGGCTCCGATTCCCGACCCCTACCAGGAGTTGGGATCGATGGGTTTCGCCCTCCACCTGCTCGACCAGGCCAAGGTAGCGGTCAGTCCCGGGGTGGGTTTCGGTCCCTCGGGGGACGGCCACGTCCGGTTTGCCCTGGTGGAGAACGAACACCGCATCTCCCAGGCCGTCCGGGGTATCAAGAAGGCGCTCGACCGGCTGTGAACCAGGTTCGACCACGGAGGGAGGCAATCCAGTGAGTTTTCCGGACGGCACCGCCGATTTCCGCTCCGACACTGTCACCCGGCCCACTCCCGAGATGCGGCGGGCCATGGCCGAAGCCGAGGTGGGCGACGATGTCTACTCCGACGACCCCACTGTCAATGCCCTGGAGGAAGAATCGGCTGCGGTGGTGGGGAAAGAGGCCGCCATCTATGTGCCCAGCGGCACGATGGGAAACCAACTGGCGATCATGCTCCAGACCCAGCCTGGCGACGACGTCCTCTGCGATCCCGGGATCCACTCCCGCAACGTTGAAAAGGGGGCCGCTTCTGCCCTTTCGGGGGTGGCATTTCGAGTGGTCGACGCCCCCGATGGCCGGATCACCTCCGACCAAGTCGAGGAGGCCATGGCCCTGGCCGGGTTCTTTCCCCGCATCCGGTTGATGGTGTGGGAGAACACCCACAACCTGTCGGGAGGGAAGGTGGTCCCGCTTCCGGTCATGGAGACCACCAGCGCCGTCGCCCGCCGCCACGGGCTCTCCATCCATCTCGACGGGGCCCGGATCTTCAACGCCGTAGCCGCCTCCGGCATCCCCGCCGACCGGTTCGCAGCCCTGTCCGACACCGTCCAGTTCTGCTTCTCCAAAGGTCTGGGAGCGCCGGTCGGATCGATCTTGTGTGGACCGGCCGACCTCATCGCCGAAGCCAGATATCTGCGCAAGCGCCTGGGGGGAGCGATGCGACAAGCGGGGGTAATAGCCGCCGCCGCTCGCATCGCTCTTCGTGACCGGGACCGTTTGGGTGAGGACCATGAGCTGGCCACTTACCTGGCGGCCGAGCTGGGGCAGATCGCCGGGGAAGCGGTCGACCAGAAGCAAGTGGAGACCAACATGGTGCAGCTCGACACCCGCCGCTTGCCGGTGGCCTTCCCCGCCTGGAAAGCAGAATTGGACCGAGCTTCGATCAAGGTCAATCCTCCCTTCGGTAGCACCATCCGGCTCGTCACCCATCGCGACGTCAACCCGAGCGACGCCGACCGCCTGGTGGCCACCTTGGCCCAGGCCATCGCCCACAACTGACCGTGGGTTACGCGGTTCTCTTCCCCGGACAAGGCAGCCAATTCCCTGGGATGGGCGCCGACCTCTTCTCCCATCGCCGGGACCTGTTGGGGGAGCGAGCCGATCAGGTTCTCGGCTGGTCGCTCGAAGAGATGTGCCTGGAGGCGCCGATCGAGGTGTTGACCCGGACCGAACACGCCCAGCCGGCGATCTTTGCGGTCTCCTTTGCCCTTTGGGATGAGTTGGCTTCCCGCTTGCCCGTCCCGCCCACCGCCGGGGCCGGCCACTCTCTGGGTGAATACACCGCCTTGGCGGCCGCCTCGGTCCTGTCCTACGACGACGCTTTGGCCCTGGTGGCGGCCAGAGGGCGGGCGATGGCGGCGGCGGCCGATGCCGAACCTTCCGGGATGGCGGCGGTGTTGGGGGTGACCGACGAGGTGGCCGAGGAGGTGGCGGCTTCCCGCCGCCGGGAGGGGGGTCGACTATATGTGGCCAATCGCAACGCTCCCGGTCAGGTGGTACTGGCCGGCGCCGTCACCGATTTGGAGTGGCTGCAACGGGAAGCCTCGGCTCTGGGACTACGCCGGGTGATTCCCCTGCAGGTGGCCGGAGCCTTTCACACCCCGTTCATGGCGGCCGCCGCCGACAGCCTCCGCCTCACCGCCGAAGGGATGACGTTTCATCCCCCCACCTTTCCCGTCTACACCAACGTGTCCGCTTCCCCCTTGCCCTCGGTCGAAGGGATCGCGAAGACCCTCCACTCCCAAGTGGTCTCGCCGGTGCTCTTCGCCCAGTCGCTTTCCGCCATGAACCGGCGAGGCATTGGGCATTTCCTCCATGTCGGGCCGGGGGATGTAACCGCCGGCCTGGCTCGAAAGTCGGTAACAGATGCAGCTACTTTCGTCGTCTCCGATCTAGCCACAATCGCTCCCGCGCTCGATTGGCTCGGTACCATCGGTTGACCAGAGGGAGGGTTCTTGTCTCAATCGAATACCACCGGCGCCATCATCACCGGCTGGGGGAAGTGCCTTCCCCCCGCCGTCCTCGCCAACCATGACCTGGAGCAACTGACCGATACGAGCGACGAGTGGATCACCACCCGCACCGGTATCAAGGAGCGGCGTATTTCTCACGTGGAGGTTTCGGACATGGCCCGGGTGGCCGGGCTCCACGCCTTGGCCGCAGCCGGCAAGAGCCCGCTCGACCTCGACTTGATCATCCTCGCCACCTGCACCGGCGACTCGATCATTCCCTCCACTGCCGCTCTACTTCAGGCCAAGCTGGGGGCCTTCAAGGCCGCCGCTTTCGACCTCAACGCTGCTTGCACTGGGTTCGTCTATTCGCTGGTTACCGCCGACAGCTTGATTCGGGCCGGGGTGTACCGGACGGTGCTGGTGGTGGGGGCGGAGAAGCTTCACTATCACCTCGACTTCACTGATCGGTCAACCGCGGTTTTGTTCGGTGACGCCGCCGGAGCAGTAGTAATCGAGGCCAGCGATGAGCCGGGAGGAATCCTGGCCAGCGAACTGGGGATGGATGGCTCGGTGGCGGAGATCCTCCACACCCCCAAAGACGGAACCGAAGGAGATCGCCGGCCCCGCCTGCCCGCCGAGTGTGGGATCCGGATGGACGGACCCGAGGTGTTCCGGCGGGCGGTGACCACGATGGGGGAGGCTTCCGCTCGGGTGGTGGAGGCGGCCGGTCTCGACCTGGGTGATATCGATCTGCTGGTTCCCCATCAAGCCAACGTTCGCATCATCGACGCCACCGCCCGTCGCTTGGGCCTCGATCCGGGCAAGGTATTTATCAACATTGCCTCCTACGGCAACACCTCCGCTGCCACCATCCCGGTGGCGCTCACCGAGGCGCTGGAAGAGGGGAGGATCCCGCCCGGTGGCCACGTGGTGCTCGCCGCCTTCGGGGCAGGGCTGACCTGGGGGGCGGCTGTGATCCAATGGGGGAAACGGACCGAGCCATTGGGGCAGAGCGATGCCGCTCTACCCCCCTCCGATCGTTCGGCCCGGGAGCTTTTGCAGCCCAACTTGGACTTCTTCGGCACCGGGATCCGCCCTCAGCCCGCTTCGTGAGCCGCACCAGTCTGGTCACAGGCGCCTCCCGGGGCATCGGGCGAGCCATCGCCGAAGCCCTCGCCCAAAACGGTCACCGGGTGGCGGTCAACTACGCCAACAGGCGGGAGGCGGCCGAAGAGGTGGTGGAACTGATCCGGGCCGGAGGAGGAGTGGCTTCCGCCTTCCAGGCTGACGTCTCCAACCCGGAGCAGGTGGAGTCGATGTTCGCCGCCGTCGGCGACGAGTTGGGCACGGTCGAAGTCCTCGTCAACAACGCCGGTATCACGCGTGACAACCTGCTCTTACGGATGACGGTGGAGGACTTCGACGCCGTTATCGCCACCAATCTTCGCTCCGCTTTCTTGTGCAGCAAGGCCGCGGTGCGGGGGATGTTGCGGGGTCGCTTCGGACGGGTGGTGACGGTGGGTTCGGTGGCGGGCTTGATGGGCAACCCCGGGCAAGCCAACTATGCCGCCTCCAAGGCAGGCCTCATCGGGCTGACCAAAACCATTGCCCGCGAGGTGGGAAGCCGGGGAATCACCGCCAATCTGGTGGCACCCGGCTTCATTGCCACCGACATGACGGCGGTGGTTTCGGATCAGGTCAAGGCCGGCCTCGAAGGAACCATTGCCCTGGGAAGGTTCGGGACCCCGCTCGAGGTTGCTTCACTGGTCGCCTACCTTGCCTCGGACGAGGCGGGCTACATCACCGGCCAGGTGATAAGCGTTGACGGGGGCATGGCGCTTTAATCCCGGCTCAAAGAAAGGAGCAGATCGCAATGGACCGTTCAGATATCGAATCCCGACTCCGGGATGTGCTGGTCTCCGAGTTGGGGCTCGATGCCCAAAAGATCACTCCCGAGGCCAACTTCGAGCAAGACCTCGACGTGGACTCGCTGGGGGTGGTAGAGCTGCTGATGGCCATGGAAGACGAGTTCGGGGTGAAGATTCCCGACGATGAGGCGGAGTCGATCCACACCGTCGGTCAGGCCGTCGATCTGGTTCACGCCAAGCTAAACAGCTAGCCGCACCTCGGTTAGATGTCACGCCGTCGAGTCGTGGTCACCGGGATGGGGGTCCTCACCCCGATCGGAAACGACGTCGAATCCTTTTGGACGGGGCTGATGGAGGGCAGATCGGGGGCCGGGCCGATCACCTACTTCGACGCTTCCGGGATGCGTTGCCGGATCGCGGCCGAACTCAAGGGCTATCAGCCGGAAGACCACTTCGAACGCAAAGAAGTTCGTCGCATCGACCGCTACACCCAATATTTCCTGGTGGCTGCTCGCCAGGCGATGGAACAGGCGGGGATCTCCTACGCCCCCGACGACGAGAAGGCGCCTCAAGCTGGGGTGATCGTCGGCGGCGGGTTTGGGGGAATGGAAACCTTCATCGAGGAGATCCGGGTTCTCTCCGACCGGGGACCGGATCGGGTCAGCCCCACCGGGATTCCTCGCATCATTGCCAACATGGCGGCGGGAATGGCCTCGATCGAACACAACCTCCTGGGGCCAGTGTCCTGTGTGGTCACAGCCTGCTCGGCCTCGGCCAACGCCATTGGCGATGCCGCCGAGATCATCCGCCGGGGAGCCGCGGAGGTAATGCTGGCGGGGGGGACGGAGGCAGCCATCACCGACTATGCGGTGGCGGGATTCTCCCAATCCCGAGCTCTCACCACCCGCAACGACGACCCCCTCCACGCCTCCCGACCCTTCGACGCTCACCGGGACGGCTTCTTGATGGGGGAGGGGGCGGGAGCGGTCGTATTGGAGGAGTTGGAACACGCCCGCCGGCGCAATGCTCCCATCCTGGCGGAATTCGCTGGTTACGGGATGTCGGCCGACGCCTATCACATCACCTTGCCCCGTCCCGGCGGGACCGGCGCCGCCCGCTCCATGGCGGCGGCGCTTCGTGACGCCGGCATCCAAGGCGAAGATTTGGGCTACATCAATGCTCACGGCACCTCGACCGAAGCCAACGACGCCACCGAGACCGCCGCCATCAAGATCGCCTTGGGCGAGGCCGCCGGCCAGGTTCCGGTTTCGTCAACCAAATCGATGACCGGTCACCTGCTCGGTGGAGCGGGAGCGGTGGAAGCCGTGGCCTCGATCCTGGCCATGACCCGTGGCCAGCTGCCGCCCACCATGAACTACGAAGTTCCCGATCCGGAATGTGACCTCGACTACGTCCCCAACCAGCCGCGCCCGGCGGAGGTGGACTGGGTGATGTCGAACTCCTTCGGGTTCGGGGGGCACAACGTCGCCTTGGTCTTTGGCCGGCCTCCGAGTTCCTAATCCACCAATTCGCTTCAGCCTTCGCCTCTTCGCTCGCGATGCTCGGCCAGGGAGCGATAGACCAGAGACAAGATGAGAGCGATCCCCCAAGTGGCGATTCCAAAGCTGACCAACCCCACCAAGGTGGAGGCCAAAGGACAGCCGCTGCCCAGGGCGGTGGTGGCCTCCAACCGGCAGGAGGCATCAGTGACCAGCCACCCCAGATAGCCAAGCAAGATCCCAAGGCTCAGTGCGGGAACGGCTATCCAGGGATTGGGGCGCAGCTTCACTTCCCCTCCTTCAGCCGGCGGCCGCGGCGGTCAAGCCCGGCGGCGCCCAGCACCTCGGAAGGGACCAGCTCGGGCGGGATCGGCACCGCATGCCCCGACTCGATCAAGGGCCGAACCGCCAGCCGGCTTCCCCGGGTCCAGGCCAGCCAACTGGCTGCGGCCAGCACTGTCAGCCAGACCCACCGGCTGGGAGAGGGAAGAAAGAAGGCGGCCGCGGCGAGGACCGGCGCCCCCAGCCGCGGCCACCATTCACGCCCCGGGAGCAGCCTCACGTAGGCGAAGAGAATCAGCCAAGCGGTGAAAGCCAGAACCGTGAGGGCTGCCGTGGGAGTGGTGGGAGCGACCAAGGCTGCCAGGGGCCCAGCGGCGAGAAGGAGCAGACACAGGGCCACCGCGGTTCGAGGCAGCGGAGCGGGATGAGGTTGGGTGCGGACCTGACCCCCCAGGGAAGGATCGGCCAGGGCCACCGCCGCCACCACCATGACGCCCACTCCCACCCACCACAAAGGGGAGAGAGATTGACGGAGGGCAATCACGGCTTGCTGGGTCACCACCGACACGGCCAGCCAGTAGCCGAGGCGACTGGACTGCAGCAAGATCCCTGCCACTGCCACCGACGCCGTCAGCAGCATCCCGCATCCGACCACCAGCGCCGCCGGAGCAGACCAGGATCCAGGGAAGAAGACCAGCAACGCCGCCCAGATCAGGCTGGCGGCCATAGTTGCGCCAGCAGCGAGGTAGTGACGGCGGGTCATCGCAGCTGGAAGTGTTGGCGGCCCCGGCCCGGTCCGCAAGCCCGTCCCGCCCGGCTTAGCCCTCCGGGAGCCATCGCCCCAATTCGATCCATGGTGTCCCCGGCCGCAAGGTGATGATCGAGGCGTGTTGGGGGGGATCCTGGTGGAGCTGGTGCAGTGGGCGCCCGGTCAGCTGGAGAAGACCGGCCTGGAGTGGATCCTGGTGGCCAACGACCACCAGCTCGCCCGGGGTGATGTCCGCCGCTCTCCCAATGGCTTGTTCGATGCGCCGGGCGAGCTCGTCGAGCGACTCGCCGGCGAAATCGAGTTGGGTGGGGTCAGCCAGATAGGCCTCGAGTTGACCCGGACGCTCAACCGGGAGGTGATCCCAGCGGAGCCCGGTCCAACCTTGGTGATCCCACTCGACCAGCGTGTTATCTACCTTGACTGCCAGCCCGTGAGGGTGGGCGATGACCTCGGCGGTGCGGAGGGCCCGTTCCAGGGGAGAGGACCAGACCGCGGCGATGGGTCGGTCGGCGAGGTGACGAGCGGCCAGCTCTGCCTGCCTTTGACCGCGGATAGAGAGACCGAAGCGTGGGAGAGCCCCATACACCAGGCCTTGGGGGTTGTCTACCTCTCCGTGACGCACCAAGTGGACCAGCACCTCGCCATTGTGGCTTTCCCGTCCTTGCTCTCTGCGAACCCCGGGTTCCAGGTGATCAAAACGATCGCGTACAGCCCCGAGAAAGGAGCCTGCTCAGCTGCCTGGACCCCGGGCCGCCATCAAACCGGGCGCAGCTTCCCTAGCCTGGCCCAAGGGTGAGTGTGGCGAGTTTCACCGAGCCGATCCTCCACGTGGACATGGACGCGTTCTTCGTGGAAGTGGAACGGCTGCGCAACCCGATGTTGCGGGGACGGCCGGTAGT
>DATEDX010000126.1:0-4567 GCA_035281425.1 Acidimicrobiia bacterium
GAGATGTCTCCGGGTCGGCTTCCCCTCAGCCCCGGGCTCGACCCGCCCCTCCTTGCGAAGATGTCCGACGAAGAAGAACACCGAGCCGATCTGTGGGCAACCGGGATCTCCGCTACCCATCCCATCCAGTTCATCCGCTCCCAATTAGACCAGCAAGGTTGTGTCCCGGTAATGACAGCCCTCCAGATGCACCGCAACGGGGTGGAGGTACGGGTGGGAGGAATGGTGACCCACCGTCAACGGCCGGGGACTGCCCGCGGGGTGATCTTCTTCAATCTCGAAGACGAAACCGGGCTTTTGAATGTGGTGGTCCTTCCGGAAGTCTGGGCGAAAAACCGAGAGGAAGCTCGCCGCTACCCGGGGATAATCATCGGAGGTCGACTGGAATACCGCGACGGGGTGACCAATCTGGTCGCTCACCGCTTCTGGCCTTTATCTGTGGCCGGGTTGCCGTCGAGGGACTTCAGATAGCTGTCGGCTGTTAGCTGTCAGCCCTGGCAGTCCCAGTATCCCCAGCCATCGCCTTGGTAGACGATAAATGCGGCCATCGCTGTGCTGGCCTCGGGGTCGAAGATGCTGGCCGTTCCCTGCCACTCGGCATCGACGATGAGGTCTTCCCACAGCGTCGGATGGATCTGAAACAGCCCGGCGGCGCCGCTCTTGGGACTGACGGCGTCGACGTCGAAGCGGGAAACACACCAGGCCAGCCGGACCGCCCGGTTGACGTCACCTGAGGCGAAGTAGGTGGCGACGAGTTCCCGCACCGCCACCGAATCGAGCCAACCGGTGTCGACCGCCACCAGGTCGGTATCGGTGGCCACGGTGGGGTTGGTGGCCGGGGCCTCACTGGTCGGCGGGGCGGTGGCCACCACTGCCGCGGTCTCCCCGGTTCCACCCAAAGCGAGCCAGCCTTGCCCCGACACTGCCCCCGCCGCCAGACCCCACGACGGCTGCACCGCCACCGCCGGAGGGGGTGAGGTAGGGGAATTGGTAGAAAAGGCGGCGAAGCCGACGATGGCCAGCAGCGCCACGGCGGTCCAACCGCATAAATAGAGAACCCTATGAAAGCTCATACTCCGCCCCTCGCCGTCCAAAGTGGCCGGACGGATGCCCGAAGGTGTGGAAAAGGTTATACACAGGTGGGGCCGGGCGGCAACCCGCCCTGGGGGTTCAGGTCACCATTGCCTCGACGGTGGCAGCAAAAGCAGCGTCACCCGGGTCGATCACCGCCATGTGGGTGGCCGCCAACTCCACCAGTTCGGCCTCGGTTCCCGCTCTCTGTCTATAAGCATGGGCATAACCGGGGTCGACCAAGTGATCGTCGAGGCAGGAGATCAGCCGAGTGGCGACTCCGGTGGGGGCGCGGTGTAAGGGGCTTATCGCTTCAGGCTGGAGAGGGCGCTGCCCGAGGAGGGACGAGACGGTGCCTCCACCGAGGTCTTCCTCGCGGGCTCGGACCAGGTCGGTGATGCCTGCCGCCGACACCACCACTCGAGGAGGAACCGTGAGCTGTTCGCCTGCCAGCCACAGGGCCATGGTCGCCCCGGCGGAGTGGCCCGCCACCACCACCCGGGAGGGATCGATGCGGTCCAAGGCCACCGCCGCTTCATAACCTGCCTTCACATCGTGAAACGACTCCGGCCAACCACCACCCGCTCCCACCCTCCGGTATTCGAGGTTGACTGAGGCAACCCCGCGGCGAGCCAACTCCACCGCCCAGCCTTCAGTGGTGTCACGGGTCCATGGCTCTTCCCACAGACCGCCGTGGATCAGTACGGCCAGGGGCGGGTTGTCCACCGAAGGGGGACGGCGGAGGTCTCCGATCTGGTCAGGGAAACGGCCATAGCTGGTTGGCTCGGGTGGCACGGCGAGGCGATGGTGGAGATGCAAGAGGGCCCAGCGGTAACCAGCTAACCCCCGGCCGTGGATCGACATCACAGCCGCCGGGGCGATGACCGACCGCCGGCGCCAGCCTTCCCGACGCTTGATGTTGGAGATATGAACCTCGACCGCCGGAACCATCACCGCGGTCAGTGCGTCGTAAATGGCGTAGGAATAGTGGGTGAATGCGCCGGCATTGATCACGATCCCCTCCACCTCCTGGCGGGCAGTGTGAATCCGGTCGATGAGTTCACCTTCATGGTTTGACTGGAAGTGGGTGATCTGCAGGTCGAGTTCATGACCCCAGGCGATGATCTGCTCAAGAAGCTGGTCGAGGCTGGCGGTGCCGTAGACCTCGGGTTGGCGGATACCGAGCAGGTCGAGGTTGGGGCCGTGCAGCACCATCACCCGTTTCATGAGGCGAGGATGCTACGGGGCCGGAGGAGTGACCGGGGATTGAGGGGAAGAGCCGTCACAATATGGGTATGACTCGATCGATGGGGCTCACCTTGCTCGCTCTCCTGGTGGCCTGCGGTCCCGAACCGCTGGCCGGCCTGGGTGGGGGAGCCTCGGATTGGATCGGAGAGCCCACCGTGCCCACTGTCGCCACCACCATCGGTGAGGAGCCGACTTTGATCCCGGTCGTGCAAGTGGAGTGGTACAACGACAACCTCACTCCGGTGCCAGGAACCTCACCCGCCGAGGTCATCGCCGGGGTGTTTGCCCGGTCGTCGCCTACCGACCGCTTCGCCCAGGCGACGCCGGCCGAGATCGCGGCTGCCCTTCCCGAGCTGGCTTTCCCCAGCCGGGTGCCACCCGAGGTCCGTTTTATCACCAGCCAGCTCGTCTACGACCGCTCCACCGGGCAGCTGGCCACCGATCAGGTCGCCGCCTTTGGGTTGTGGAACGTGGAGCCATACACCCAGTCACGGTCGGTGGGTCAGGTGGGAGTAATCAACGTGGTCCTCGATGTTGCCGGGGCCGACTTGATCGACTCCGGAGCGGCCGACCTCACCTGTGGCCGTTTTGCGAGCTATGCCGGGGAATGTGCCGAAACCGAGCTGGGCGCTTTGCCGGCCTGGGAGTTCACTGACGAAACCGGCAGCACCCTCATCTGGTATGAGGGCGACTATCGCTACGAGTTCTTTCTTCGAGTCGGAACCGACCCCGAGCTGCTCCCGGAGGTCGCCGCCAGCTTCCGACCCCTCACCACTTTGGCCAACGGTTGATATCGTGGAGCGCCGGTAGCCTAAGAGCAATGTTCACCGGCGCCGGCTGGCACGGTTACTTCTCATGGAGTGACCCCGATGCCAATCTCCCCGAGATCGATCGCGCTCTGCTGCGCCGGGTCTGGGCCTATGGCAGACCCTACCGCTGGTTGCTGGCGGGGACCCTGGTCACCGTGGTGGCGACCTCGGGACTGGCGGTGGTCCCGGCGATTCTCACTCGGCGTCTGATCGACGAGGCCATTCCCCGCCGCGATGTGCGGTTACTTGTATTCCTGGGGGTGGCGATGGTGGTGGTGCCCCTAGTCAGCGCCGCCATCGGGGTGTTGCAGCGCTGGTGGTCGGCGCGGGCCGGGGAAGGCATCATCTACGACCTGCGAAGGGCTCTGTACGACCACTTGCAGGGCATGTCGCTCCGCTTCTTCACCAACACCAAAACCGGTGAGCTGATCTCCCGGGTCAACACCGATGTGGTGGGGGCCCAACAAGCCATCACCGGTACTTTCATCACCGTCCTCTCCAATCTGGTGTCGGTAGTGGTGATCGGCACCGTGTTGGTTCGTGCAGAGTGGCGGTTGACAGCATTGGCGCTCTTGGCTCTACCTCTCTTCACCTATCCGGCGCGCAGGGTTTCAAAGGTTCTGCGGCGGCTGACCGATGAACAGATGGAGAAGAACGCTTCGATGTCTTCGATCCTCCAGGAGACTTTCAACGTCTCCGGAGTGCTGCTGGTGAAGCTGTTTGGACAGACGCGACGGGAGTCGAACCGTTACGGGCGGGAAGCGGCCGCGGTGCGAGACCTGGGGGTGAGAAGAGCGTTGGTCGGCCGCTGGTTCTTTGCCTCCCTCAGCCTGATTGCTTCGGTGGGCAGCGCCGTCATCTTCTTCGTGGGGGGATGGCTGGTGATCAGCGACAGCATCACCCTGGGGACGGTGGTCATGTTCGCCACCCTCCTCGCCCAGCTTTACGGCCCGCTGACGGCATTGGTCAATGCCCGCGTGGAGCTGGCCACCTCCATGGTCTCATTTCAGCGGGTATTCGAGGTCCTCGACCTTAGCCCTGAACTAGAAGACGGAGAGAGAGAAATGGTGGCCATCAGGGGCGGGATCGAATTCGAGCACGTGTACTTCCGCTACCAGAGCGAGTCTCCTTCAGGGCTGGAAGCCATTCGCCGGTTCGGGAGACGGACCACCGAGGAGATGGAGGGCTTCGCCCCCCAACCGATCTCGACCAGAAGCTGGGCGATCGACGACGTCAGCTTCGAGATCGAACCGGGGCAGTTGGTGGCCTTGGTGGGCCCGAGCGGCGCAGGCAAGACCACAGTTTCGTACCTCATCCCTCGCCTCTACGACGTCAACCGGGGAAGCGTCCGTATCGACGGGGTGGACGTCCGCAAGCTCAGCTTCGCCACCCTGGCCCGGGGAATCGGCGTCGTCACTCAGGAGACCTATCTGTTCCAC
>DATEDX010000127.1:0-17169 GCA_035281425.1 Acidimicrobiia bacterium
AGCTCGGCGTCGGTCGCCAGCATCCGGGCGGCGGCTGACCGCTGGACCTGCCCTCCGGAGAGCTTCACCCCCCGCGCTCCCACCATGGTGTCGATTCCCAGTTCGAGGCGCTCCAGGTCGGGATCGAGCACCGCCAGTTGCACCGCCTCCCGAAGGCGTTCACGGGCGGCATGATGACCGAGAGCGATGTTGTCAGCCAGCGACTCGGAGAAGAGCCGCGGTACCTGCGCCGTGTAGGCCGAGCGGGGCGGGACAAAGAAGGAGGCGGGGTCCTCCACCAACTTCCCATTCCAGCGCACCTCACCCTGAGCCGGCACCAGCCCCAACAGGGCCCGTACCAGAGTGCTCTTGCCGGACCCGATCATCCCGGTGATGACCGTGAAAGATCCTCGCTCGATTTCGAAGTCGACTCCTTCGAGTCCTTCACCGCCGTCGGGAAACCAGTGGCTCAGTCCCTCCACTTCCAGTCGCTCCAACGGCTCGATGCCGATCGCGGGCAGGGGCACTTGGGGAAGATTGCCGGAAAGCGGCACCCGCTGGCGGTCGAGCAACTCCTCGTCGGGAGCATCCACCGCCAGCGCTCTGATCCGTTCATAGGCCACCCCGGTCCGGCGGTGCTGCGCGATGATGTCGCCCACGAAGGCCATGTAGTCGGTGAGTCGGGGCAGATAGGTGAGAAACACCGCCAGTTCGCCCACCGAAAACTCGCCTCGGTTGATGGCGGATGTGGCCAGCAGCAAGACCAGGGCGATAGAGATGGTGGACATGTTGCGGTTGATCCCTCGCAAGACCTCAGTGAGAAATGTGTCGGCCAGCGCCGCTCGGTGCCGCACCTGGTTGAGGGCCCGGAATCTGGCCAAAACCGGCGTTTCCGCCCGGGCCAGCTTGATGGCCTGGACCCCAGCAAAGATCTCCCCGATGTAGCCGGTGACGTCATCGGTGGCTTCTCGCATGGCGCGACGTCGTTTTCGAATCTGGGGGCTGAGTGCCTGGGTGAGTGCTCCGGTGAGGATCAGCGGTATCAAAAGCAGGCCGGTGAGGCGGGCGTCGAGCAGGGCCATCACCGTCACCGCCCCTACCCCGAACAGCACTAGGCCCCCCATGTCCACCCAATTCTCCAAGTACTCGAGGAGGTCGTCGACGTCGTCGCGAAATGTGCTCACCGCCTCCCCGGGAGACAGCGGGATCACCCGCGATCGGGGTGCTTCCAACAACCAGCGCAGGAGGTTGCGCCGCAGCTGCAACGACTGCTCATTCCAGTGACTGATCCACTGGATGTCGCCTAACCAGATGATGCCGTTACGGCCGATGGCTAAGACAGCAAAAACAATCGCTGGAGTCCAGGCGGTGACGGCGGCGGGTAGGCCCCGGGAAAGGCGATCGAAGACCAGGCCGATGAGGATCCCAAAAAGGAGAGGCGACCCATGCACCAGGGTCCACATGAACATGCAGTAGAAAAATCGGCCGGGGCGGTAGCGAATCATCTCCCAGACGAGGCGGAGGGTGCTCATGGCCTGGTGTCTCCCAGCAGCGCCCCCCGACCGGTGACGAGGAGTCGGGCATAGCGACTCCCGGGAGCTGCCGCCAGCTCCTCCCGGGCGCCATGCTCGACCACTCGACCGGCCTCCACCACCATGATTTCGTCTGCGGTCCTCACTGTTTCCAGGCGATGGGCCACGATCACCACCGTCCTTCCCGAAAACAGGCGCTCGGTGGCCTGAGCGAGGAGCATCTCGGTGGCCGGATCCAGCCGGGACGAGGGCTCGTCAAGAATCACCACTCCCGGGTTTTGGAGGAACACCCGGGCGAAGGCGAGCAGCTGTTGCTCCCCGGCGGACAAACCCTGGCCTCCCGGTCCTAGTTGGGTGGTCAGCCCCACGCTTTGGATCCAGCCGCCGAGTCCTGCTTCCTTCAACACGGCCAGTATCTCCTCGTCGGAACGGTCGGTGAAGAAGGTGAGATTGTCTTTGACGGTGGCCCGAAACAACTGCACGTCCTGGGTCACGACCCCCACGGCCCGGCGTAGCGAGGCGGCTTCCACCTCCCGCAGGTCGATACCGCCCAATCGCACGGTTCCTTCGTGTGGGTCGTAGAGGCGTGAGATCAGCCGGGTGATGGTGGTTTTTCCCCCCCCGGTCCTGCCCAGGAGGCCGAGAACGGTCCCGGGGGCAAGACGAAAGGACACCTCGCTGAGCACCCCCCGCTCCTCGTAGCCAAAGCTGACACCTTCGAAGCTGACCTCGAGTGGGCCGCTCGGCAACGCCCTCTCCCCTTCAATGAGGGCGGACTGCAGCCGACCGAGGTGATCGATGCGGACGATCCCCCCGGCGGCTTTCTGCAGCTCCTGCAGCTCCTGGGTCACTTGTTCAATGGGCCGGCGGACCAACTGGACATACTGCAGGACCAGGTAGGCGGTGCCCACGGTGATGGAGCCTTCAACCACCAACCACACCCCGATCAGGAGAGCTAGGGCGTCACCGGCCCAGAAAGCGGTGTTGGCGGATATCCAGACGATGATCCGTTTCCGCCAGGCGTGGGTAGTGCGGGTAAAGAAGTCCCTCATTACGGGAACAAAGCGGGCCATTGTGAATCGGCCCGCCCCCAGGGCGCGAATGTCATCGATTCCGGCCAGCCGCTCCTCGATGAACCCATAGAGTTGGGCGGAGGTTTCTCTTTCCTCCTCTGCCGCCTTGACCGCCAGCTTGCGCAACCGGATCAGCAGCAGTAGCACCAGGCCGACATAGACGGTGATGGCCAGACCCATCGGTGGCGACTCGGTCCACGACACCACCATCACCCCGAGGAGCAGCACCGCCGCCCCCAGCAACCGGACCAAGAAGCGAGAGATGAAATCAGAGATGGCGGTGACGTCGCCATCCACCCGTTCAATCATCTCCCCGGGGGTGGTGTCGTTGTGGAACCCCATGTCCAGGGTGAGGAGATGGGCTCCCAGTTCTTCCCGGAGGCGGTTGGTGGCGCTCCACCCGATGTCGGCTCCTAGATAGGCCGCCCCGGCGTCAAGCAGCTGATTGATGACTCCCGCCACCAGGTAGGCGATACCGGCGGTGATCATCCCCTCGGCGGCGGAGCGGGCCACAGCGGCGTCGATGAAGGTTCGCAAGAAGAGAGGAATGACCAACTGCAAACCGATCGAGCCCAGCAAGAGCAAAGAAAGAACCGCCACGCGTCCCCGTAAGGGGCCGAGATAGGTGGTCAGGGTGGCGCGATACGAGGGTGCGGTCATGGCGAACCGCCGAACGGTATCGCGGTCTGCAGGGTCAGCCGGGGGAATAAACCCCGGAGTAGGAGTTGTCGGTCACCAGCGCCTCTAAAGCGATTTCGACCATGTCACCGAAGCTCGACTCACGCTCCTCTGAGGTAGTGGACTCTCCGGTGCGAATGTGGTCGCTGACGGTGACGATGGTCAAGGCCCGGGCGCGCTTTTCGGCCGCCACTCCGTAGAGCCCGGCGGCCTCCATTTCCACCGCCACCACGTTCATCGCGTTGAGCACGTCCCAAACCCCCTGGTTGGGGTTGTAGAACAGATCGGCGGAGTGAATCGTGCCCACCGTTACAGGTTTGTCCAGGGATCGAGCCGCCTCCACCGCCGCCCAAGCCAGACGAAGGTCGGCCACCGCGGCAAAGTCCCATCCGCTGTAACGCAGGCGGTTGACGTTGGAGTCGGTGCAGGCCCCGGTAGCGATGATCACATCCCGGAGTTTGACGTCGGTAGAAACCCCTCCACACGACCCAACCCTGATCAGGCGTTTGACGCCATATTCGGTTATCAACTCGGTCGCATATATTGAGGCGGAAGGTATCCCCATCCCGGTGCCCATCGCCGACACGGGCATTCCCTGGTAGCTGCCGGTGAATCCGAGCATGTTGCGAACCCCGGTCACCTGGCGAGCATTTTCGAGGAAGTTGTCGGCGATGTATTTGGCCCGCAAAGGGTCGCCAGGCAGGAGCACCGCCTCAGCGAAGTCGCCCGGGGACGCGGAAATGTGGGGAGTAGCCATGGCGGGGCACGATACACCTGGCCCTTGCCGGCCTAGTCCTTCTGACCTAGTCTCTCCCCAAGAGGAAGCACGGATTAAGGAGCCGGGGATGAGCGTTTTTCATGGCCTCTTGCAGCGAGGATCTTCGGTGCCTGAGCGAGCCAGCGTCCAGTTCGATGACGGCCGCTGCCGGGTGTGGAACGACCGGCGCCGCATTGGCTCCTGGGAGACCGAGGAAGTACACACGGAGCGGGTAGGTGTGTCGCGTTTCCAGATGAAAGCCGGCGACGTCGAGTTCTTCTTCAGCCCCGACGATCCCGCGGGGTTCTCAGAAGAAGCCGGGGCCGTGGTTGATCTGCGCACCAAGACTGGGCGCTTCGGGCTGGCCCAGCGCATCCGGGAAGTCACTGGATCCGAATTCCGTCCCTAGACCGCAGCACCGCCTGGGCACTGCTCCATACCGCTCGGGTCGCTCGGCTCGCCACCATCGGTCCCCGCGGCCCCCATCAAGTGCCGGTGGTATTTGCCATCGACGGGCCGGATCTGGTCACCGCGGTTGACGGCAAACCCAAGTCCGGGCAGGTGCTGGCTCGAATCCGGCACCTTGACGCTGATCCTCGCGTGTCTCTCCTGGCGGATCACTACGAAGAAGATTGGAGCCGATTGTGGTGGGTGAGGGTCGAGGGGACGGCTGCCGTCGAGCATGAAGGTGAGGGATTCCAACGAGGCATCGAGACCTTGCGTCACCGCTACCGCCAATATCAGGAGGTTGCGGTGCCGGGACCGCTGATCCGCATTGCCCCGCTGGTGGTCCAGGGGTGGCGGGCGTCGGCGGGTTAGTTGGAAGGCAGCCCGAATGGAAACCCCCACCAGGCGTTGAAGACTTCTCGCAGCCCGAGGGCAGCATCGGAGATGAACGAGCCCGGTGGCGCCATCGGTCCTAACACGACGAAGGCGACGAGGCCGGCGAGGACGGCTGCCGCCAGTTTGAACAAAAGCCTCACCTCTCCACCTCCTTCCAGCCAGTTTCAGTCACCAGCGCGTCCATGAAGACATCGTCAGGCCCCATGGGAAGTTTCTCCACCACCCTGCGGTCAACCGTAACCCCCACCTTGGTCGGACCCGACGTAAGACCCGTGAGGAGCCCGTCGTAGTACCCGCGCCCATGTCCGAGACGGCCCCCCCGATGGTCAAATAGGACCCCCGGCACCAAAATCGCGTCGGCCTCGGCCGGATCCACCACGGGTGTCTCTGCCCGCGGCTGGCGGAACCCAAACCGGTGCTCCTCGAGATCATCCCTCAGCTCGTGCACCGTCAATGGCCCCTGAGCCGGCGTTCTCGTAACCAGGAAACGGACGCCGGGCGCCGAGTGGAGCGCACTCAGGTCGACCTCGCCGGGCATAGCCAGGAAGGTGAGGATTACCCGCCACGATTCCTCGGCCAAACGCCGGCGGAGCACCGCCACGATTCGTTCTGACTCCTCGGGCCCGGTGGGGGCGAGGGCCTCCGCCCATCTCCGCCAGTCCACCTTATCCATTGCGGGCACGGTAACCCGCTAGCGTCCCGAGCGATGCGTCTGATCATCGCGCTGTTGCGGACCCTTCTCACCGGGGTGGTAGGGGTCGGGCTTACTGTCCTCTTTGCTCCCCTGGTGATCATCATCTCCCGTCTCTCTCCTCGTAGCCCGCTGATCGAGCGACTGGCCTGGATCTGGAGCCGGGCCTGGTTGTGGGCGGCGGGGGCCTCCATCGAGATCAGAGGCCAGGAACACGTCGACCCCTCACAGACATACGTGGTCGTGGCCAATCATCTGTCGGTCCTCGACATCATGGCTTCCTTCCTGGCGGTACGGCTCCCTATCCGCTTTCTCGCTAAGAAGGAATTGTTTTCGGTGCCGATTCTGGCGCCGGCGATGCGGTCGATCGGGATAGTCGAGGTAGATCGCCAGGCACGTTCCGCGGTCCATGAACAGGTCAACCGTCAGGCCCGAGACCTCGTCGCCAACGGGCGCTCGTTAATCATCTATCCGGAAGGAACTCGGGCCCGCGACGGCCAGTTGCGAGCCTTTAAGAAGGGGGCCTTCACCATGGCCGTGGCCGGCCAAATCCCCATCCTCCCGGTGACCATTCATGGCACCTACGAGGCGTGGCCACCCGGGCGCCGGCTGGTCCGCGGCGGCAAAATCACAGTTATCGTCGACCCACCCATCCCCACTGAAGGAGCGAAGAAAGACGACATCACCCGCTTGGCCGAAGAGGCCAGGGCCATCATCGCCCAGAGGCTGGAGGAGTTAGAGGCAGAGCGGTCCGCCTTGCCACGGGGATAGGTCGCAGGGCCCGTTCAAGTCTGAAAGCCTGGATGGCCGGCCTACGAGCGGTATTATCAGCTTCGTGGGCGATCTGATGGGGCGAGAAGCGAGGGGCATCACCCGCCGGGAAGCACTACGGCAGGGAACACTATTTGGGGCCGGAGCAGTCTGGGCGACCCCGGCGCTGAGTTCGATCACTATGTCTGCGAACCTGGCGGCTGCCACCAGCCCGACCATCCCTCCACCGGACGACAACACTCCTCCGCCACCGGACGACAACAGTCCTCCCCCCGACACCAACAATCCTCCCCCCGACACCAACAATCCACCACCCGACACCAACAATCCACTACCCGACACCAACAATCCACCACCCGACACCGGGAAGCCTCCCACCGAGGTCGAAGGCGACGAGGTGACCACTTCCACCACCGCGCCGACCAGTGTTGGTGGAATCTCGGTCACCCAACCCAACCCCAGCCAGGTCCAGGCGGGTGGTGAATTGCCGCTCACCGGACTCGAGGTTGCCGACACCGCCATTCTCGGCGCCGGCCTCCTCGCGGCGGGAGCTGCTCTCCTCAAGGCCACCGAACCCGATAAGGGGCAGCGTCAGTCGTAGACCCCGGCGAGGTAGGCCTGGCCCTGCTTGACCAAGAGCAGGAAGGCTCCAGCAGAAGTGACCAGTTGATACCGATCGGCTGGTTCTTCCCCCTGCCACCAGCGACCTCCCAACCGCCAGGGCCCTGCCCAGTTGAGAACTTCCACCCAGCGACTCCCCAAACGGATACGAGTGGGCATCCCCTCTTCCCACTCCACTTCCATCGGGGTGAGCTGGGGAGGGACCAGGGCCGGTTCGGGTCCCGGCGTGTTGCCCGGCCAGGGATAGCTCGCAGGACGTTCGGGAGGGGTCGGTTCCTCCCCCCAGCGCCTCCACCAGATCCTCTCGGAAGGCAGGCGGCCTCCCTGCCGATCAGCCTGCAAGATGGCTTCCGGCCCTACCAGCGCCTGAACTCGGGCCAGGGCTCGCTCCGCCTCGGGACGGGTGGGATCGTATCCGTGCCAGCCCTCCCCCACCGATTCCAGCAGCGCCAACTGGCGGCCATCACCGGAGAGATCATGAGGATCGAGGCGCAACCAGACCAGACCGCCGGGAATTCCTCCCTGTTCGATCCAGGAACGAAGCTGCCACCACACCCGCTCGGTCAGGGTGGATTCGATGAAGGGATCAGACGATCTCCAGACCCGAATCCGGGTGGTGCCCCCGCTAGCCCGTGCGCTGATTTCCACCCGATGGGGGGCTACCCCTTCTCGGCGGAGCCCGCCGACGAGGCGAGCAGATAAAGCCCTGGCTGCAAAAGCCACCTGGTCGAGACTCTCCAAGGGATCGTCGTAGAAGGCCTCCACTGCCAACTCGGGGGTGATGGTCCGTGGCTGAGGTGTCCGGTCTTCCCCGCTGGCCAGTCGATGAGCCTCCAACCCGGCCGAGCCGAAGCGGGAAGCCACTGCTCCCCGGGGGAGGTCGGCGAGAGCCCCCAGTGTGGTGAGACCCAGCCAGCGAAAAGTGTCGATCATCTCCTCCCGCTCCAGGGTGGAGACATCGAGCCGGGCTAGGAAACCTACGGTATCGGTGACGATGAGGGGCTCGACTTGGGCTTCTGCCGCCGCCCAGCGGGCCGCAAAGGGGCCGTCCGCGATTCCCAACTGGGCGCCGGGGGCAACCGCTGCCAACTCTTTTTCTACCCTCCGGACCAGTTCCTCTTCCCCTCCGTAATAGCGGACCGCCCCTTCGGTGGCGATCATGGCCAGCCCCGGCTCTACCACCTCTATCCGCGGAATGAGAGCTTCCAGCGTCTCCAACACCTCTTCAAAACGGCGCGTCTCCGCCCCCAGATCGCGAGGCAGAACTTGGGCTGTAGGGCATAAAGCCTCTGCTGACCGCCTCCCCATCCCCAACCGGACCCCCGCTTCCCGGCTTTTACGATCGGCGGCCCTCACTATTTGGGCTTCCCCTCCCGGGGAATGACGGGGCTCGATGATCAGGCATGGCCCCTTGATACCGGCTACTTGCAGAGGCCAATCGGGATACCAAACACAAAGGGTTCTCACGCTGCTCCTTCCTCCAGCCAACCCTGTCGCAGGGGGATCGACTTTCCTGAAATCCGCAGGGAAAGCTGGCGGTTCTTCAACCGGCCATGACCGCGATCGGCTCCTTCCCAGCTCACTCCCTCACCTCTGACCCGCCAGTGAGCCACCCCTCCCGGCAACTCTCCTCGCAAGGGGTGGAGGATCAAAGCCGAACGCCGGGCTCGGTTGAGGGCGGCCAACCGCCGCAGCTGTGACTCTCCTACTCCTCCCGGAACCTCGGCATAGACCGCCGCTACTCCTTCCAGGCAGGCCGCCGTCACCTGAGGCCATAGCCGGTGATCCTCACACCGCACCACCACCAAGCGGGCGGGAACCACCCCGGACTCGAAGGCAGCCAGCGGGGATAGCCACCCCCGGACATCAACTGCTACCACCAGCCCCACTTGGGAAGGCTGGGCGAGAATGGAAAAACCGAGCCGGGTTATCCCCAGCCCGGTTTCTCCTTCCAACCCCACTACCTGACCCGGTATCAACGAGGGCAGCACCACTGACTCCACTTCCCTATCGTATCGAACACTTGTTCGCTGTCAAGAAAGAATCGGAGGAACTGCCAACATCTCCCCTGTGGACACCGTCGGTCTTCTGCTGGTCGGTATTGCCATCATCCTGGGATTGGTGGGGATCGTGGTGGCCGTCCTTCCCGGCCTCCTTCTCGTCTGGGCAGCCGTGGGAATATGGGCCTTCGTCGAACAGCATCCGCTGGCCTGGGTCGTCTTCGGGATCACCACCCTTATGACCATTGCTGCCCAGATCGGCAAATTTCTGGTCCCCGGTAGGAGACTCGACGAGGCCGGGGTCCCCCGACGAACCATCCTTCTCGGTGCGTTGGTCGGTTTCGTCGGCTTCTTCGCCATACCGGTGGTGGGCCTCCCCCTCGGGTTCGTAGCCGGGGTCTACCTAGCCGAGCGTCTTCGCCTTCCCGGTCATCGATCGGCCTGGCGGGCCACCGGAGCCGCCATCAAAGCGGTGGGGCTGTCGATCCTGATCGAGTTAGGAGCCGGTCTGCTCATCGCCGGGATGTGGCTGGCAGCAGTTCTACTCGGATGAGGTCAGTGCTTTCTCATTTCTTCCAACTCCTCCAGACTGCGAGGCCAGTCCTCCCCCAGAAGGCGGGAAAGCGAGCGGTCGGCCAGGAGCCGGCCCCCGGTTTGGCAGGTAGGGCAGTAGTTGGTCTCATTGTCGGCGTAAACGATCCGCTGCACCGGGGTTCCGCAGCGGGGGCAGGGCTGGCCGTATTTACCGTGCACCGCCATCTCCGGCCGGAAGGCGGTGACCTTCACCGGCCACTCCTCCCCCACCGCCTCCCGGAGCAGGTCGGTCCAATGTTCAAGCTGGCCGACGGTGGCCGAGTGGAGACGGTCGATCTCCCCGGCGGAGAGTTGGCGGCTACGCGCTACCGGAGAGAGTCGTGCCGCCCAGAGGATCTCGTCCGAGTAGGAGTTCCCGATCCCGGAGAACAGCCGTGGATCAGTGAGGACTCTCTTGAGGGTGCGGTTCTCGGCAGTGAGGGCGGCAGCGAACTCCTCCCTCGAGGCTGCCAAAGGCTCGATCCCCCCTCGATCCTCTCGTTCCAATGACTCCTCACCCGAGAGCACCCACAGCCCGGCCCGTTTCTTGGTTCCCTGTTCGGTAAGGAGGAGGGTTCCGGAGGAGAAGTCGAGGGCTGCCAGCCCGACCTTCTTGGGGACCACCGCGCCTTTCGGTTTCCATTGCAGGCGCCCGGCGACCATCAGGTGGATCACCACGAACAGCTCGTCGGGGAACTCAAATACGAGTCGCTTCCCCAGCCGGCGGAGGCCGACCACCGGCTTACCCTCCGGAGCGGTGTAATCGGGCTGGTAGGTACGCAGTACCGCCGGAGAAGCCACTCTCACCTTGTCCAATTGTTGCCCCAGCACCCGCTTCTCCAAGGCTTCGAGGTAGACGACGATGTCGGGGAGCTCGGGCATCGAAGCAAAGGTACCCCGAGCGCGGTACCTTGCCCGCGCCATGCGCACCGAACATTGGGTTCTGGCCCGCCCCTTGCGAGGACTCCCGCAACCAGACGACTTCGACATCCAGGCAGTCGAGCTTCCCCAACCGGGGGAAGGCCAGCTGCTGGTGGCCAACCTCTACCTGTCGGTCGACTCAGGGGTGCGTGACCGTCTAGGCCGGGACAGCTACTCACCCCGGGCTGAGGTGGGCGAGGTCATCGACGGGTTCGCGGTGGGCGAGGTCCTGGCCTCGAACCACGAGAAGTTCCAGCCGGGCGATCTGGTCAGCTCGGGGACCGGCTGGCGCCGCCACTTCCTCTCCGACGGAAAGGGCCTGCTCCGGCTCGACCCCGCTATCTTCTCCCCTCCGATCCCCATCACCACCGCGATCGGGGTGCTGGGAGTTTCCGGGCTCACCGCCTACTTCGGGCTTCACCGGGTGGGGCGGGCGTGGCCAGGAGAGACGGTGCTGATCTCGTCGGCGGCGGGGACGGTGGGGGCCACCGCCGGACAGATCGCTCGGATCAACGGCTGCAAGGTGGTGGGGATAGCTGGCGGGGACACCCGCTGTCGTTATGTGGTGGAAGATTTGGGATTCGATGCCTGCGTCGATCGTTTCCACCCTGATCTGGCTGGTGCAATCGCCGACGCCTGCCTCGAAGGAGTTGACGTCTACTTCGACAACGTCGGGGGCGAACTGCTCGACGTCGCTTTGGTGTCGATGAATCGTGGGGGCCGAATTGCCGTGGCCGGCCAGGTTTCGGAGTACAACCGAGAGGAGCCGCGGGGAGTGCGCAACATCCGCGAGGTGGTCGATCGCCGGCTGCGACTGGAGGGTTTTGTAGTGTGGGACTTCCTTCCCGACTTCCGCGCCGCGGTGGCGGAGATGGCGGAATGGATCCGGGAAGGCAAGCTCACCTACCGGGAGCATGTGGTGGACGGATTCGAGAAGGCGGCGGCGTCCTTCTGCGACCTCTTCACCGGCGCCACCCTGGGACGCTCGTTGGTCCGCCTCTAACGACCCTGGTAGCGGGTCGGCTGCCTGTCGGTGATTGCCTGTAAGGCCGCTCGATGATCCTCGGAAAGGAAGGTGATCAGCTCCTGGGCCGCGGCGAAGTCGAACGAGACGTTGAGTGCCTGCTTCACCAGCTTGTTGATGGCTGCTTTCGTGTACTGGACCGCCAGCGGAGGGAGAGCCGCCAGCTTGCGCGCCAGACCAAGCGCCGTGCTCTCCAATGCATCTGCCGCCACCACCTGATTGATGAGACCGATCCGTTCAGCTTCGGCTGCCTCGAGGGATTCTCCGGTGAGCAGATACTGCTTGGCTCGCGCCGGGCCGACCAGGAGCGGCCAGATGGCGGTGCCGCCGTCGCCGGCCACGATCCCGACCTTCACGTGCGGATCGGAGATGGTGGCGTGATCGGCTGCGATGATGACATCACAAAGCAGAGCAATGGTGGCGCCTAATCCCACCGCCGGTCCGTTCAACGCTGCCACGATCGGTAATTCGACGTCGACCAGGTCCCAAATGAGCTGGCGAGCATCACTCCGAAGTTGGTGGAGGCGCTCCACCGTATGCAACGAGGGAAACCACCCGTAGTCGCCGCCGGCCGAGAATGCCTCCCCCCGGCCGGTGAGGATCACCGCCCTCGCCTCCCGCTCCCTTCGCAGCAGAGAGAACAGCGTGGTCAATTCCCGGTGCATGCCTTCGTCGATGCTGTTGAGGCGGTTGCGAGGGTTGGAGAGGATGATCCGAAGTACCTCATCCTGCCGCTCCACCACCATGGCTTCGAACTCGAACGGCACGGCCTGGCTCATGCCCCGACGATAACGGCCACCTACGATTCGGGCATGAGCCTCGACCGGGACAAGATCTGGGCCTTCATCGACCGCGTCGGTGAGCTGACCTCGGGGACTGCATTGTTGGGAGTGCTGGCGGTGGCGGACCGCTCGGGCCTTCTCGCCTCCTGGGAGCCAGATACCTGGGTAACTCCACAAGACCTGGCCCGTGGCCAATTCTCGGAGCGTTATGTCCGTGAGATCCTCTATGCCCTGGCCAGTGCCAGGATCGTTGAACATGATGAGGGGCGCTTCTTGCTTCCCGCCGAACATGCTGCGGTCCTGGTCGACGCCACCAGTCCCTATCTGATGGCTGGCTGGCTGGATTTGCTCCCGGCGGTTATGAAATCGGTGGATGCGGTAGCAGCGGTGACGGTCCACGGCGGAGGGGTCCCGGCGGCGGCGTTCGATGATCGGGTGGTTGCTGGAATCGACCGATCCAATTCCCCATCGATCCGCATCCTCCTCACTCGTCGCTGGCTGGCCGCCCTCCCCGATTTGGTCGCCAAACTCGAGCGAGGAGGACGCATCGCTGACATCGGATGCGGATCAGGAGCGGCGGCCGCCACCATGGCTCGGGCCTATCCGCAAGCGACCGTGATCGGCTTCGACGTCGATCCCCGCGCCATCGAGCGAGCCCGGCTGGAAGCCACTACAAGCGACCTCCCCAATCTGAGCTTCGAACAGCTCCCGGCCGAACAGATCCCCGACGGGTTCGACCTAGTCACCGCCTTCGATGTGATCCATGACTTGCCCAATCCCCAGGCGACCTTGTTGCGGGTACGCGAGGCCTTGAACCCGGCAGGGACGTTCTTCATGATGGAGCCCAACGCCGGACCTGAGCTAAGCGACAACATGCACCCCTATGGCTCGCTCCTCTACGGGATCAGCGTCCTCTATTGCCTTCCCCAGAGCCTGGTCGGGAACGGGCCCGGTTTGGGTACCGCCTGGGGACCGGTTGAAGCCGAGAAGTACTGTCGGGAGGCCGGATTCACCTTCTTCCGTCGTCTCAACATCGACAGTCCTTTCTCTGCCTTCTACGAAGTGAGGCCATGAGAGGCATCGGGGTCTTTTCGGTCGACGGGGGACCAACTCGGGTCGGGTGGAGGGTGGATGGGAACGTCTTCGATCTGACCGCCGAGTTCGACGGTTTGTTCGAGGCCGGAACATTGGCGAGGCTCCTTGACGAAGGAAAACCAGTTTGGCGGGAGGCGATGAGCTCGATCGATACGGTGATCGCCGATGCCGAGCCGCGGCCCTTCGCCAGCGTCGTTACCCATCTCCCCTGCACAATCGGGGACTACGTCGACTTCTACTCCTCGGAGTACCACGCCACCAATGTCGGCCGCCTCTTTCGCCCCAACGCTGACCCTCTACCCTCCAACTGGAAGCACCTACCGATCGGATACCACGGCCGTTCGGGGACCATCGTCGTCGACGGAACCCCGATTCATCGCCCTTCCGGCCCCCGCGGTCCCGGCGACTTCGGACCCACCCGCAAGCTCGACTTCGAACTGGAGGTCGGGTTCATCACCGGCAGTGGTCCCTCTTCTCCGGTCCCCGTCGAGGAGGCGGAGGAGTACATCTTCGGAGTGGTGTTGGTCAACGACTGGTCCGCCCGAGATATCCAGGCTTGGGAGTCGCAACCGTTGGGGCCGTTTCTTGGCAAGTCCTTCGCCACCACTATCTCGCCCTGGGTGGTGCCGCTGACCCTTTTGGCGGAACAGCGCATCGATCCCCCGGTCCAGGAGCCTCCCCCGCTTCCCTATCTCACCCCGGCGGGCGCCGGCCTCGATCTAGAACTCGAAGTCCGGCTCAACAGCGAAACGGTGTGTCGCTCCAACACCAGCCACCTCTACTGGACGATGAGCCAGCAACTGGCCCACGCCACCAGCAACGGCGCCACCATCCGGGCGGGCGATCTCTTCGCCTCGGGCACCGTCTCCGGCCCCGACCCGGGAAGCCTCGGGTGTCTGTTGGAGATCACCCGCAACGGAGAAACCGGCGCCTATCTGCGGGACGGAGACGAAGTGGTCTTGTGGAGTGAACTCTTGGGAAGCTGCGGGGGGAGGGTGGTCAGCTAGCGCTCCAGCGCGCGGCGGGCCATCTCGGCGGCTGCTGCCAGGTCGAGGTCGCGTCCCTCGGCCTCGAGGGCTTGGTAGTCAGCCCCCAACGCCTCCCTGACCCGGTTCTCGATCTTTTCGTAGTCGCCCAGGTCGGCCGGTTGGGCCCGGTCTTGGAGACGGTCGAGTTCACCTTTGTAGGCCCCCACCAGCCGGGCAGCCAGGGCAGGATCCACCCCCAATACTGGTCCGGCCAGAGCGGCCAGCGCCCCCGCCGCCAACGCCCGGGCATCGAGCGATAAGGCCCGTTCGGTTCCGGTCAACAAGAGCTGCGCCGCCTCCGGACGACCAAGGTTGTAAGCCATGATCCCCAGGTTGTGTTCAGCCATCGCCACCCGCATATCCTCCCCACCTTCCATCGCCACTCGCCGCGCTTCCTCCTGGATGCGTATCCCCTCTTCCAAGTCGCCATGGAGACGCGCCAGTTCGCCCCATAGGTTGAGGCCTTGGGCGATCACGGGAAGATGGGAGAGTTTCTCGCCGATGGCAATGCCCTGGCGGGCGTGGGAAACGGCTTCATCGAACAGCCCGGGAACGCCTAGCCCGTCGGCCGCCCGACCGAAGTGAGCCAGGGCCAAGCGCCGCTCCTGGCCTGCCCCGGTAAGGAGCTCGATCGCCAGGTTGTTATGACGGCGAGCAGTGTTGAGATCGTTGATGAGGAAGTGGTACCGGCCCGCGGCGAGGTGGATCGCCCCCTGCAACTCCGGGTCGGCTTCTTCGAGTAACGGCCGGCTTTGTTCCACCCAGCGTCCCAGATCGGTGAGGTGGGAGCGATAGGTGAGGAAGTCGAGCCCGTCGGCAAGGATCCGCAATGCGAGCCGACCACCTTCGTGCTGGATCGACCAGTCGAAGGCAGCTCGTAGGTTGGCGATCTCGTCGTCGAGGCGGAGGAACCAGTAGGTCTGCTGGTCGCTGCGGAGGTACGGCTCGGCTCCTTCAACCAGGGAGGCGAAGTATTCGGCGTGACGACGAGACAGCTCCTCGGCTTCACCCGCCGCCCGCAGCCGCTCCACCGCGTCGACGCGGATGGTCTCGAGCATCGAGAAACGAGAGTCGAAGCGGCCGGCACGCGACCGGAGCAGGCTCTGGTCGACCAACGACTCCAAAGCGGCGAGGACGTCGTCGCCGGGTTCCGCACAGATCGCCTCGACTGCTGGTAGATCGGCGCCGCCGGCGAACACCCCCATCCGGCGGAAGAGGCGAAGCTCCATTGAGTCGAGAAGGTCGACGCTCCAAGCCACTGCCGCTTCCAGACTTCGGTGCCGCCCGGGCACGTCGGGAGCACCGCTGGCCAGCGTGCGGGGGGCGCCCAGCCGAAGGCGCTCCGCCAGCACTCGAGGAGAAAAGAGCCGAATCCGGGCCGCAGCCAGTTCGATGCCCAGCGGCAGCCCGTCGAGCAGACGACAGATCTCGGTCACATCTTCCACGTTGTCGTCGTCGATGACGAAGCCAGGATCAACCCGGCGAGCTCGCTCGGTGAACAGCTCGACGGCCTCGGTAGCGGCACCGCCGGTGGCGAAGGGGGGTACCGGGAAGAGTTGCTCGCTGCGCAGGTGAAGGGGAGCCCGGCTGGTGGCCAGGATCTGCAGCTCGGGGACGGCAACCAGCAAGCGTTGGACCACCTCAGCAGCCCCGGTGAGGTGCTCGAGATTATCCAACACCAAGAGCTGCCTGCCCGAACGGAGTGCCGCCTCCGCCCGGACAAGCGGCTCCTCTTCCCCGGGGGAGGCCACCGTGCTGGCGATGGTGTCGGCGATCAGGTTGGAATCGGACACGGGCGCCAGGTCAACGAACCAGAGCGCGGAGAAGTCGCTGGTCAAAGTCGAGGCGACCTGGGTGGCCAGGCGGGTCTTGCCGGCGCCCCCGGGACCAACCAGGGTGAGGAGTCGGTTCTTCCCCAGCAGTTCGATGATCCGGGTCGACTCCTCCACCCGTCCCACAAAGCTGCCTCCCCCGCCCGGAAATCCCCGCATCTTCGCCTCGGGGTCGTCGAGCAGTGGAAAGTTCTGGCGAAGGCCGTTGGCCTGCAGCTGGTACACCGCCACCGGCTGGGTGAAATCCTTCAGCGCCACTCGCCCCAGGCGGCGCAGCTCGAAGCCCTCGAGCAGGGCCGCGCTGGGTTCGGAGACCAGGACCTGACCACCTTGGGCCACCTGCATCAGCCGAGCGGCGAGACTGAGGCTGACTCCCAGGTAGTCGTCGTCTCTGTGCTGGGCCCGACCGGTGTGGATCACCGCTCGAACCAGAAGCGGCTCGGCTTCCCACAGCTCCTCCGCAAGGCGACGATTGATCTCGATCGCCGCCCGGGCGGCCGGGGCCGGATGCGGGAAGGCGGCGTAAAAGGCGTCTCCTACAACTTTGAAGACCGTCCCTCCCTGGCCTTCGATGGCAGCCGCCAGCACCGCGTTGTGCTTTTCCAGGTCGGCGGACATGGCCCTTTCCGAGTCCTCCCAACGCCGGGTGCTGCCGACGATGTCGGTAAAGAGGAAGCTGACCAGGACCGAAGAGGTGTCCACGGCTCAAGGGTAAGTCTGCACTGGGGAAGCTGCGGGAGGAGGGTGGTGCCTTAGGGTCCGGCCCGGGCGAAGATTCTGCCGTTGGGTTTGATGAAGGTGACTTCCCGGTTGGGGTCTCCTTCGATTCGCCATCCTTCTTCATGCAACATGCGGTGGTGGCGGGGACAGAGGGTGATGAGGTTGCAGAGATCGGTGGGTCCGCCTTCTGACCAGAACAGGATGTGGTGGCCGTGGACCCAGCGGCGGTTGTGACAGCCGGGGAAGCGA
>DATEDX010000128.1:0-3729 GCA_035281425.1 Acidimicrobiia bacterium
CCTTGGATGGTCTCGACCAGAACCGCCGCGGTCTGCTCCCCCACCGCCCCCGAGAGCGCCTCCAGGTCCCCCCCCGGCACCTGCCCGAACCCGGCCGGCAGCGGCTGGAACCGGGTGTGTTTCTCGGGCTGACCGGTGGCGGCGAGGGTGGCGAGAGTGCGACCGTGGAAAGAGTCGAGGAGGGAGACCACTTCGTAACATCCCCGCCCCCTCCGGTCCTGACCGTAACGGCGGGCGAGCTTGATCGCAGTCTCGTTGGCGGTAGCTCCACAGTTGGTGAAGAAGACCCGCTCTAAACCGGCGAGGGCCGAAAGCTGGTGGGCCAGGTCGAGCATCGGTTCGGTCACGAAGAGATTGGAGACATGGGAAAGGCGGTTCATCTGGGTGGCGACCGCCGCCGCCACCCGGGGATTGGAGTGCCCCACCGAGACCACCGCCAATCCGGAGAGGCAGTCGAGGTAACGATCGCCGTCGGCATCAACCAGCCAGCAACCTTCACCGGCTACGAATGCCACCGGCTGACGCCGGTAGGTCTGCATGAGGTGATTCCGTTCCCGGGCGAGGAGGGATGCGTTGCTCATGCGCTCACCATGGTGCCGATGCCTTCGGGGGTGAAGATCTCGAGCAGCAGGGCATGTTGGATCCGCCCATCGAGGATGTGGGCCGCGGCCACTCCCCCCTTGAGGGCTTCGAGACAGGAGAGGAGCTTGGGGCGCATGCCGCCGCCGGCGGCATCGCTCTGAGCGAGCTCCTCCAACTCCGGTATCGACATCCGGGAGATGACGCTTTGAGGGTCGTCGGGTTGGCGGCGGACGCCTTCCACGTCGGTGAGGTACACGAGTTTCTGCGCCTGGAGCGATCGGGCCAGAGCACCGGCCGCGGTATCGGCGTTGAGGTTGTACACCTCGCCGTCGTCGCCCCGGCCGAGGGGGGCGATCACCGGAACCAGACCATCTTCGACCAGGTCGGAGATCAGACCGACATTGACTGCCGATACCTCCCCCACGTAACCCAGCCTCGGGTCTTTGGCGACGGCCGAGAAGAGGCCGGCGTCGAGACCGGTGAGGCCCACCGCCGGGCATCCGTGGCGGTTGAGGAGACGGACGATGTCGGGGTTGATCTCCCCGGCCAGCACCCGCTGCACCACCCGGACCGTCTCCCGGTCGCTGACGCGGAGTCCCTCCACCCACTGGGGGAGGATCCCCTCCCTTTCCATGGCAGCGGAGATCTGCGGTCCTCCCCCGTGGACGATGACGGGCTTGATTCCGACCATGGCGAGGAGGGTGACGTCGCCGGCGAAACTGGCGTGGAGGGCTCCGTCTTCCATGGAGGCGCCGCCGTATTTGACCACCACCGTCTTCCCGCGGAAGGCCTGGATATAGGGCAGTGCCTCCATGAGGATGCGGGCCTTGCCCATGGAATTGGCGATGCGGCTCTTCTGCGGATGGGGAACACCATGGCCGGTGGTCATGAGCGGTCTCCGTTGAAGCGGACGTAGTCGGGGGTGAGGTCGGTGGTGATGATTTCCGCCCGTCCCGGTCCGTTGCCCACCACCACGTCGATGACGAAGTCCGAGGTGAGATGTTTGGCCATCTCCTCCTCATCCACCGGGTACCACATCCCCTGGTCGGCGACGCAGAACCCCTCGTAGGCGATGCTCACCCCGATGGGGTCGACCTGACAGGTGCCCAGAGCGGCCAGCACCCTTCCCCAGTTGGCGTCGCCGCCGAAGAAAGAAGCCCGCACCAACGCCGAGTCGGCCACCGCTCTTCCGTAGCGGCGAGCCGCTTCGGTGTCGGGGGCGCCGCCGATGCGGATGGTCACCACCCGGGTGGCGCCTTCGGCATCGGCCGCCATCTGCCGGGCGAGGTTGCGGCAGGCTTCGGTGGCGACCTCCACCAGTTCCCACTCGGGGATGGCCGGGGCCCGCCCCGATGCCAGGAGCAGCACGGTGTCGTTGGTCGATTCACATCCGTCGATGTTGAGGGAGTTGAAGGTGCCCGCCACCGCTTCCTCCAAGGCGTAACGCAGTTGGGGGGCGCCGGTCGAGGCGTCGGTGGTGAGGACACACAACATCGTCGCCAGGTCGGGGCGGAGCATGGCCGCGCCCTTGGCCATGCCTCCCATGACGAAGCCTCCGGGTTCGACCAGGGTGGTCTTGATCTTGGTGTCGGTGGTAAGGATGGCTTCCGCCGCCCGCATCCCGCCCTCTTCATCGATGTCGGCCACCAGGTTGGGCACCGCCTCGAGGATGCGCTCCACCGGCAGTTCCTGGCCGATGGGCCCGGTAGAACAGATGGCTATGTGGTCCGGTTCGGCGCCGAGGTGGGCGGCCACTCGCTTGGTGATGCGGTCGGCGTCGATCAGGCCCTGGCGGCCGGTGCCGGCGTTGGCGCAGCCGGAATTGAGAACCACGGCCTGCAGGCGGCCTCCCGCCAGCCGTCTCCTGCTCAACTGCACGGGGGCGGCGGCAGCTGAGTTGGTGGTGAAGAGCCCGGCGGCGGGCACCGGACCGTCCTCGGCGACCACCAGGGCCAGGTCCAACCCTTGGGGCTTTATCCCCGAGGCGACGGCCCCGGCGCGGAACCCGGCAGCGGCGGTGACGCTCACGGCAGCCACCCGGAGAGGGGCAGCCCCATCGCCTCCTCCAGACCCACCATCAGGTTGGCGGCTTGCACGGCTTGACCGGCGGCTCCTTTCAAGAGGTTGTCGAGGGCGCACTGCGTGATGACCAGGCCCTGGCGGTGATCGACGAAAGCCGACACTAGGGCCCGGTTGGAGCCCACCGTCCACCGGGTCTGAGGAGGGCGGTCGAGGACTTCGACAAAGGTCCGGCCCTGGTAGTAGTCGGTTAGCACCTGCCGCACCTCATCCTGACCGACCGGCGCCACCCAGGGAGCGGTGACGGTGGCCAGCAATCCCCGTTGCATGGGAACCAGATGTGGGGTGAAGGTGACCCCTGCCCCGGACCCCCCGGCCAGTTCGAGTCCCATTTCGATTTCCGGGCGGTGACGGTGCGAGGTCACCGAATAGGCCCTGACCCCTTCTGCCACCTCCCCGAACAGCAACTCTTCTTTGAGCGACCGACCCGCCCCCGTCACCCCGGAAAGGCAGTCGGCGACGATTCCCCGGGGCTGCACCACGCCCTGGGCCACCAAAGGCGCCACCGCCAGGAGGGTGGCAGTGGGATAACAACCGGGCGACGCCACTCGCTCGGCGCCCCCAACATCGAAGAGCTCGGGCAGGCCGTAGACCCAATTGGCCAACTCGTCGGGATAGGGATGGGGCGCTCCATAAGCCTCCTCGTAGCGGTCGGCGTGGTCGAGGCGGAAGTCGCTTCCCAAATCGACCACCCTGGTGCCGGCTGCGGCTAGCTCCCGCCCGATCTCGGCCGAGGCCCCGTGCGGCAAGGCCAGGAAGGCCAGATCGAGCGATCCGGCCTCGTCGGCGCGGTTCGATCCCAACGGTCGCTCCCCACCCCCCAGTTGGGGGTGGACCTCGGCCAGGGTCCCGCCGGCGTGGGAGTGGGCGCCTAGATAGACGATGTCAAAACCGGGATGCCCGTCGAGCAGACGAACCAGCTCGCCGCCTGCATAGCCGGAGGCACCAAAGATCCCGGTGGTGAAGCCCATGGGGATCAGTCTATACGCTTATGCGTATAGCAAAGACGGAAGACGGAAGACGGAACCCCCTCCGTCGGCTTCGGCGACACCTCCCTCAACGTCCTGC
>DATEDX010000129.1:0-11157 GCA_035281425.1 Acidimicrobiia bacterium
GACGGGTCGGGTGGTGTTGGTGGCCACTGATTACGTCGAGATCGCGGAGCGCGACCGTCGGGTGCTGCTTCCTTTGGCTTCCCTCGCCGCCGTCATCCGGCCCCGATAACCGAATTGCGCTTCCGACCACCCCATCTCCTCGCCAACTACGAGGAGGTTACGGTATTTAATCAATATTAGCAATAGGTCTGGTTCGGCGGCTTAGGAACGCCGTTCGGAGGCGGCGGGGCGGGTCTCGGGCTGGGCTGGGTGGGCCTTCAAGAACTCGAAGATCTCGTCACGGAAGAAACGGAAAGTGCGCCCGCCGGGCAGTTTGTAGGCGGGGAGGCGCCCTTCGCGGGCGTAGCGCCGCACCATCTGCACGTTCATCCCCAGCAGGTCGGCCACCTGGGCTGCATCCAGGATCGGGGGCAGCTCGCTCGGCTCCGCCATCATCGTCCTCCTTTGTTCTTTGAAGCGAGCTTATGGTGGCTGAAGGCATAGGGGAAGAGGGTTGTCCGACGGTCTCACCATGATTCATTTGAGGAGTAACCCACTCGAGATCTCGGTTGGCTGGCATGCAACCTCGCTGCCACCAACCTCGGTACCCTGGCCCGGTGACTTCATCACCTACCGCCGTACCCCCCGATGCCGTCGAGACGCAACCGGTCGAAGCCCTGCCCGAAGATTCCAACGTCATTCGCTCCCCGAGCAAGCTGATCAGAATCGCCTCCATGACTCGGGCCATGTTGGAGGAGGTGCGTCACGCTCCCCTCGACGATCAGGGCCGGGCCCGGCTGGCGGCAGTGCATGGGGCCACCCTCGACGAGTTGCGAGAGATGCTTCCCGAGGAACTGCTCGACGAGTTCAACGAGATCATGGTGCCGCTCAACGAGCAGGCGCCCTCGGAGGCCGAGTTGAGGATTGCCCAGGCTCAACTCATCGGGTGGCTCGAGGGTCTCTTTCACGGGATCCAAGCCTCGCTCTTCAGCCAGCAGATGGCGGCCCAAGCCCAACTCCAGGAGATGCAGCGGCGCGCCCTCGGCAAAGGTGACGGTGAGCCCCAGAAAGAAGGCTCCGGCCTCTACCTCTAACCGGCCTCGCCCTTGCTGGCGCCCGCAAAAACCCGCACAGAGGGGTCGCCCCCATCGTTCTGTGAAGATTTTTACGTCGCCACGACGTAAAAAGCTGCACAGATGTCGGGCGCTCACCGTTCCGTGAAGATTTTTCCGTCGCTACGACGTAAAAATCCGCGCAGGTGTCAGCTGACCTTGCGGGCGGCGACGGTCCGGGCCCGGCGCACCCGGCGGCGCTCCCTCTCCGACATCCCTCCCCAGATGCCGAATTTCTCACCGTTGACGATGGCGTAGTCAAGGCACTGATCTTTGACCTCGCAGGCGTTGCAGATCGCTTTCGCCTTACGAGTCGACGCGCCCCGCTCGGGGAAGAACAAGTCGGCGTCGGCTCCGCGGCAGTTGGCGTAGTCCTGCCAGGCCAGTTCCCCGATCGCCAGCGCCTCGATCAGCTTCCCTTGCACGCCGGCCTCCCTTTCACGTTGGGCTGCCTCATGGGCTGCTCCCCTCCCTAGGTACACGCTCCTCACACGCGTGTAATTACAAGTTTGTAATTGTCGTACTTCTTACCCGCGCCGTCAAGAGGGAGGTGTTAGGACCGGCGGCCCAAGGCAAACGCCATCACGATCGACGGGAGTTGGAGTGCGATGCGGGCGCGCTTTAATGAGGGCAACCCGTGAGCACGCTCACCGACACCGCCACCCGAAGACGGCTCCCCTTCCCTCTGGAGTTCTACCGGTCGGCGGTCGGCAAGAAATGGGTGATGGCGGTGACCGGTCTGCTGCTCATTGGCTTCGTCGTCTCCCATCTCATCGGCAACCTCAAGATCTTCTTGCCCATTGAGCCCAGTGGGGTCTACGAGATCGATGAATACGGCCACGCCCTCCGCGAACTGTTCTACCCGATCCTCCCCCGCCACATCTTCTTGTGGCTGATGCGGATCGGCCTGATCCTGGTGATCGCCCTCCACGTCCACGCCGCGGTGGGCCTCACCTTCATCAATCACCGGGCCCGACCCCTCGACTACCAGGGTCCCCGCCACTACCTGGTGGCCAACTACGCCTCCCGCACCATGCGCTGGAGCGGGTTCATCGTCCTCGCCTACATCTTCTTCCACCTCGCCGACTTCACCTGGGGGATCCAGCCCTTCGCCCCCGCCGAGTGGGCCCGGGGCGACATCCACAACAACTTCATCCACACCTTCAGCCGGCCCCCGGTCACCGCCTTCTACGTCGTCGCCAACCTGCTCTTAGGGGTCCACCTCTTCCACGGCGCCTGGTCGATGTTCCAGAGCCTGGGCTGGAACCACCCCCGCTTCAACCCCTGGCGGCGCTGGTTCGCCATCGCCCTCGCCACCCTCATCACCGTCGGCAACATCTCCATGCCCCTCGCCGTCCAGTTTGGAGTCATCACATGACCGTCGAACTCGACTCCAAAGCCCCCCCCGGCCCGATGGAGGACCGCTGGGAGAACCACAAGAGTTCCATTCGCCTCGTCAACCCCAACAACAAGCGGCGCTTCAAGATCCTCATCGTCGGCTCGGGGCTGGCCGGCGCCTCCGCCGCCGCCACCCTGGCCGAACTCGGCTACCAGGTGGAGGTCTTCACCTATCACGACTCCCCCCGCCGGGCCCACTCCATCGCCGCCCAGGGAGGAATCAACGCCGCCAAGAACTACCGCAACGACGGCGACTCCATCTACCGACTCTTCTACGACACCGTCAAAGGAGGCGACTTCCGATCCCGGGAGGCCAACGTCTACCGGCTGGCGGAGGTGTCGGTCAACATCATCGACCAGGCCGTCGCCCAAGGGGTCCCCTTCGCCCGGGAGTACGGCGGGCTGCTCGACAACCGCTCTTTCGGTGGCGCCCAGGTCTCCCGCACCTTCTACGCCCGCGGTCAGACCGGCCAGCAACTCCTCCTCGGCGCCTACCAGCAGATGATGCGCCAGGTCAAGACCGGCACGGTGGTGGTGCATACCCGTAGCGAGATGCTCGACGTGGTGGTCAAAGAGGGAAGGGCGGTGGGCATCGTCACCCGGGATCTCCTCACCGGAGACATCGGCCGCCACTCCGGCCACGCCGTGGTCCTCGCCACCGGGGGCTACTCCAACGTCTTCTTTCTCTCCACCAATGCCAAGGCCTGCAACACCTCCGCCATCTGGCGAGCTCACCGCCGGGGGGCCGCCTTCGCCAACCCCTGCTTCACCCAGATCCACCCCACCTGCATCCCCCAAAACGACGAGTTCCAGTCGAAGCTCACCCTGATGTCCGAGTCGCTTCGCAACGATGGCCGCATCTGGGTGCCGAAACAGATCGGCGACGAGCGGCCCCCGCAGGCGATCCCGGCCACAGAACGCGACTACTTCCTCGAGCGGATGTATCCCGCCTTCGGCAACCTTGTCCCCCGCGACGTCGCCTCCCGGGCGGTGAAGCGGATGGTCGACTCGGGTCGGGGGGTGGGACCACGGAAGAACGGCGTCTACCTCGATTTCGCCGACGCCATCACCCGTCTCGGCCCCGCCACCATCGACGAGCGGTACGGAAACCTCTTCGAGATGTACGACCGCATCACCGACGAGAACCCCTACGCCATGCCGATGCGCATCTACCCCGCCCCCCACTACACCATGGGCGGGCTTTGGGTGGACTACAACCTCATGACCACGATCCCCGGCCTCTACGCCATCGGCGAAGCCAACTTCTCCGATCACGGCGCCAACCGCCTCGGCGCCTCCGCCCTCATGCAGGGTCTGGCCGACGGCTACTTCGTGCTCCCCTACACCCTCGGCGACTACCTGGCCGGGCTCCTCAACCAGCCGCTGGTCCCCACCGACGATCCCGACTTCGGAGCGGTGGAGAGGGAAGTGGCGGATCGGGTGGCGGGATACCTCGGAGCCGGGGGCACCCGCACCGTGGACTGGTTCCACCGCGAGTTGGGGAAGATCATGTGGGAGTACTGCGGGATGAGCCGCGACCGCACCGGTCTTGAGAAGGCCCTGTCGGAGATTCCCGCCCTCTACGAGGAGTTCAACAAAGATCTTCGGGTGCTGGGCACCAACGAGGAGCTCAACCAGTCGCTGGAGAAGGCGGGCCGGGTCGACGACTTCTTCCAACTGGCCGAGTTGACCTGTATCGATGCCCTCCACCGGGAGGAGTCGTGCGGGGGCCACTTCCGCGAAGAGCACCAGACCCCGGAAGGGGAGGCGTTGCGCGACGACGACAACTTCGCCTACGTGGCCGCCTGGGAATGGACCGGCGGAGAACCCCAACTCCACAAGGAGCAACTCGTGTTCGAGGAGGCCCACCCCAGCACGAGGTCCTACAAATGAGCCGGAAGCCGGCAGACGGAAGACGGAAGTTGCCGGTCTTCCTCCCCCAGGAGGCCCGCCAGGGCCGACGTTGGGGGCGGTGGCCCGAAGGGCCGGAGGGGGCGCCCTGAGAATCACCCTTCAGGTCTGGCGGCAACCCTCACCCAGCGCGGCGGGCAGCTTCCGCACCTACATGGTGGAAGACATCTCCCCCGAGATGTCGTTCCTAGAGATGCTCGACGTCCTCAACGACCGCCTCACCAACCAAGGCGAGGACCCCATCGCTTTCGAGCACGACTGCCGAGAAGGCATCTGCGGAAGCTGCGGGGTGATGATCGACGGGCAGGCCCACGGCCCCCAGCTCGGCACCGCCACCTGTCAACTGCATATGCGCAAGTTCCCCGACGGCGCCACCATCGCCGTCGAACCGTGGCGCGCAGCCGCCTTCCCGGTCATCAAGGACCTGGTGGTGGATCGCTCCGCCTTGGACCGGATCATTACCGCCGGCGGTTTCATCTCCGCCAGCACCGGCTCGGCTCCCGACGCCAACCTCATCCCCATCCCCAAAGACCTGGCCGACACCGCCTTCGATGCCGCCGCCTGCATCGGCTGTGGCGCCTGCGTCGCCGCCTGTCCCAACGGCGCCGCCCAACTCTTCACCGCCGCCAAAGCCTCCCACCTGAACATCCTCCCCCAGGGTCAGGCCGAGCGCTATTCGCGGGTCGAGGCGATGGTCGACACGATGGAAGACCTATTCGGTTCTTGTACCAATCACGGCGAGTGTGAGGCGGCCTGTCCCAAATCGATCTCCATCGACTTCATCGCCCTCCTCAATCGCGACTACATCAAGGCCAAGGTGGCCAATCGCAAGCTGGTGACGGTCCGCTGACGATCGGTCGGCAGACCTATGGCGGTCGATGTTCCTTCTGGCAGGTTGATGGTCGGGCGCGGGCAGACTTATTACCCGTTGGCGTCAGCGCGGAATTCTATGTAACACATAAGAATCTGGCGGTACTTGATTTGTTTGGGTCTCACGCCCTATCCCACCACTAGACTCCAGCGACCACTCTGAGTGGCAACGCTGGGTGGGCAAATGAAAAGGGAGTGGACGTGAAAGTTCCCAGTAGGGCACACATCGCTGGGCGAGACTCAGAGAAGGGCGCGACAGCTCTTCTGGTCGCCTTCTGCCTCTTGCTGCTAATGGGTGTCGCCGCCGTGTCAATCGACCTCTCGGCCGCCATTAACGAAAGGCGCCAGGACCAATCCGCTTCCGACGTCGCCTCGATGGTCGCCGTCCAGTTCGCCCGGCCAAGCTCAGGCTCGACCTCGGTACAGAACGCCGCCAACAACGGCGCCGCTGAGGCCGTGGCCGTAGCCAACAACAGCCTCGTCAGTCCGACTGCTGCTAACTGGGGTGCCTGCACCGACCCCACCAGACCGTCGGAATTCACGGTCGTGGCGACGGGGAACCAGTGTGTTTCCTTCACCTCGAACCTTCAGAAGGCAAGGGTCGTGATCCCCAACATCGAGGTCGACACCACCTTCGGCAGAGTCCTCGGAGCCAACAACATCGATACGTCGGCCGAAGCCGAGGCGATCGCTGGCCTTGACGTAACCAGTCCGGTGATTCCGTTCGCTCTGGGAGCTTCGGACGCCAGTGCGTCGCAAGTGTGTCTGAAGTCCAATACCGGTCCCCAGGCACTTCCGCCTTGCGATGGTCCAGCTACCGGCAACTTCGGTTACCTGGACATCTCGCTCTACGGCAACACCCAACTGGGCACACCGACGATATGTGGCAACGCCATGTCCAACCAGAAGATCCGGGCGAATGTTGCCATCGGGGTGGACCATCCCCTCGCCATCTACAACGCGGGAGATCCAGTCCGCCACGACCACAACCTGTGTCCGATCTTCAACGCCCAACCCAACCAGATACCCGGGCAAACCGGCAACGCGTTTCAGTCCAATCTCGATGCTGGATTGCGCGATGGGATATACGGGCATCCCGGCCGGCTGGCGCAAGGTGGCAACCGGATCACGGTCGTGAACGGCACACCTCAACTCGACGACACCCCCCTCTGGGACTACATCGTCAGCGGTGGAGCCGGCGTCTCGCAGTGCACTGGTGCCAGCCCCCAGAGTGGAGCCGGCATGGCAACGTGTTTAGACGCCTGGAAGACTGCCAGGGCCATCAACCCCAATCTGGGGCCACTATTCACAGAGGCTATCGGTGACGCCGTGCGATTCGCCTATGTACCCGAGCTTTTCGTGAATGTCGGACCTGGCACCCAGGACTACCTGATCAAGGATTTCCGGGCCGTATTTCTCCACGCCACTCATTGGAAGTGCAACGCCAACAGTTGCCAGATTGTCTTTGAGCCGGGCGTCTCCCCCACTCCTACCTGCGGGAATGGCCAGGGGACTTCGTGCGGCTACCCAGCAGGATCACAAGGAAATCCGTCGATCGAGTCGCTTACTGCCTACCTGTTGGTCGACTCGATGCTTCCCCAGAGCGTCCAGGACGCTTTTCCGGGAGGCGACGGGCAAGTCGTCTACAACCTCATCAAGTAGATGACTTCTAAGCCACCGTCCAAGGAGTCTGGAGCCTCCCTGGTTGAGTTCGCCCTCTTGGCTCCATTCCTCCTACTCCTCCTGATTGGGGTTATCGAGTTCGCCTGGCTCTTCTCACAGCACCTCGATGTACGGCAGGGAGCCAGAGAGGCAGCTCGATTGATGTCGCTCAACCACCCCGAAGGTCGGTCGTCGGCAGCCCGCAACTCCAGCGACACCGATCAACTGGTCGCAGCGATCTGTGCCACTCTTGAACAAGCGACCAACGCCGAAGTGACATTGCAGTCGACCGGCGGTGGCGACGACTTGGCTACCGCCACGGTGGCTGCCCCGGCCTCGACCATCACCAACCTCTTGTCCTGGGCGGTGCCTCCGTCGATGATGCTCAGCTCCGACGTTGAAACAAGGCTGCAGATACCGGCCACATGGGCCAACACGACTGCTCAGGTGTGTCCATGACCTTCGCGAAGGCTCGCTCAGGCTCTGACCGCGGGGCAACCCTGATCGAGTTCGCCATCCTCGCTCCCCTTCTCTTCCTCTTCCTCTTCGGCATCATCGAGTTCGGCTGGCTGTTTGCCCGGAACGTCAACGTGAGTCATGGCGCCCGGGAAGGTGCTCGACTCGCCATCGTCGACTTCGGGAATGCCAACGCCATCGTCGCCGAGACCTGTGATCGGATGACCTTGGCGACCATGGGCAACCCCTCGGCGGTCGACGTCACCCTCGGCCGGGCCGATGCCACCGGCAACGGCAGCGCCAACGACGTCGGGGACTACGCCATCGTCACGGTGACGGCACCGGGAACAAGTCTGACGGGACTCTTCAACTGGGCCCTACCCCCCACCCTCCAACTCACCTCCACCGCCGAGATCCTGATAGAGCAGTCGCCTTCGTGGAGCACCGGGACATTCGCCTGCCCCTAAACAGGTAACTAGCCACAACGAGTAGAACTTGGGTCCTCCGAGATTCTTGCGCGCTCAGAGTGGTAACCTCCCGCCGGTCAACGGGAGATACAAGGGGCTATGAAACGGTGGGGCAATAGGCGAGAAGACGGCGCGAACCTTGTCGAGTTCGCCATCTTGGCGCCTTTCTTAATTCTTCTCCTTTTCGGGATCATCGAGTTTGGATGGCTGTTCTCGGTGAACCTTGATGTACGCCACGGTGCGCGAGAAGGGGCGAGGCTGGCAGCGACCGACGACTTTCCGAACCCAGGAAGCCCTGCTGGTGATGTTTGCGATCGGATGGATCTTGCCGACCGGCCCTCGACGCTCATCACGATCTCTCGATCTGGCGCCAACATCGGAGATGACATCACCGTGACGGTGGATACGCCCGCAACGACCCTCACCGGGATCCTCGACTGGGCCATCCCAGCGGGCACACGACTGCAGTCAACAGTCACGGTCCGAATGGAGCAGGCGCCTTCATGGTCTCAGGTAAGTGATGTCGCATGTTGACCAACTCATCAAGCGACCGGGGAGCAACAGCCCTTCTTATCGCGCTGTGCCTGCTTCTAATCATGGGAATGGCGGCTTTCGCTATTGATATCAGCGCCGCCAAGAACGAACGACGGCTTGATCAGAACGGCGCTGATGCCTCAGTCCTCGCTGGCGCTCTTGAGTATGCACTCGGCGGATCAGCGCAGTCGGTAGTGGACACCGCCAAGGCTTATGTAGCCACGAACGTGCGGGCAGTCCCCGCAGGCGACTGGGCAGCGTGTACCGACCCCGATGCTCTGCCGCTGCTATCCAGCTCAATACCCGGCATTACCGGAGGGAGTGCCTGTATCAGCTTCCAATTTGGACCCGACGATGCGTTGATGCGAGTCCGAGTGCCGAATCAACAGACTGACACCACTTTTGGTCGGGTGCTAGGTGTCACCCAGATTGACACGTTTGCTTTTGCCGAAGCCACGATCTTCGAGACCTCCAACGGAGCCTTCCCGGCCGGCGTCTTCTCTAGCGTGGGCCCAGGCGCTGAAGTGTGCATCAAGACCGGTACCGCCGGTGGTCGCGACAGCTGCGGTGCTTCCACCACCGGTGACTTCGGCAATTTCAATCCGTATTTCTATACAGAACTCAGCTCGGGCCCTCAATCGAGTCTCTGCAACAGCGGTAACCAACCACAACCGCTATCTCGCGCCATCGCCGATGGATTGGACCACCGGCTCGGCACCACACCGAGCGCCCCGGGAAATCGAGTCAACGGTGGTGATTGTCCCGGTTTCCCAGGTCCTCTCAATCCAAATCGAGTGGACTCAGGAGGCGGCTACTCCAATAACGATGTCACCGACGGCATGATTACTGGTGGTAGCTGGCCCAGCGCGAGCGACAATTTCAGCGGCCGGTTGAGACGGGGTCCCTATGTCGATGGAAGTTTCGAGATCTTCGGTCGGGACATCGACAACAAGCCACTGTGGGAGTACATCGACACAAGTCTCCCAATGAATGCCACGTGTCAAAATGCTGCCGCCCAGAACCCCACTGATGCCACCAGCGTGATCGCAGCTGAGGCGATCATGAAAACCTGCTTGGCCACCGAATCTGGGCAGATCTTCTCAGCCGACCTGGCAAACACGATGCGTCTGGCGACCGTGCCTCAGTACCACCAGAGCGCACCACTGGGCAGCAACGTATGCTGCTACGACATCGCCAACTTCGTGCCGGTGTTCATACAGGGTCTGTGGACTGAGTTTGGGGCCCAATGGACCTGCAACGGCGTGTTCATCGACCCGACCTTGAGCTTCTGCATGCACGAGCCCGGCATGAACGGCGATATTGACCGAACCGGTGGCCCGGGTCAACAGAAGATCGACTCGGCAAGCGCCATCGTCCTCGGCTGCCACCATCTTCCACCGCCCTTGTGCCAAGTCATCTCCGGAGGCGGTTCAGCTGGCAACCAGTTCTACGAACTTGAGCTGACCCGCTGATTCCAGCGGGTTCTTAAGTTTTTCACACCATCCGCCGATAAGGGGGCCTTAGGTCCAATTTCTGAAGGGATGGGTGAGATGCGTAAGCGCCTGGCAGAGGAGCGTGGCGCCAACCTGGTCGAGTTCGCCCTGGTGGCGCCGTTCCTGATTCTGCTGCTGTTTGGGATCATCGAGTTTGCCTGGTTGTTCGGCCAGGACCTCACTATTAAGCACGGAGCCCGGGAGGGTGCCCGGCTGGCGGCGGTGGCTTTTGGGGGCAACACCACCACGCTCACCAGCGAGACCATCAACCGGATGGGGATCTCGACCACGCCAACCGTGACCTTCTGCATCAAGCCCGCCCTGGTGTCTCCCAGCTCAGAGATGAACCCGGGTGACGGGATCGAAGCTCATGTGTCTCAGCCCCGCACCAGCCTTACCGGTCTGATCGATTGGGCCTTCCCTGCGTCTTTCACAACTCTGAGCTCCACTGTAGAGATCAGGGCCGAGCAGACCCCGAGTGGCTACTGGACCGGCACCAGCACCTGCCCATGAAGAGGTTCACATCTCCCAACGAACGGGGCGCGACCGCGATGCTGGTGGCGCTTTGCCTCCTTCTATTGATGGGGATGGCCGCCATCGCCGTCGACCTCGGCGCCGCCTTTGACGACCGCCGCCAGCAGCAATCCGCTGCGGACGTTGGTGCCTTGGCCGCTGTCCAATACGCCAATACCAACCATGGCAACCCAGCAGCTTGTAGTGGTTCGCTGATCCAGCTAGCGGCCTGCCGAGGCGCGTATGAGGCGATGTCGGTGATTGCCGGCACGATGAATAGCCGCTTCACTGCGGCAGACTGGACGGCATGCGTCGACGCCGGTGACAGTGCCTACCCGTTCCACTCGGGCGTCTCAGACTGCATCAGCTACACCAGCAACCTGAAAAAAGCTCGGGTGGTGCTACCGACCAGCCAGGTCGACACCGCCTTCGGTGGAGGGATCGGCTGGAACAGCATTGCCATCACATCTGATGCCGAGGCGGGAGCAGATCTGAATTCGAGCTCGGACCTTATTCCGTTCGCTCTCGGTCCGACCGGAGGTGGGAGCAGCCAAGCGTGCATGTTCGCCAACCCCACAGAAAACCTCGATGTGGCACCCTGCAATGGCCCCACACAAGGCAACTTCGGGTTTCTGGACATTGCCCTCTACGGGAACGACACCGTAGGAACTAGCACGCTCTGCACCGGCGCCACTCAGAGCCGATTGGCCACCAATATCGCCCTGGGTTACGACCACGAACTTACCGTCTATGCGGCTGGCG